>CAMDLR010000048.1 GCA_945901845.1 Sediminibacterium ginsengisoli | reverse complement strand
GCATATCTACCAACCTCGGGTGTATATATCGAAAAAGACTTAAGCATTAATGAGGAGCTTGATAAACTAAGGCTTCAAGCAACCGCACAATTATTAAGCGGGCGAAGGGATATTATTATTGTAGCGAGCGTGAGCTGTATTTATGGTATGGGTAATCCAACAGAATACGAAAATGGAATTATTCGTATTCATCAAGGACAGATTTTATCACGCCAAGCATTTTTACACGCACTTGTGAATAGTTTGTACCACCGATCTGTAACTGAATTTGATCGCGGTGCTTTTAGGGTGAATGGAGATACGATAGACATTCGACTGCCCTATGTAGATTATGGATATCGAATTACTTTTTTTGGCGATGAAATTGAAGCCATTGAAAGTATAGAAATTGATACAGGAAAAAGAATTGAGCCCATGGAGAACGCGGCCATCTTTCCTGCAAATTTATACATGGCACCAAAAGAAATGTTACAAGAAATTATTATAGAAATTCAGGACGAGTTGCGCGCACAGGTCGAATATTTCAAATCTGTTGGAAAACATCAAGAGGCGGCAAGGATAAAAGAAAGGGTTGAATACGATATAGAGATGATTAGAGAATTGGGATATTGTACGGGGATAGAAAACTATTCAAGATTTTTTGACCGACGAAAGCCTGGCACAAGGCCGTTTTGCTTATTGGATTATTTCCCAAAAGACTTTTTATGTGTGATCGACGAAAGCCACGTAACCATACCGCAAATAACGGGTATGTATGGTGGGGATAGAAGTAGAAAAATGAATTTAGTAGAATTTGGTTTTAGGCTTCCAAGCGCGATTGACAACCGGCCACTTAATTTTAATGAGTTTGAACGGGTGATTGGACAAGCCATTTTTGTAAGCGCAACACCAGGAGAATATGAACTAGAAAAAACAGACGGGTTAATTGTAGAGCAGGTAGTGCGCCCAACTGGTTTATTAGATCCCCCAATAGAAGTGCGCCCAACTAAAAATCAAATTGATGATTTATTAGACGAAATAGCGATGCAGGTAGACATGGGTGATCGTGTTTTAGTGACCACATTAACCAAAAAGATGGCCGAGGAGATGGACCGCTATTTATCCAAAATCAACATCAAATCTAAATATATCCATAGCGATATAGATGCACTAGAGCGTGTGGAGATACTGAGAGAATTAAGACTTGGTGTAATTGACGTATTGGTGGGTGTGAATTTATTAAGAGAGGGTTTAGATTTACCAGAAGTGTCTTTGGTGGTCGTCTTAGATGCTGATAAAGAGGGCTTTTTAAGAAACGAAAAATCACTCACCCAAACATCGGGTCGTGCTGCAAGAAACGTAAGGGGCCGCGTTATATTTTATGGCGACAAAATTACAATGAGCATGCAGCGTACCATGGATGAAACCAATCGTCGTCGAGCAAAACAGATTCAATACAACACAGAACACAATATTACTCCAACCACTATTGTAAAATCAATAGAACAGGTGATGAAGCAAACAGCGGTATTGGATATTAAGGGGTTCAGCCAAGATAATATCAACATTCGAACTACAGATGAGCTCAATATGATAGCAGAACCCAATAGCCAATACGAAACCATTCCACAAATGGAAAAAGCGATTTTGCAAACTAAAAAGCAAATGGAGAAAATGGCGAAAACAATGGATTTTATAGAGGCTGCAAAACTGCGTGATGAAATGTTTAGAATGGAATTACAATTAGAAAAAATGAAAGCATCCTAGATTATGAATGATTTTTTTATAGCAGTATACAACGGATTACTTCAAACAACCTGGATAGAAGCGGTGGCGGTGATTATGGGTATTGTTTCGGTTTGGTATAGCCGCAAAGAAAATATTTTAGTATTCCCCACCGGCATCATTAATACGACTTTGTATATCTATTTAAGTTTTAAAGGACATTTATTAGGAGAAGCTAGCGTTAACTTATATTATACGATCATGAGCATCTATGGCTGGTATTGGTGGTCAAGAAAAAAAGAAGATCAAGTCACCAATGTCTTACAGATAACCACAAGCAATACAACACAAAGAATACAGCAGGTACTAGTTTTTATAGGATTTTATGCCATCTTATTTTTTGTACTAGAATTTTTAAAAAACAATTTTGCTCCAGATGCGATTCCATGGGCAGACGCATTAGCAAGCGCGTCTGCTTATACGGCGATGTGGTTGATGGCAAAGAAAAAGGTAGAAAGCTGGATCTGGTGGATTATCACAAATATTACATCGATACCACTTTATTTTATTAAGGGGTATGCGTTTACAAGTTTTCAGTTTATTGTATTATTAATTTTAGCAATTGCAGGATTAATCACTTGGGATAAAAAAGCGAAAAAATATGGATAAGCTTCAAAAAATAGTTGTACTAGGTCCAGAGTCAACAGGCAAATCATCACTTTGTGCAGCACTCGCCGCGCATTATCAAACTATTTGGACACCAGAATATGCAAGACATTTTTTATCTGAACAGGGTACAAAGTATACCTATGCCGATCTATTAACCATCGCAAAAGGTCAAATCAATAATGAAGAAAAATCAATAGAATTACTGGATCAAAAAATCAAAGAAAATCAAGGCGGGGCATCTGAAAATAAATTAATTATAGATACAGATATGTATGTGATGAAAGTGTGGTGTGAATATGTATTTAACAATTGTCATCACTATATTTTAGAACAAATCAACCAACGTGGTTATGATCTTTATTTACTCTGTGATATAGACTTACCGTGGACTGCAGATGAAATGCGTGAATATCCAGATGCAAGTCCAAGAATCGAATTATTTACTCTCTACAAAGAACTTTTGATCAATCAAAAAACACCATGGGGGATTGTGTCTGGAGCAGGTGCACAACGCACAGCAAATGCGATTCAATTGATAGACCAAAATTTACCGAAAATATAAAAGTTGAAAATAATCCACAAGCTGACTAGGTTTATGCACAATATTTTGTTTCAAATAAAAAATTGTGCACGAGCCGGTGGATAAAGCCGTCTATTTTTTTCTAATTAAAACTCGAACATCCTCATCTTCTTCTAAATTGTTCATTTCTCTTAGTATTTGTGGATAACGCCATGCAACTCTTTTTGTCATTGGACGCGCTGTGAATTTCTTTGGATTAGGAAGGCCTGCAATAATCATCGCAGCTTCGGCACGCGTTAAATTTTTTGCTGATTTTTTAAAATAATGCTGCGCGACAGCCTCCACGCCAAAACAACCAGGACCAGTTTCTATCACATTTAAATACATTTCTAAAATTCTTTCTTTACCCCAGATGAGTTCAATTAAAAAAGTAAAATAAAATTCTGGTAGTTTGCGAATGTATTTATCATATTTTCCGCCCTGCCACAAGAATACATTTTTAGCAACCTGTTGTGT
>CAMDLR010000047.1 GCA_945901845.1 Sediminibacterium ginsengisoli | reverse complement strand
AGCACGTCCAATGACAAAAAGAGTTGCGTGGCGTTATCCACAAATACTAAGAGAAATGAACAATTTAGAAGGAGACGAAGATGTTCGAGATTTAATTAGAAAAAAATAGTGGGGTTTATCCACCTGTTCATGCACAATTTTTTATTTGGAGCAAGATATTGTGTATAAACCAGGCACTCTTGTGTATTATTTTTGGCTTTTAAATTTTTGGCAAATTTTCCTCTATTAATTGAATCGCATTTGCTGTGCGCTGTGCACCGACTCCAGAGACAATCCCCCATGGGGTATTTTGATTGATCAAAAGTTCTTTATATAGGGTAAACAATTCAATTCTAGGTCCAGCATCTGGATATTCGCGCATCTCGTCTGCAGTCCATGGTAGGTCTATATCACAGAGTAAGTAAAGATCATAACTACGCTGGTTGATTTGTTCTAAAATATAGTGATGACAATTATTAAACACATATTCACACCATACTTTCATCACATACATATCTGTGTCAACAATTAACTTCTTTGTAGTTGCCTGACTTTTATTGTCAGCATTATTTTGTTCTAATAGTTCAGTAGATTTTTCTTCGTTTTTGATTTGACCCATTGCGATGGTTAATAAATCATCATAGGTATACTTGGTTCCATATTCGGATAAATACTGTCTTGCATACTCGGGCGTCCAATTTGTTTTATAGTGCGCCGCTAGTGCAGCACAAAGCGTGGACTTTCCTGTTGACTCTGGACCTAGTACTACTATTTTTTGAATTGGTTTCATTGCTTCGCTTTTTTATTCCAAGTAATTAAACCTGCGATTGCTAAAATTAATAAAACTATAAATTGAAAACTTGTAAATGCATAGCCTTTGATAAAATAAAGCGGTATCGATGTTATATTGGTAATAATCCACCAGATCCAGCTTTCCACCTTCTTCTTTGCCATCAACCACATCGCAGTATAGGCTGACGCGCTTGCTAGTGCATCTGCCCAAGGAATCGCATCAGGTGCAAAATTATTTTTTAAAAATTCTAGTACAAAAAACAAGATGGCATAAAATCCTATAAAAACAAACACCTGCTGTATTCTTTGTGTAGTATTACTTGTGGTTATCTGTAAGGCGTTGGTCACTTGATCTTCTTTTTTTCTTGACCACCAATACCAGCCATAGATACTCATGATGGTATAATACAAATTCACGCTGGCTTCTCCTAGTAAATGTCCTTTATAGCTTAAATAAATAAAAAGGCTTGTGTTAATAATGCCGGTAGGAAACACTAAAATATTTTCTTTGCGGCTATACCAAACAGAAACAATGCCCATAATCACCGCAATAGCTTCTATCCATGTTGTTTGAATTAAACCATTGTATACCGCTATAAAAAACTCATTCATAGATTAGGATGCTTTCATTTTTTCTAATTGTAATTCCATTCTAAACATTTCGTCACGTAGCTTCGCGGCTTCCATAAAGTCCATCGCCTTAGCCATTTTTTCCATTTGCTTTTTAGTTTGCAAAATCGCTTTTTCCATTTGAGGAATCGTTTCGTATTGACTATTTGGTTCTGCAACCATATTCAGTCCATCGGTGGTACGTATATTGATATTGTCTTGACTAAATCCTTTAATATCCAATACTGCTGTTTGTTTCATTACCTGTTCTATTGACTTTACAATAGTGGTTGGTGTAATATTATGTGCTGTGTTGTACTGAATCTGTTTTGCTCTTCTACGATTGGTTTCATCAATTGTTCGCTGCATGCTCATTGTGATTTTATCGCCATAAAAAATAACACGACCCCTCACGTTTCTTGCTGCACGTCCAGATGTTTGGGTTAGGGACTTCTCGTTCCTTAAAAATCCTTCTTTATCTGCGTCTAAGACAACCACCAAAGAAACTTCTGGTAAGTCTAAGCCCTCTCTTAATAAATTCACACCTACCAATACATCAATCACGCCAAGTCTTAGTTCTCTTAATATTTCCACACGCTCTAATGCATCTATATCGCTATGGATGTATTTAGATTTAATATTGATTTTAGATAAGTAGCGATCCATCTCTTCAGCCATCTTTTTAGTTAAGGTGGTCACCAACACACGATCGCCCATTGCTACCTGCATGGCTATTTCATCTAGTAAATCGTCGATCTGGTTTTTTGTAGGACGTACTTCAATTGGGGGGTCTAATAATCCGGTTGGTCTTACTACCTGTTCTACTATTAATCCATCTGTTTTTTCTAGTTCATATTCTCCGGGCGTAGCGCTTACATAAATGGTTTGGCCAATCACCCGCTCAAACTCATTAAAATTAAGCGGCCTGTTGTCAATCGCGCTTGGGAGTCTAAAACCAAATTCTACTAAATTCATTTTTCTACTTCTATCCCCACCATACATGCCCGTTATTTGCGGTATGGTTACATGGCTTTCGTCAATCACACATAAGAAGTCTTTTGGAAAATAATCCAATAAGCAAAACGGCCTTGTGCCTGGCTTTCGTCGATCAAAAAATCTAGAATAGTTTTCTATCCCCGTACAATCACCCAACTCTCTAATCATCTCTATATCATACTCAACCCTTTCTTTTATCCTTGCAGCCTCTTGATGTTTTCCCACATTTTTAAAATACTCCACCTGTGCACGCAACTCATCCTGAATTTCTATAATAATTTCTTGAAGCATTTCTTTTGGCGCCATGTATAGGTTTGCAGGAAAGATAGCCGCGTTCTCCATAGGCTCAATTCTTTTTCCTGTTTCGATTTCTATACTTTCAATGGATTCAATTTCATCACCAAAAAAAGTAACACGATACCCATAATCAACATAAGGCAATCGTATGTCAATAGTGTCTCCGTTTACTCTAAAAGCACCACGATCAAAATCGGTAACCGATCTGTGGTATAAGCTATTTACAAGTGCGTGTAAAAATGCTTGGCGAGATAAAATCTGTCCCTGATGAATTCGAATAATACCGTTTTCATATTCGGTTGGGTTACCCATACCATAAATACAACTCACACTCGCCACTATAATAATATCCCTTCGGCCACTTAATAATTGTGCGGTTGCTTGAAGCCTCAGCTTATCAAGCTCCTCGTTAATACTTAAATCTTTTTCAATATAAACCCCAGATGTGGGTAGATACGCCTCTGGTTGGTAGTAATCATAATAGGACACAAAATAACCAACAGCATTATCGGGAAAGAATTGTTTAAACTCTCCATACAATTGTGCAACCAGGGTTTTATTATGGGTAAGTACAAGGGTTGGGCGTTGAACGTTTTGAATTAAATTAGCAATGGTAAATGTTTTACCAGAACCCGTCACACCTAATAGCGTTTGTTGCATATCTCCATTCAAGACAGCCTCTGTCAATTGTGCAATTGCGGCTGGCTGATCACCCGAGGGGGTGTAGTTGGATTGAAGCTTAAAAGGCATACACAAAGGTAAGCGCAAACCCTAAATATGCTTCGTAAAAATGGTAGATTAGAGTTTCCTGTTTAAATAATTTAA
>CAMDLR010000046.1 GCA_945901845.1 Sediminibacterium ginsengisoli | reverse complement strand
TATCCATGCGGCTTTTGGGTAGATCCAAATGAATAGGTTGTATAGAAAAAGCAAAATTTGGTGGTTTATAGTGCAAATAAACAAATTAATGCCCATTCCAACGTTTTATCTACTAGAATAAGTGTTCCGATAAACCGATGAACAAAGGCTTTTTTGCAGTAATTTTGACCCTATAAATACTGGCACATGAGACCCATTCAGATGGTGGATACCAAAACTCAATATCTTCAAATCAAGGACCAAGTAGATACTGCCATACATGCAGTACTCGACAGCGCCGCTTATATTAACGGAAAGGCAGTTCAAGACTTTGCAGCTGCACTTGCTGTTTATATGGGTGTTAAACATGTAATTCCTTGCGCCAATGGTACCGATGCCTTACAAATTGCGATGATGGCCATTGGGCTTGAGCCAGGGGACGAAGTAATTACACCTTCTTTTACGTATATCGCTACCACTGAGGTGGTGGCACTGCTCAGGTTAAAACCTGTTTTTGTAGAAGTAGATCCTATCACTTTTTGTATGGATCCAGTCCTGTTAGAAAAAGCGATAACGCCAAAAACAAAAGCGATTGTTCCGGTGCATTTGTACGGTCAGGCTGCACCCATGGAAGAGATTTTAAATATTGCTAAAAAGCACAACTTATACGTAATAGAAGACAATGCACAAGCCATTGGTTGCTCCTATACTTTTTCAGATGGAACTGTTAAAAAAACCGGAACCATGGGACATATTGGTGCCACTTCTTTTTACCCGAGTAAAAATTTAGGTGCTTTTGGAGATGGTGGTGCATTATTTACAAATGACGATGCACTCGCACATACTTTAAAAACAATTGCCAACCATGGCCAAGAAAAAAGATACTACCACGACATCGTTGGATGTAATTCTAGACTAGATAGTATACAAGCGGCTATTTTAAATATTAAATTAAAACATTTAGACCACTACAATCAAGCAAGGGCAAACGTTGCAACATTTTACAACCAAGCTTTTGAAAATTGTGCTGTCATTACTACACCAAATACGGCATCATACAGTACGCATGTGTTTCATCAGTATACTATTTTATTTGATGGCGATAGAGATGGATTGATTGCGCATTTGGCAGAAAAGGGGATTCCTTCCATGATTTATTACCCGGTGCCAGGGCACAAACAAAAAATGTTTGCATCCTTTAGTTTGCCGGATACTTTACTTCCTACCACTGACGATTTAACAAACCGTGTTATTTCATTACCGATTCATACCGAAATGGATACGGAGCAGTTGACGTATATTACAGAGGCCGTTTTAAATTTTATAAATAAATAATTTATGAAGATTGCAGTTGTTGGAACCGGATATGTTGGACTTGTAACAGGCACTTGTTTTGCTGAAACAGGCAACAAAGTAACTTGTGTAGATATTGATGCTTCAAAAGTGGCCAGTTTGTCTGGCGGAGAAATTA
Organism: Sediminibacterium ginsengisoli; assembly: GCA_945901845.1. Classification (GTDB taxonomy): domain Bacteria; phylum Bacteroidota; class Bacteroidia; order Chitinophagales; family Chitinophagaceae; genus Sediminibacterium; species Sediminibacterium ginsengisoli_A. The sequence continues at coordinate 5,771 of CAMDLR010000046.1, read as the reverse complement.
CCATTTACGAGCCGGGTCTAGAAAAACTTTTTTTGCGTAACCTGCAAGAAGGTCGCTTGCAATTCACCACCAATTTAAAGCAAGGGATAGAAGGGGCTAGTATTATTTTTTTAGCACTTCCTACACCACCCGGTGCCGATGGTCACGCCGATTTACAATACATTTTAAAAGTAGCCGATGACTTGGGTCATTTGCTAAAAAGCTATACCGTAATTGTAGATAAAAGTACCGTACCTGTTGGTACTGCCGCTAAAGTGCATGCTGCCATCGCAAAAAATTATAGTGGTGAATTTGATGTCGTGAGTAATCCTGAGTTTTTACGTGAAGGGGTTGCTGTTGATGATTTTATGAAACCAGATCGTGTTGTTATTGGAACTAGTTCTGATCGCGCAAAAAAATTAATGGGTGATTTGTTTGCGCCCTTTGTGCGTCAGGGTAATCCGGTTATTTATATGGATGAAGCCAGTGCCGAACTTACAAAATATGCAGCCAATTCTTTTTTAGCTGCTAAAATATCTTTCATGAATGAAATTGCACAACTCTGCGAAAGAATGGGTGCCGATGTTGACATGGTAAGAAGGGGTATTGGTTCTGATGATAGAATTGGTAAACGTTTTTTATTTTCAGGTATCGGATATGGCGGCAGTTGTTTCCCTAAAGATGTGCAGGCTTTAATCAAATCTGCGGCAGCGCATGATTATGATTTTAAAATATTAAATGCAGTTGAGCGCGTTAATGAAAAGCAAAAAATGCACTTGGTGCATGTAATGGAAAATCATTTCAATGGCAGCCTCGCTGGTAAGCATTTTACACTTTGGGGTTTGGCTTTTAAACCCAATACAGACGATATCAGAGAAGCGCCAGCACTTACCATTATTGAGGCGCTACTCGATGGTGGGGCTACCGTTACAGCTTTTGATCCAGAAGCTACTGCCCACGTGAAGCAGGTTGTGGGAGATAAAATAAATTACGCATCAAATCAATACGCTGCACTTGAAAATGCAGACGCTTTAATTATTGCAACAGAATGGAGCGTTTTTAGAACACCCGATTTTGAAGAAATTTCAAAAAAGCTTCCTTCAAAATTAATTTTTGATGGACGAAATTTATTTGAATTACAAGCAATGAAAGAACTTGGGTTCGCCTATTATAGTATTGGTAGAGCAAGCATTTAATGAATAAATAGTATGATGAAAAATAAAACGGTATTAATTACAGGAGCTGCTGGATTTTTAGGATCACATTTGTGTGACCGGTTTGTATCTGAAGGCGCTCATGTCATTGCCATGGATAATTTAATTACCGGGGACGAAAAAAATATTGAGCACTTAAAAGGCTTACCTAATTTTTCATTTGTATTACATGATATTACAAAGCATATTACCATAGATGGGCCGCTTGATTATATTTTGCATTTTGCATCACCAGCAAGCCCCATCGATTATTTAAAAATTCCCATTCAAACTTTAAAAGTAGGCGCACTTGGCACGCATAATTGTTTAGGCCTTGCAAAAGATAAAGGAGCTAGAATACTAGTGGCTAGTACCAGTGAAGTATATGGAGATCCACTTGTGCATCCGCAGCCAGAATCCTATTGGGGCAATGTAAATCCGGTTGGGCCAAGAGGTGTGTATGATGAAGCCAAACGTTTTATGGAATCAATTACAACAGCCTACCATAGTTTTCATGGTGTAGAAACTAGAATTGTGCGCATATTTAATACCTACGGTCCCCGCATGCGACTCAATGATGGTAGGGCTTTGCCAGCTTTTATTGGCCAAGCGCTTAGGGGTGAAGACCTTACTGTTTTTGGTGATGGTTCTCAAACAAGAAGCTTTTGTTATGTGAGTGATTTAATTGAGGGTATTTACAGGTTATTGTTAAGTGACTATTCGATGCCAGTAAATATTGGTAACCCCCACGAAATTTCTTTAAAAGATTTTGCAGAAGAAGTATTGAAATTAACGGATGCTGCTGTTCAAATAATTTACAAGCCACTTCCAATCGATGACCCTAAACAGCGTAAGCCAGATATTACAAAGGCTGCGGCTATACTAGGGTGGGCGCCTACCGTTTCACGTGCAGAAGGACTACAAAAAACCTATGCATATTTTAAATCACTACCCCCGATTGAGTGGACTAAGCTACCTAAAGAATTTATTTCTAAATAATATTTCTATTTGCATTTTCTAAAATAATAAAATGAGGATACAAAAGATATTAGTTACCGGCGCAAATGGACAATTGGGTTGGGCGTTATCGCAAGCTGCAAAAGTGACCCCTAATTTTGAATGTATATTTTTAGACCGTCATGCAATGGATTTATCAATTCCGAGTGAATTGGAACGAATTGTTGAATTATTTGCGCCATCTGCGATTATCAATGCTGCAGCATATACTGCTGTTGATAAGGCAGAAACTGAAACTAAATTGGCGCATACCATTAATGCAGAAGCTGTAGCCGTATTTGCAAGCATCGCAAAAAACAAAAATATACCATTTATTACCTATTCTACCGATTATGTTTTTAGTGGGAATGCAACGAGCCCATATACAACGGATAGTCCATTGGCACCAATAAATTTTTATGGTCAAACTAAAGCAGATGGGGAGCTAATGGCATTAGCCGTTAATCCGGATGCCATTATTATAAGAACTTCTTGGGTGTTTAGTAGCCATGGTAATAACTTTGTAAAAACCATGATTCGTTTAATGAAAGAGAGAGATTCATTAAATATTGTTGGAGACCAAAAGGGGAGACCCACTTATGCGAAAGATTTGGCATTTGCCAGTATTCAGGTATTAAATGCCATCAATGCTGGAGCTACAATAAAAGGGATTTATCACTATGCTAATGCTGGAGAGACTACTTGGTTTGATTTTGCGCAGAAAATAAAAGAATTGGCAGGACTTGATTGTCAATTAACTGCTATAAATTCGGATCAATTTCCTACCCCCGCAAAACGACCTGCTTATTCGGTGCTAGATACTCAAAAAATAGAAAAGGAATTAAATTTATATATTCCCCATTGGGAATTGGCGCTTAGTGATTGTATATTGCAGTTAAAAAATAATTAATATATGAAAAAGTTGCGCTTATTTTTTATGTTACAATTTGCTATAGGTGGTATTCATGCTCAAACGATATGGACAAGTCAAACTACTTTTAGCGGGTTTGTTGGTAAATATGAAATCCGAATGAAGTTGGCAATTCCTTATGGAGGTGCAACTACTTGTTTTACAATAGGGGAATATTATTACACCAACAGTAAAGGAAAAATATTTTTATGTTCTTCAGATGATGTAAAAATAGTAGAAAGTGTAAATGGGAAAGAAACTGGCTACTTTATTTTGGATGCTGATTGGAATAAAAAAGTAGGTCAAACAATTTCGGGGAAATGGTATTCATTGTCTAAAAGTGTTTCATATCCTGTTGTTTTAAAAGTAATAGCAAAAGCTAAGGAATAGGTTCTTAATTAAAAATTTTATCTATGAAAAAGTTGCTCTTTTTGTTTTTCGCTTTTTATTCTATAAATACGTATGCTCAATCAATTACGCTTATTCTAAATGACCCCGACAAGCAGGCGCCTACAAATGTTAGGGTAAAGCCAGGGGGAAGTGTAATCGCTACTATTGATTCAAGAGCTGAACTTGCTACGGTGCATGTTATTGCTAAAGAAGGCAGCTATTTTTATGTTGATTCTTATGAAAATTGCGGTAGCGATGAAATTAAGTTGACTACGCCAGGTTATATACACTATAGTGTTTTAGGTATTTTTATTTCCAATTATGCAAACATTGTAATTCCTGTTTATGCTTCTAGCAATAAATCTGGATTAGTAGAAAAACTTAAGATTTCAGATGTTTTTGTCAATGTATTGGATTACAAAAATGACATGTACTATGTTCTTTATAAGAAATTGAATAAAAAGTTTTGGGTAGAATCAAAGTATTTGTGCAATGCTGCATGTACGAATTGCAATTGATATTTGAAAGCATAAAAAAAGCCGCAATTTTATTGCGGCTTTTTAATTTGGTTGCCCGACCTGGATTCGAACCAAGACAAACTGCACCAAAAACAGTCGTACTACCATTATACTATCAGGCAATCCTGTCATTCATTGCTGAATGGGGTGCAAAAATAGGGTGCAACTTAAAATTTTCCAAATATTTTAGACCCGTTTTTCGCTAAAACCCTCAAAATCAGACTATAATTTAGCGTCGGGCGCCTAAATGGTACTCACTTTGTTCAAATGTTTTATATTTAAAGGACAAAAAACTAAACCCATGCAAAAATTACTCTTATTATCCGTTTTTATAGGCTGTTTGTTTTTACTCTCTTTTAGAGATGATAAAAAGAAAAAGATTGTATTTTTTGGTGATTCTATTACTGAAGCAGGGGCTAAACCTGGCGGTTATATTAAAATGATGGAGCAGATGCTTGTAAATGCAGGTAAGGCTCAAAAATATGAATTGGTAGGTGCGGGAATAGGCGGCAACAAAGTATATGATTTGTACCTCCGTATGGAAAACGATGTACTTGCAAAAAATCCGGATATCGTTGTTATTTATATTGGTGTTAATGATGTGTGGCATAAAGCATCTTCTGGAACAGGTACCGATTATTGGAAGTTTGGCCCATTTTATGAGGCCCTTGTTAAAAAAATTCAGGCATCGGGTGCTAAAGTAGTGGTGTGTACGCCTGGTGTAATTGGTGAAAGAACAGACAATAGCAATCAGCTAGACGGTGATTTAAATTTATACAGCAAATGGATTCGTGATTTTAGTGCTAAAAACAATGTACCACTGGTTGATGTGCGTAAAGTTTTTATGGACTATAATACAGCCAACAATCCTAACAATCAGGAGTCTAAAATTTTAACCACCGACCGCGTACATTTAAATGGAAAAGGAAATGCATTGTTAGCAGAAGCCATGTGGAATGTGCTTGGTGCTTTATAAAAAGATAACGCTAAACACGAACTATTCGGCAATAATTAAATAGTAGTTTTTCTTTCCTTTTTGAAGTAATAAATATTTGCCTTGTAAGAGGTCATCTGTGTTAACGCTTGTTTTTTCTTGTGCTATTTTGGTTTTATTTAAACCAAGTCCACCAGCAACAAACATTTTTTTGGCTTCTCCTTTACTTGTAAAAATATTAGTTTCAACTAGAAGGTCTATAAGGTCGTAACCGTTAGCTAGTGAAGCTTTGCTCACTTTTGCTGTAGGCACGCCTTCCATTACTTGTAATAGTTCGTTTTCATTTAAGCTTTGTAATACCTCAGTAGTGGCGTTACCAAATAAAATGTCAGAAGCTTTAACTGCAAAATCATAATCGGCATCACTATGCACCCAAGTGGTTAAGCATTCCGCTAATTTCTTTTGTAATAATCGTAAGTGTGGTGCAGCTTCATGCTCTGTTAATAAAGCGTCAATTTGCGCAACTGGTAAAAGTGTAAATATTTTAATCCAACATTTTGTATCTTCGTCTGAAGCGTTTAACCAAAATTGATAAAACTGATACGGGCTTGTTTTTTTAGGATCCAACCAAATATTTCCTTTTTCTGTTTTGCCAAATTTGCCACCATCTGCTTTTTTTATAAGCGGGCAAGTAAATGCAAATGCTTCACCACCCGTTTTGCGTCTAATGAGTTCGGTACCGGTAGTGATGTTGCCCCACTGGTCACTTCCGCCCATTTGAAGTTTACAATTTTTGTTTTGGTATAGCCAGTAAAAATCGTAACCCTGTATAAGTTGGTAGGTGAATTCGG
>CAMDLR010000045.1 GCA_945901845.1 Sediminibacterium ginsengisoli | reverse complement strand
GACGACCGTATGCCACTAGCGCTAGAAATTTTAGCCAAGGCAAAAGCAAAGGGTGTAAACATTCACCTCCCTGTCGATACTATTATTACCACCGAATTTTCTAATACCACCGCGCGCAAAAATTGCGAGAGCATGTCTATCCCTAACGGATGGATGGGTCTTGACATTGGCGAAGCTACACGTGCCAAATTTGCAGCCGTTATCGAAAGCAATAAAACCATTTTATGGAACGGTCCAATGGGCGTTTTTGAAATGGAAAATTACCAGGCGGGAACCAAAGCGGTTGCCGTGGCTGTTGCCGCTGCTACCGCACAAGGCGCATTTTCATTGGTAGGAGGTGGAGACAGCGTTGCCGCTGTTAACATCTTTGGCTTTACAGACAAGGTAAGCTACGTTTCTACCGGTGGTGGTGCCATGCTTGAGTACTTTGAAGGCAAGGTTTTACCCGGAATAGCTGCCATAACTGCATAGCACCCTTAATTTCTGTTAAATTGTGATAAACGGCAAGCCCAAATATTTGGGGTGGCATACTATTTGCTTACTTTGCTATATAAAATAAAAAACCAAACAAAATGAGTACAAAAAATTTAACCCTTATTGTCATTGCTGCCCTTGTATTATTATTAGGTGGATGCGGTTGTAACGGTTATAACGGATTGGTAACATTAGACGAAACAGTAAAAAACAAATGGGCGAATGTAGAGAGTGATTATCAGCGTCGTTCCGATCTTATTCCAAACTTAGTAAACACCGTAAAAGGCGAAGCTAATTTTGAGCAAACAACATTACAAAATGTAATTAGCGCAAGAGCAAGTGCTACACAAGTAAAATTAGATGCCAACGATTTGTCTCCCGAAAAAATTCAACAATACCAAGCAGCGCAAGGTCAACTATCGCAAGCTTTGGGTAAGTTGTTAATGGTGACAGAAAACTATCCGAACCTTCGTGCCAACGATGCGTTTAGAGGTTTACAAACGCAGTTAGAAGGTACCGAAAACCGTATCAAGGTTGCGCGTAACGATTTTAATGATGCAGTAGCTGCTTACAACGTTAAGGCACGTACATTCCCTAACAATATTTTTGCGGGCATGTTTGGCTTTAAAACCAAAGAAGGATTTAAGGCAGAAGCTGGTTCAGAAAAAGCACCAGAAGTTAAATTCTAATTATAAGAACAATAAGCTTCATGTTTAACCTATTTTCTAAAAAGCCACAGTCCTATTTTACGGAGCCAGAACAGGCCCGTATTGTAGAAGCCATTAAAAACGCAGAAATGCGCACTAGTGGCGAGGTCCGAATTTACATCGAAAACAAATGTAGATTCATGAACCCCGTTCACCGTGCACAGGAAATGTTTTACAAAATGGGCATGCAAAATACAGACGCTAAAAATGCAGTACTGGTATATGTGGCTATCAAAGACAGGCAGCTCGCTGTTTTTGGGGATGCAGGTATTCATGAAAAAGTAGGCACTGCTTTTTGGGAGGCCGAAGTAGCAAAAATGTTAGCAGCCTACAAGCAATCTCATTATGCTGAGGGTTTAGCAAATATGATTACAGCAATAGGGGAAGCGCTCAAGCAGCATTTCCCCTATGATGCTGCAACCGATAAAAACGAACTATCCGATACTATTGTTTTTGGATAATTGCCAGGCTATCTGCACATGAAAAAATTAATTACGCTTTTATTGTTCGCTTGTTTTGCGCAAATCGTTTTTGCACAAAATATTTTGCCGCGGCCTAACCCACCAAAATTGGTAAACGATGTGGCGGGTGTGTTATCGCCAGAACAACGCGAAATACTGGAGCAAAAATTAGTGGCGCTCGACGATAGCAGCTCCAATCAAATTGCCGTTGTATTAATTCCCACACTTGATGGTTACCCCATTGAGGAGTATGCCAATAAATTATTTAGAGAATGGGGTATTGGACATAAAGGCACTAATAATGGCGTTCTAATTATTGCAGCCATCAACGACCGCAAAGTACGTATTGAGGTTGGTTACGGCCTTGAAGGCGCCATACCTGACATAACCGCTTCGTCTATCTACAACAACGAAATTGTACCTGCTTTTAAAGAGCAAAATTATTATAGAGGAATCGACGATGCCATTAATGCACTCAGCAAAGCAGCCGTTGGCGAATACAAAGTTAAAAAAGAGAAAAAAGCAAAATCAAAAGGTAAACCACTCGTTACTTTTTTAGGCATGTTACTTTTTATTTTAATTATCGTTGCAAAAGGCGGCGGTAGAGGCGGTGGAGGTTCTATGTCACGCCGTGGTTACTCCGATGTTGCTACCGGTATGTTACTTGGGTCTTTACTTGGTGGCGGAAGAAGCAGTGGTGGTGGATTTGGTGGCGGAGGCGGCGGCTTTGGTGGATTTGGCGGCGGAAGCAGTGGCGGCGGTGGCGCTGGCGGGGGTTGGTAACAAAAAAATCAAATACAAACTCAGTAAAAAATAATCACATGAAAAAAACAATCCTATTTGCTGCATTATTTGTTGCAGCGTTTACAACAAATGCGCAAGCACCAAAACTGCCTGCAGGAACAAAATTTAAAGTAGTTACAGAATCAAACAATATCACCAGCATGTCTATGATGGGTCAGGATATTGAACTCTCTAACGGGTCTAAAGTGTATCAAAATTTTGAACTTAAATCAGTAACTGGCGCAGGATATCAATTAGCGACTTCAATCACTAGAATCGCAGGCTCTATAAGTGCGATGGGGAATGAGCAATCTTATGATTCAGAAGATGCTAGTTTAAAATCAAATCGAATGGCGGCTGAGCAGTTAAAAGTGCTCAATAAGCAAATAGACTACACCATCGAAAATAATAAAGTAGTAAGTACAGTAAGCGAAACTGGCTCTGAAGTTTTAAAAGCTTTAATTGCACAAAGCAATGGCACTGCCGATCAGGCAAAATATTTTTTAACCCTTCCTGCTGCTTCTATCAAGCCGGCGTATCAGTGGAGTGTGGTTGATAATAAACCAGATGCTGCTTCAGAATCTTTATTTGTAATTGCAGAGGTTACTGCTACAGATATTAGCGTAAATGTTTTAACCAACGTTAAACTTGCTACTACCCTCAATCAAAATGGAATGGAAATCAAGCAAAATACGCAGGGCACTATTAAATTAAAGCGTATTTATGATGCTAAAACAGGGTTATTAAAATCCGAAACAGGCACTGGCGGCTTAAAAGGCACCATGAATGTAATGGGGCAAGATGCACCAATCGATGCAAAAGTAACAACAAAATCAAGTGTAGTACCTATGTAATTAGGTACCACACTTGACAGTATATTTTATTTTTTAGGAGCGGGTAGTTTTGTAGTTACAAAATTAGCCGCTTCTTTATTTCCGGCCTTTTCTAAACTAGTTACAAGCCCTGTAAGTCCTTTGTTAATCATTGGAGAGATCTGCGGCTTATAAGCTTCTGGAATAGATTCTCTGAAGTCTACAATCGCATCAACACCTTCTTTGATTTTTGCTACATCATTTGTTTTGCCTAAAAAGAAAGCAATTTGTGTAGTCATCTGTATTTTTTCCATGGTTAAACCCATGCCCTTAAAGCTGTTCATGATAAAATCATAAGAACTCGCATCACCAAAACGGATACTGTTTTCTATCAGTGTAGCATTTAATCTTCCTTTTGACGGTTGCTGATTAAGTAAGATGGTCATTTTTTTTCCAGCTGCACTATCAATATCTGTAAGGGCTCTTAACGCAGATCCTGCCACGGTATAGCTAGAATCGTAACATGCAGTCGTAAATAAATCTATCAGTATTTCATTGTGCTGCATGCCTAAATAATCAATCGCAGCAGCTCTTGCAAGGCGGGAAGGATCCTTTTTAGCCATTTCAACGGCTTTATTAATAGCAGTTGCATTTGACGCTAGTCTTGTAAACGCACTTAATGCAAGTGTTCTAATTCTGAAAGAAGTATCAGATAGTGCAGCTATTAAAACTTTATTACCGATTTCACTTTTTGCATTATCAATATCAAACATAAAATTTACCGCTTCTCTTCTGTCTAAAAAGTTGCCCGCATGAAAGTACTGGTGCGCATAGGCTTCAAGCGTTTTGGTATCCTTTTTTTCTGCCAATAAAATTTTATCGGCGTCTACATTTATATTATCTGGTTTACTTGGTACGGCAAAGTTAAAAGTGTCTACTTTATTTTCGGCCCATACCATATGACGTGTTTTTGTATCGCCATTCCATACGTCTATGTTCATTGGAAGCTTAAATACTTTATCGCCCTTTTGTGTTTGTGCAACAATAGCAGAAGCAGTATGCGTAGCTTCATTGTAAGCGTAACTAATTTCTAATTTAGGATGTCCGCTACCAAAATACCACTGGTTAAAATACCAATTAAGGTCTTTTCCAGATACTTCTTCAAAAGCCATTCTTAATTTATGCGCACTTCCGTTACCAAATTTATTGGCGCTTAAATATGTATTGAGTGCTGTAAAAAAAGCATCATCTCCAATATAATTACGCAGCATGTGTAAAATGCGTCCGCCTTTATTATAGCTAACTGCGTCGAACATATCTTCTTTGTCATTGTAATTAAATCGAACCAGGTCTTTATTTTGCGAGCCACTAAATAAGTAACCTTGCATTTCATTGTAGTGCTCAAACAAGGCTTCATCTTTACCTAGTTTGTGCTCCCACCATAATAGTTGGCTATAATTGGCAAAGCTTTCGTTAACGGTTAAATTACTCCAGCTTTCGGCAGTTACATAATCGCCAAACCACTGATGAAATAATTCGTGCGCAATGGTTGATTCCCAGCTGTTGCCATCCACTAATTCGCGTGCATCTTGTTGGGCACTTTCTTGGTGAAGGGTAGCGGTGGTATTTTCCATGGCACCGCTTACGTAATCACGTGCAGTCATTTGCGCATATTTAGCCCAAGGATATTCTACACCTAGTTGTTTAGAGAAAAAGTCCATCATAGCGGGTGTTTCACCAAATATCTTACGTGCTACTTTTTCATATTCTTTTTCTACATAATAGCTTACTTCTTTTCCTTTGTAACTATCTTTTACAACGGCGTAATCACCCATACCTATAAAAAATAAATAAGGGGCATGCGGTTGTTTCATTTCCCAAGTATCTGTTCTAGTACCATCGTTATTTTTAACTTGACTGGTTAAAAGTCCATTGGATAAACTCACAAATTTAGCAGGCACTTTTAATTTAAATGTTTGCGTCGATTTTTGATTGGGCTTATCAATTGTTGGCACCCATACCGATGTTCCTTCTGTTTCACCTTGTGTCCAAACCTGCGTAGGTTTATTTTTTTCAGTACCCATTGGGTTAATAAAATATAAACCCTTAGCATCCGTGATAGCCGCGCTACCAGTGCCTTTGTACTCGTTTGGCTTTGCAACGTAACTAATATAGATCGTGTAGTTTTCGTTTTTTACATAGCTTTTATCTAGCGCTACGGTAAGTGTCATGCCATCGTTTGTAAACTTAACTGGCGTATTTTTTCCGTTTTTTACAACGGCTACTTCTTTAACGTCCATGCCTTTTGCATCAAGTACCAAACTATTTGTAGGGTAGTGGTGCGGATGGAGTGTAAGTTTTACTTTACCAATAAGTGTGGCGTTTGAAAAATCAAAACTGGCATCTAGCTCTGTGTGCACTAGGTCATTTGTTTTGGTGGCTACTGCCTGATACACTTCTTTTTTTGGGGCTACTGCTGGCTTGGTTTGTGCGCCTACCTGTAGGGCAAGTACAAAGGCCAAGCAGCCCATCATTCCTATTTTTTTCATAGTATTTAATTAAGGCCATAAAGATAATAGAGCCATTCAATTGTATGCACTGCAATTATTATGAGCGGCAGATTTTAACTTTCTTATAGAAAGAAGTAGTTTTGAGGCAATCAATCATATTTAGATGCCAAGGTATTTTATAGAAGTGGGGTATGAGGGAACTACTTTTTGTGGATTCCAAATACAGGACGGGCAGGAAACGGTCCAATCTGTGGTGACGAGTGCACTTGATATGGTTTTAAAGGAACCCTGCTCACTTACGGGGTCTTCCCGCACTGATTCTGGGGTACACGCCAGGCAAAATTTCTTTCATTTCGATACGGAACAAACGATAACGGGCAAACATATATATAGCCTAAATTCCATTTTGCCACCAACGGTTGTTGTGCATGCGGTATATGCAGTAGGAGCAGAATCCCATGCCCGTTTTGATGCGCTGGCCAGAACCTATACCTATACCGTTACCACTAAAAAAGATCCTTTTTTAATAGATAAAGCTTGGCATTTTCCATTTCCTGTACCGCTGGAAACCTTGCAGGCTATGGCTTTGGAGCTCCCTAAATACCAAGACTTTGAAGCATTTTCTAAAAAAAATGCGGGTAACAAAACAAATATTTGCACCATCGAACTATCTAGTTGGCAGGCCGTTAGTCCAAGTTCTTTTACCTATACCGTTCGGGCCAATCGCTTTTTACGTGGTATGGTGCGTGGTTTGGTAGGTACCATGCTCAAAATCGCCAGGCAATCTGCCACTACCAAGGAGGCTGTTGAAGCTTTTAAAGCAGTGATTGTCTCCAAAGACCCTAGTTTATGTGATTTTAGCACCCCTGCTAAAGGGTTGGTTTTAGAAACAGTTGCCTACCCTGCAGCCACCTTACAGCAGCCCATATAGGTTCAAAATGAGCGAGTTACACCTATTTTTAAAATTATTTTAAAAATATTTTCTTTCCAAAACCCTTTACTGGCCTAGGTTTTATTGAAATCTATTGAAAATCAATGCAAAAAGATTTGGCAGAAAGAAAATCACGCTTATCTTTGCAACCCGCTTTGAAAAAAGAGGGGGTTCTTTGAGACAAGTTTTACAGATAAAGGCAGAAAAAAATTCCAAGTTTTTCCAACAAAAATTTGGTGGCTCAAAAATGAGTCCTATCTTCGCCGCCCGTTCAACAAAAACGGGAGTTCTTGTAAAAGCAGCGTAAGGGGTTTTATCGATTTTTTCTAGTATTTATTTCATATAAATTTTGCTAGTTCAAAATAACCGCTTATCTTTGCCCTCCGTTTTAAAAAAACGGGTTTTCTCAAGTAGTTCTTAATTTGAATTTTTAGGTCAAAAACATCCAGTAAAAGACTCGTTTTTTTACAAATATTTTTGGCCAGTAAAATATCGGCCCTTACCTTTGCACCCCTAATAAAATAGGAAGGCTCAAGTAAAGCCAAAAGATCTTTGAAAGTTTGGAAGTAACAGCACAATAAAACATAATTACAAATTAGTTTTCTTGTAAGGTTTAAGTAATCAAAAAAAATAACAAAACATATCCGACGTTAATTTCGATTAATTTGAGATTATAGTCAGATCAAACAACATTTACAATGGAGAGTTTGATCATGGCTCAGGATGAACGCTAGCGGCAAGCTTAATACATGCAAGTCGTGGGGCAGCATGAAGTAGCAATACTTTGATGGCGACCGGCAAACGGGTGCGGAACACGTACACAACCTTCCTTTTAGTGGGGAATAGCCCAGAGAAATTTGGATTAATACCCCGTAACATTGCGATGTGGCATCACATTGCAATTATAGCTTCGGCGCTTATTGATGGGTGTGCGTATGATTAGATAGTTGGCGAGGTAACGGCTCACCAAGTCTACGATCATTAGCTGATGTGAGAGCATGATCAGCCACACGGGCACTGAGACACGGGCCCGACTCCTACGGGAGGCAGCAGTAAGGAATATTGGTCAA
>CAMDLR010000044.1 GCA_945901845.1 Sediminibacterium ginsengisoli | reverse complement strand
CATTGAATAAAAAGAAACCAGCAAGGCCAATAAGGATAGTGTAAACTTTTTCATAATAATACATTTTATAAAATTAAAAAAGTGAGAAGCAATATGCTTCTCACTTAAAATATTACTTGTGATCTAAAAACTATTTAATCAACCACATTAAAGCAAATACATCATCTTTTCCTCCAAACTGTTTGTCAATTGCTAATTTTGCATTGATTGGGTTATTTACAACCTCTCTTACAGGATATAGCCATTTTGTAGGTATTTTACCTTGTGCATTAGTACCCGCTCCTTCTGAAAATTTAGGGATACCAGTGCGGCGAAATTGGTAAAAAGCTTCCCAACCAGAATTTTGCCAAAACGCTACATATTTTTGCTCTAAAATTTGTCTTAAACCATTCGCATCGTTGCCTGCATACTTAACTTTTGCAAGAAAATCATTCACATTAGCAGTGGCTTCACCACTTACTGCACCAGTTGGACCACTAATAGTTAATTTTGTACCTTGCGCTATTCCATAAAAAAGAAGTGACGCTTTAACACCATCTTCATAATACTTTGCAGCGTCTGCAGTTAACCAACCTCTGTTAGCAGCTTCAGCAATATTGAAACACATTTCTGAATAACCACACATAATATAAGGCTCTGCAATAAAATCAGGCCCGCGAAGGTATCTAATATAGTTTACGTAAGAATATAGACCTTTGGTTCCTTGAGATTCTGAAAATAATGTTACTTGTGAACGACTGTTGTCTGAACCGTTGTATGCTTCAAAATCATCTACTTTTTTACCTGCAGTAATTTGACCAGATGCTGGAGTTGCTGCTATAAAAATACGTGGATCGTTATTATTTTTTAATAAATCTATGATTGTTTTAGACACAGTAGTTTCTAGAGCATATAATCTTAAAAACTGTGTAGGATATCTGTTTGTAACTGGTAAAAAATTATAATTCCAATTATCCGCATTCGATCTGTACAATGGATACTCAGTTGGTGTATTAACTATTTTAGCAAAACGCTGTTTTACTTGAAGTTTTGGACTATCATCTGCTCTTTTACTTAAACTAATCAGTAATCTTAATTGATAAGCATTGACAGCTCTACGCCAAGAGGTTAGGTTATTAGCAAAATAAATATCACCATTTAATTTTGGAGCGTTCACATCGGCTGCAATGGCTGCTAATTCTTGATTTACTGTATCCAATGTATTTAAAGCATTAAGATAAATATCTTCTTGGCTATCAAATTTTGGAGTTGGGTTGGCTAGACCCTTTCCTGCTTCTAATGTAGGAATGTCTCCTACTCTTTGTGTAAGCCAAATATAGCTATACACTCTTAAGAATTTTCCCAAAGTCAAATAGGGGTTATTTTTAGTACCAAAAGCTCTTGTAGCGTTTTCATTTAATTTTTCAATATTTCTAATCCAAGGATAGCTGTCTCCTGTGCTTGACCAATTGTACAAGTTACTTCCCCCATACAAAGGAAAAGTAAGACCAGTCGTAAATTGATTAAGTCTACTTACATCTGTTAAAGGCTCTTCTGGACGATCAGCTCCTACTCTTACGGCATTTAAAAGCTCTCTTATAAGGTACTGAGGAGGCACTGATCCGTTTTCACCCGCTAAATTTGGATTGTTTGGGAATGTTTCAAATTCTTTTTTGCAAGAAGTAAAAAACAAAATGATTCCGCAAAATAAAGTGATTATGTTACTGATTTTCATGATTTTTATTTTTTTAGCATTTTAAAATATGCAACTATTTCAGTTAATATTTAATACTATAAAGTTTTAAAATGTAATATTAAGATTGATACCGAAACTACGTACTGATGGAGATTGTAATCTAGGAGTACCCAAATCATTATATGGCAATAATGTACTGCTTAAATATTGATCTACATCTAAATCACTTCTAGCTCCAAAATACAACACGTTTCTTGCGACAAATGTTAATGATGCTTTTTTAACTCTTAATTTAGAAGTAAAGGCTGTTGGAAGATTATAACCTAATGTGATTTCACGAAGTTTTGCAAAAGTACGGCTATGGGTAAATTCACCAGTAAAGCTGGAACTAGCTACAGCATAGTCTTGGAAATTTGCCGCCTTGTCATTTGGAGCCAAAGTAAGTTCATTGAAATTACTTATGTTCCCGTTATTATCAAATTTAACTATACCACTTTTTAAAATAACACCAGCTCCAATATAGGATGGGGTAACAACTCCATTTTTTTTGAAACTTTCCCACTCTGCTAAACGAGCAATACCATATGGGGTATTACCAGCAGTTGAGGCATCTGCACCACCACGTACTCCATTTGTCCATAAATCATTATAAATAATACCTCCTACACGACCATCTACTTGAAAACTGAAAGTGAAATTTTTATAATTAAACTTATTATTGATAGCCAAAGTGTAATCGTTGTTACCATAACCAATGAACGAGTTACCTTGGATACCAGCTGGACCATTCAAAGGAAGACCATTACTACCATGAATAATCTCACCGTTTGCAGTTCGTAAGTAAGCTCTTGTAAAAATTTTATCTACTCTATCTCCCACTCTAAATACACCACCATTTCTGATAATAGTTCCTGATGGGTCATTTATTTCATCAAATACATCTTTAAAAGTTGCATAGTTTACTAACACATCCCATCTGAAATTATTTTTAACTACCGGAGCTCCTTTTAATGAAAATTCAATACCATTTTTCTTTGTAATGATATCGTTCACGTTTTGAGAGTTAAATCCAGATGAAGGCGCTAAATCTCTCGAAAAAATTTGAGGACCATTAATTGTTTGGAAATAAGTGATATCAGCACCAAGTCTATTATTTAATACATAAAAATCTAAACCAAACTCGGTAGATGTAACAGTGAATGGTTTTAAACTACTGTTAGCAACTGAACTAGTATAAACTGCTCCAGGTAGATTATTATATGGTAAAGTAGTAGTGTACGTATTTTGGTTACCATAACTAGGTCCATCATAAGTAGTCATGATTTGGTTATCGTACCAATCAGGAAAGCCCAATGCAGTATTGGCTGCTCCAATTTGAGATGTTACCAAACCTCCTTGAACTTGAGCGAATGAAGCACGAACTTTAGCGAAAGAAATCAATTTTGGAAACTTAATATAATCGCTTAATGTCGAAATGATGGAGGCAGATGGGTAAAAATAAGATTGGCTTCCAACAGGTAAAGTAGAAAGCTTATCAGCATGACCAGTCAAGTTAATAGTAAAGTAATTCTTGTAACCTAAGTCAATACTAGAATAAGCAGCAAGTACCATCATGTTAGATCTAAAAGTATATCCAACCAATGGATTTTGTGAATTTGAGAAACTATATACCCCAGGTATAATTAGGTTATTTGTACTTAAAAAACTAGAATTGTAAGCAAGTCTACGGGCACTAGCACCTGCCAATACGTCGATGCTAAAATCAGTTGTTTTTTTGGTGTAAGTCGCTAAGAAATCACCTTGTGAATCAAGCATCTTACGTTTATCTTCTCTATAATTTCCCGCACGATCTGGTACAGAATAGTGCTCTGCTGAATAAGGCATTTTTTCATTTCTAAATAAATCCCAACTAGTCATACTTCCTCTTGCTTGCAATTTTAAACCTTCTGCTACCTCATAGCTAAGTGTTAGATAAGAATAGATATCAGTTTTATTATGTTCACGTAGCCACTCATAAGCCATAAAATAAGGGTTATTTGTACGGCCATATTCTCTGTTAAATTGTTGAATACCTTTCACACCTGGTTTAGCCCAATAGTCTTTCAAATCACGTACATCAAAGTGTGCTCCACCATATACACCAAAAGAATAAACATAAGAATTTGGACCATATTCGCTTTCTGGAATATTTGGAGAATTTTGTAAACTAAGGTTGGTGTTACCTTCTAAGCGAAGCTTTTTTGTAAAATTATAGCCTAATGATAAATTGACATTATTGATCATCAACTTTGTATTTGGAAAAATACCCTTTTGACTGGTATTTGTATAAGAAAGTCTAAGATCTGCTTTTTGATCAGAATAACCCATTGAAATGTTATTGGTAAATAAACCACCAATTTCAGTAAAATTATCAAGGTTATTAATTCCTTTTGCCAACCATGGAGTTAGTGTACGTTTTCCAGTAACTGGATCCAATGGTGAATCAAATTGTGCTACAGGTTGTCCTTCTAAACGTGGTCCAAAAATAGCGGCTCTTCTAAAACTTCCGTCTAAATCCAATGGATCATTACCATAAGCATATCTGTAAGAATTTCCTAAGCCATATTCATTTTGAGTTTGTGGCTTTGTTAAAAAACCAGTTTGTAATTGAGTACTTGAGTTAAAACTCAACTCTAAACCTTTATTTTTACCAGCGCCTTTTTTTGTTGTAATAATAATTGCACCATTTTGACCTCTGAAACCATATAAAACAGAAGCGTTTGGTCCTTTTAATACCGTGTAAGTATCTATATCATCTGCACTGATATTCCAAGTATCTGTATTGATAGGAATACCATCTACCACATAAAGAATTCCAAAATTACCTCTAAGCATCACATTTGGTGCTGCTAGTAATTCAGGAGAATTACCAATTGTAAGACCTGCAATTTTACCTGTAAGTGCGTTCAATGCGTTTGGTTCACGAGCCTTTAATATCTCACGTCCATCCATTGATTGTGTTGAATAACCTAAATTTCTTTTAGATTTTTCAATACCAAAGGCCGTAACGACTACCTCATTCAATAAATTGCTATTTTTTACCAAAGAAATATTAATAACAGTATTCTTACCTACATTAACTTCTTTTGTATCATATCCAACAAAACTAAAAACTAATGTGGTATTTTCTTTTTGAGTTTTAATTGTATATTCACCCTTTTCGTTTGTAGTTGTCGCAATATTAGCACCTTTAACTAATATAGCTACACCAGATAATGGTACATTTTCTGTATCTGTCACTCTTCCATTAATCGATAACTGTGCAAAACTAGACTGCACTATTAATAAAAAAAGTAGTGATAGGACTCCTTTGATTCTTTTCATTTTATAAAATTTTCATAAAGAAAATGAATCGGTATGTTCTAATTGTTAAGTATACGTTAACGAATTATTAATATAAATTAATTATTGAATATGTATAAAAAAAATTTATTCTCTAAATAATTATTTTTATAAAATCATTTAATTGGTAGTATTTATTTCCTATTCATCAGATTTAAATACCATTAAACCATTGACCCAAGTTTGCTGAATATGAATATTGTGAATTTGATTAGGTTGAATGGTTAAAGGATTTTCTGCGATAATAACAAAATCGGCAAACTTACCTTTTTCCAACGTACCTTTTTTTGCTAATTCACCAGTAGCATTTGCCCCACCCTTGGTGTACATTATAAGTGCATCTTCAGCATCCACAGTTTGCTTGGGTCCAAGTACTTTACCTTGACTTGTGGATCTTATTACCGTACTTTCCCATCTTATTCTTGGATCATAACTTGAAACAGGTGCGTCGGAATGCAATGCAGGTAACACTCCAGCTTCTATAAAACTTTTAGTAGCAAACATATTATTTAGGCGCTCCTCACCATAGGGATCTAGTAAGTCACCTAGTTCATTGATATAATTATGTAATACAGGAATTACGCCTAATTGCTTGATTTTTAAAATGATACGGTCGTTGATAACACTACAATGTTCGATACGGTGGTGCATATTTAAAGGATTTCCAGATGCATATACTTTCTCAAATGCCTTTAACACCATATCAATTTCTCTATCCCCATTACTATGGACTGCAATTTGCAATCCCTTTTTATGGATTGCTAAAAATAAAGAATCTAATTTTTCTTGACTTCTTTTATATGGAATGCCGTAATAATCGTAGTTGCCAGTTGAAGGATTTACCATTTGATAGGGTTCATACAACCAACATGTTTTACCACTCAAGGAATTACCATGAAAAACTTTAATGGATTTAACTCTTAAAAAATCCGTTTCTGATTGCGCGATAGAAGCATCATTAAAATCGGAAAGTGTTTTCCAAGAATCTGTTTCATGATGTATATCTCCTCCTTCCATCTCAGGTAATAATCTATCAATCATCATAATATTAAAACGAATTGGAAAATTTTCAGCTTCTAGTGTTTGATAAAATTTTAGTCTCTTGATATCAGCACCTGCATCTCCAATACTTGTAATGCCTAAGGATAATAAGGTATTAAAATATTTGCGGTAGTTTGCTAGTAACTCGTCAAATGATTTTTCTGGAAACGGAACAATAGCATTATTTTTAGTAAGATTGCTAGAGGCTGCTTCTTTACAAATTCCATTTGGACTGCCATCACTAAATCTTTCAAATGTTCCCCCTTTTGGATCAGGCGTCTCCTTGGTAATGTGGTTGATATTTAAGATATAAGAATTGACTACTGATTTATGTCCCGAAGCATGTGTGAGGATAATAGGATGCTTTATACTTGCTGAATCTAGAATAGTACAAGTCGGTTCCAATCCCAATTTACTTTCATTATAACCTCTGGCTCTGATCAACATGCCTTTAGGTGTAATTTTGGCTTTGTTGGTTAAAATTTTTATTAAACTACTAATAGAAGTTACTGTATCTAATTTAATCACATGATCTAACTCATTAAAATTAGTCTCTGGATTTGGGTGTATATGCGCATCGTTGAACCCAGGAATAATCGTTTTTCCTTTTAGGTCAATGACTTTGGTTTGTTCATTTTTATATTGTAGGCTGTTTTTTATATCGCCTACAAATAATATTTTACCCCCTTTTATGGCCATAGCACTTGCGCGTGCTCCTTTACTAGCTGCTGTAATAATATTCGCATTCGTAAAAATATAATCGGCTTGTTGGGCAATTGATACGTTTGAGAAGCCTACTGTTAAAACTAAAATATTGATGAATAATTTTTTCATATTTTTTTTATTTTGTGAACCACTTGTTTACGGTATTGTATTTTCCTTCTAATACGACTTTATAAAAATTTGAAGGATATTTACTGATATCAATAACAGCTCTATTTTGATTTAAAGGTACTTCTGAAAGTAAAATATATTCCTCTTTTCCATTGACTGAATAATTGTTATTAGTACTTATCCAAATTTTTACTGTACCTATTATATCAATGCTTTTCCAAGTTAAATCCAATTTTTGTTGAAATACGTTTATTTGGGGTTCTGCTAAGGAGACTTTTCCAATCAAACTAGTTCCATCCATCTCATTCAAAATAGTTGTAGGAATATTGATTTTTAAATAAGAAACCAATGTAGGCATGATATCTACAATACCTGGATTGACTCTTTGAGCATAAGTATTTAATTTTAAATTAGTAACCATCCAAGTAGATCGTTGACGGAGTGATTGACCTCCATGATTTTTACCATCTTTCTCATCCCTTCCATGATCGGTGGTTATGAAAAAAGCCCATTCTTCTTTATTATTTTTTTGTCTGTACTTTATGGCGTCATACAATGTTCCAATTTGATGATCCAACTTTTGTAAGGCATCTTCCATTTCCTTGCTGTCTCCATATCTGTGGCCCATATCGTCAGTGAATTCTAGGTAAACCCATGAAAGGTCTGGAGCTATATTTTTAATATGATCTGCAGCAACATTAGTTACTTTTTCATCAATTAAATGCATGTATTGTGAAGCTTTATCATGTGGAAATTGGATGGTATCTAGCTCATACCCATCAGCTGCATAATCCACTTTAATGTATCCTGTTTGAGCAAGTCCATCTCCCACTAATTTTGTTCTATTATCTAACCAACTACTAAAAACGGCTATTTTTTTAGATGGGTATGTCTCCTTAAATAATTTAAAAATACTTGGATAGTTATAATTCTGATTTTTTATATTGTTATCCCATACATTATGTTTATTAGCCCAAACTCCTGTCAAAAGACTATTATAGCCCACTGCCGAAATGGTCGGAGATTGATTATAGCTCCCTTTATCACCTCCCACATGCGCCCTTAAATAGGTTCCATCATGAATCACTCTTTGAATATTAGGTAAACTACTTTGTTCTAATACATCTGCTGGAATACCATCTGCTATCACAAAAATGGCTTTTTGGCTATAACCATTTAAACCTAAAGTAAATGCAGCAATTAATAATGTGTACCTAAATAATGGATTTTTCATAAGATGTGATAAATTAAAAAAAAATACAATTAAGAAATCAAGTAAAAATTAATTTCCTAGTATTTTATGACGCAAATAGTTAGAAAGATTTTCTATGATTAATAATAAAATAATGATACAAATTATTAGTGCAACAGCATCTTTATAATGTAACACACGCATGGCTAAATACAATTTATAACCAATGCCCCCTCCTCCAAAAATACCTAGAGCTACAGCTGCTCTCATATTAATATCAAAACAATATAAAAGATTAGAAATAAAAGCAGGTAGAAA
>CAMDLR010000043.1 GCA_945901845.1 Sediminibacterium ginsengisoli | reverse complement strand
GACGTATTCATCTTTTCGCTGTTTGCCTAGTTGTAAACCACGTTTGTGTAGTTCTTGCAACACCAATCTAAAATGGCCCCACTCTTCGGTTACAATAGGTGCTAATTCTTTAACGAGTTCTACCCGGTCGGAGTAGCGCTGAATATAGGAGATGCAGGTTAACGCTGCTTTTTGCTCGCAATAAGCGTGGTCTGTTAAAATAGCTTCAATGCTAATGGCTGCAAGGTCAACCCAGCGTGGATCAGTGGGTAGTTGAAGGCCTAATATATTCTTAGTATCGGTAGACAATTCCATATGCAAATATCCACCATCGGCTTCAATTATAAAAACCTTTGTTACGCCACATAAAAATCTTAATTTCAGTGTTCAAACAGTTGTTATGCGTATTGTTCCTCTAATTATTTCTGCGGCCCTTACTACAGGTCTTGTTGCAGTGCTCAACACTCCACTTTCTGTAGGTAAAACCAAAACACCAAGGCTTGGATATTTTTTATCGCCGCAACAAGGTTTTTGGCAAAATGCCGAACCCGAAAACAAATCTTTCGATGCCAATATTGTGGTAGATGGTTTGCAGGATAAAGTAGAAGTGCTCATGGATGAAAGACTCGTGCCACATATTTATGCAAACAATGACAATGACGCTTATTATACACAAGGTTTTTTGCATGCCAAGTTTAGGCTCTGGCAAATGGAATTTCAAACCTATGTAGCGGCCGGCAGGTTAAGTGAAATTGTAGGCCCCGACCGTATTGCTACCGATCGTTTTTTTAGAAGACTAGGTATGTTAGAAGGTGCAGAAGCCACCATGAAAAAAATGGCCAATAATCCAACACTACAAGCAGCTGTTTCGGCTTATGCAAATGGTGTGAATGCGTATATAAAATCATTACAGCCTTCTCAAATTCCATTCGAATATAAATTACTCGATTATAAACCTGAAGCGTGGACGCCTATTAAAACCTATTTGTTTTTCATGTTTATGTCTTATGATTTAACAGGAAGAGGCACTACCACCGATCTTCAAATGACCAATTCAAAAAATTATTTTGGCTACGAAGATTTTAATAAACTATATACCAATGTGCAGGATTCTTTAGATCCTATCATTCCAAAAGGAACGGAGTATGAAAAAGCTTCTGTTGCTGTCATAACGCCAGCTTCACAAGACTCATTATATTTTGCAAAAACAGGTTCTGTTGCGCCAAATGGTTCCGAAGCGCCCGATAAAAACAATGGTTCCAACAACTGGGCTATTGCTGGCACTAAAACTAAAAGTGGTAAACCTATTTTAGCAAGTGATCCGCACCTTGGTTTAAACTTACCGTCACTTTGGTATGAAGTACAAATTACCACACCCACCCATAGTACCTATGGGGCTAGTTTTCCAGGATCTCCTGCCGTGATTATTGGATTTAATGATAGCATTGCTTGGGGTGTAACCAATGCTGGTAGAGATGTACTTGATTATTACGATATCAAGTTTAAAGATTCTACCATGGGCGAATATTGGTTTAATGGCGCATGGCAAAAATCGGTGATTAAAGAAGAAATTATAAAAGTTAAAGGCCAGGCCGACTCTGTTGATAGGGTTGCTATAACAGCACTTGGTCCAGTTATGTATGATAAAAGTTACAATGCCAATGGTTCTGATGGAAGATGCCTTGCCGTAAGATGGATCGCTCAAGATGGAAGCAGTGGACTTCAAACATTTTATGAATTAAACAGGGCTAAAAATTTCGATGATTACTTGAGCGCTATTAATCATTGGACTTGTCCAGGACAAAATTTTGCATTCGCAAGTGTAAGTGGTGATATTGCGATTAAACAACAAGGTGCTTTTGTTGCCAGATGGAATAGACAAGGTGATTTTATCATGCCGGGTCAGGATAGTAGTTATTTATGGCAAGGAATGATTCCCGCTTCCGAAAATCCGATGATAAAAAACCCAGAGCGTGGTTTTGTTAGCAGTGCCAACCAGATGTCTACCGATAGCACCTATCCTTATTATTTAGGGGCAGCCAATGCATTTCCTTTATACCGTGGTATTATCATCAATAAAAAGTTGAATGCGATGTTTGGGATTACGCCAGCAGATGTGCAGGCGCTTCAAACAAATAATGATAATATTTTTGCAGAAATGGCTAGGCCAGCGCTCTTTAAATTTTTAAATGAGGCAACATTAAATGCAGCAGAAAAAAAGTATGTAGGGTATTTACGCAGTTGGAATTTGCGCAATGACGTCAATGAAAAAGGAGCGTCTGTATTTAGAGACATTTGGGATAGTTTAAAAGTTGCTGTTTGGGCCGATGAATTTAAAAATGCAAAACTTCCATTACAATGGCCCGAAGAGTTTGCACTGCTTGAGCAAATGTTAAAAGATTCTGTCATTCTTTTCCAAGATAATATTACAACCCCAAACGTGCGGGAGACAATGGTTGATGCTGTAACAGAAGCTATTAAAAAAGCAACGCCTCAATTACAGCAAATGGAAAAAGAAGGAAAGCTTGCTTGGGGAGCCTACAAAGACACGCGTGTGAGTCACTTACTAAAAATACCATCGCTTAGTAGACTACATTTACCAATTGGCGGTGGAGAGCATATTATCAATGCAACTAAAGATAACCATGGTCCAAGTTGGCGTATGGTGGTTCACCTTGTAGATGGAATAGAAGCGTATTGTGTGTATCCGGGTGGTCAAAATGGAAATCCAGGAAGTAAATATTATGACAGCTTTATTGATAGTTGGGCTGCTGGTAAATATTACCGCATTTTATTTTTACCAAAAGAAGCGGCTAATCAAAATAGCCAAATCAAATGGCGTTTAACCTTTACAAATTCTTAATTTAACTTTTATGAAATTTATAGTAGCGATTGTATTGCATGGTTTTTTAGCTTTTGCTGTGGGTTTATATAGTCAGTTTCCATGGTGGCTTTTTGTGGGGACATCTGGTATTGTGGCTTTTTTTATCATGGATTCGCCAGCTAAAAGTTTTTT
This sequence comes from Sediminibacterium ginsengisoli, assembly GCA_945901845.1. Taxonomy (GTDB): domain Bacteria; phylum Bacteroidota; class Bacteroidia; order Chitinophagales; family Chitinophagaceae; genus Sediminibacterium; species Sediminibacterium ginsengisoli_A. The sequence continues at coordinate 6,767 of CAMDLR010000043.1, read as the reverse complement.
TGCAGGATTTTTGGGTGTAGGTGCCTTATGGTCAGGGTTAGCCTTTGGTAAAGACTTGGCCAATGCACATTTGTTGTCTAGTAAAGTAGCGCAAATATTGCCACTTGGGGGTTCCTATATCGCGCTTATCGTAGTTACGGGTGTTGTGGGTGGATTGTTGGGTGGTTTTGCAGCCCTTACTGGCGCATATTTTCGTAGTAAATCTACCAAGTAAACATTAATTTTTACCTTTTAACAAATAGGTAGCATCTATTCATAAGAAGCTGCCTATTTTTGTTTTTATGCGTCTTTATTTTTATTTGTTACTTACAGCTTCGGTTTTCTTTTGTGGTAAAAATGTACATGCACAAACCGTTGTCACGGGATCCATCACCGATGCGTCCGGCAAAAAGCTTGCACACGCTTCTGTTTTAATCAAAGGCACTACTAGGGGCGTAACGGCTAATGCCGACGCAAAATTTTCATTGTCATTAGTAGCGGGGTCATACACCATAGTTTGTAATTATGTAGGTTTTGAAGCAGTAGAAAAGAAAATAAAAATTGCGCCAGGTCAGGATACGCTTTTGTTGCCATTTGTACTATCCAAACAAGTGTACCTGCTAAATGATGTAATGGTCAATTCAAAAGGGGAGGATCCTGCTTATGCAATTATTAGAAAAGCCATTAAAAAAAGGCCTGATTATTTAAATGAAATTAAAAAATTTAGTGCTGAGGTTTACATAAAAGGACAATTGGTTTTAAATGATTATCCAAAATCATTTTTTGGAAAGTCTTTAGCACCTGGCAATTTTGATACGGTTAAAAACCGGATTTTATTTTTATCCGAAACAGTTTCTGATTACTATGTAGACGTTCCTAACAAAGAACGTATTGAGGTTAAGTCTTCTAAAGTAAGTGGCAGAAGTAATGGATTTGGACTTAGTAATCCGCAAATCATTTCTTTTTATCAGAACAATATTGACCTCGCTAACGGACTAAACCCCCGTGGTTTTGTGTCTCCTATTGCAGATGGTGCGCTTGGTTTTTATAATTATAAATTCGAAGGCACTTTTTACGAAAATGGCATTGAAATAAGTAGGATTCGTGTACTACCCAAACGTAAATACGAGCCACTTTTTACAGGTATTATTAATATCATCGAAAATGAATGGCGTCTTCATAGTGTTCAACTGAGCTTGTTTAAAGAACAGCAAATGCAGCTTTTAGATACCCTTCAAATAGAGCAGATTTATGTTCCTACAAAGCAGGGTTGGGTTATAAAAAATCAAGTTATTTATCCAAAGGGTAAATTCTTTGGTTTTGCTTTTTCTGGAAGCTTTGTGCAGGTCTATGATCAATTTAATTTAGCACCTCAATATGGTAAAAAGTTTTTTGGCAATACCTTTTTAAAATACCTAGATAGTTCCAATAAAAAAAGTAGTGCATACTGGGATAGTATTAGGCCAGTTCCACTTGGTATTGCAGAAGCTAAAGATTATGCAAAAAAGGATAGCCTAGAAAAAATTAGACAAAATCCTAAATACTTAGATTCTCTAGACCGTATTCGAAATAAATTTAGATTATCTGGTTTTTTATTAACAGGACAAACGATTAACAAGCAAAGTAAAAAAGTACGGATTCAATTTGATGCTTTAATTGGTTCTATTAATTATAATACCGTCGAAGGGTACAATGCCACTTTTTCACCACGTTGGACAAAACGATACACGGGCCGTAATAGTGTATCTGTGGAGCCTTCACTTCGTTATGGATTTAGCAATACTAGGTTGCAGCCCTCTGCTACTGTCCGGTATAATTTCGGCAAAAAATATTTCAATAACATGGGTATTGGTTTTGGTAGAAAAATGTTTCAATTTAATAATGATATTGCGATACCAGAGTCTCAAAATACCATTCAAACTATTTTGTATGAACGTAATTTTTTAAAATTATACGAGGCTCAGTATGTTAATATTGGCTACGGTGCAGGCCTAGGAAGTGGACTTAATTTTAGGGTTAATTTTCAATATCAAAATAGATTGGCACTACCTAATTTAAATAAGCCACTTATTTTTGTAGATCATATCAATAGGCGTTATTCGCCCAATACCCCATCACCTGCATCAAACGATCATTTTGAACAACATCAGGCTAGCACTTTAACGGGGGTTTTAACTTGGCAACCGGGCGGTAAATACATCGAACTTCCTGAGCAAAAAATTGGGGTGGGCTCCAAGGCGCCTACATTGACACTCACCTTCAAAAAAGGTATTTCCAATTTATTAGGTAGTGATATCGATTATACTAAATGGTCACTTAATGTGTCTGATGATTTGCCCCTTGGACTCGGTGGTACTTTTCAATACCGTGCAACCATGGGTGGTTTTGTTAATGCCAACAAATTATTTGCCCCCGATTTGCAACATTATTTTGGTAACCAAGCGTATGTTACAATCGAGCATTTAAAAGGATTCCAATTGCTACCTTATTATCAGTTTAGCAACCAGTCTCGTTTTTATTCCACTGTTTTTGCCGAATATCATTTAAATGGGCTTCTTACTAATAAAATTCCAGGTTTTAGAAAATTGAATTGGTTTTTAGTGGGTGGGGTGAGCTATTTGCACGTGAATAATATGGTTGATTATACGGAGGCCATTATTGGTATCGAAAATATTTTTAAAGTAATGCGTGTAGACCTTATCAATGGCTATCAGAAGGGAGAGCCCACAAGAAACGGGGTTCGTATCACGGTTCCCATCGTGTTTAAATAATTTGTCTATTTTTGCGGCACTATGGCAGTTTTACATAACCGGGTCTCCAACGAGGAGTTAAAGGCGCTTATGATGGCGGAAACTTTTCACCGCATCACCATTAGTTTTTATGCGTATTTCCCAGTCCAAAACCCTGCCTTTTTTAGAGACGATTTATACAAAGCATTATTTCCTTTACAAGTTTTTGGTAGAATTTATGTAGCTAATGAAGGTATCAACGCCCAAATAAGTGTGCCTGATTTTAATGTTGAAAATTTCAAAGTACATCTTTATTCGATAGAACATTTACATGGACTTCGTTTAAATGTTGCGGTAGATGATGATGGTAAAAGTTTTTGGGTGCTTAAAATAAAAGTACGTGATAAAATTGTTGCTGATGGCATAACTGATCCAACATTTTCTATGGAAAATAAAGGAAAGTATGTGAACGCTGTTCAAATGAATGAACTCCTACAAAAGCCGGATACCATTGTTATTGATATGCGCAATCATTACGAGTATGAAGTTGGGCATTTTAAAGGCGCCATCGAAATTCCTTCGGATACTTTTAGAGAACAACTACCCATGGCAGCAGATATGATGAAGGGTCATGAAGAAAAAAATATTATCATGTATTGTACGGGTGGCATCAGGTGTGAAAAGGCAAGTGCCTATATGCTACACCAGGGTTTTAAAAATGTATTTCATGTAGAAGGTGGGATCATTAATTATGCGAATGAGGCCGAAGAGGCGGGTATCGAAAAAAATTTTATAGGAAAAAACTTTGTATTTGATAAACGTTTAGGGGAAAGGATTACAGCGGATATTATTGCTGCATGTCATCAGTGCGGAACGCCTGCAGACACGCATACCAATTGTTTAAATGACGGATGCCATTTGTTATTTATTCAATGCGAAACTTGTGCTAAAACATTTGAAGGGTGTTGTAGTAAAGGTTGCCAAGACACCATTCATATGCCACTTGAACGTCAAAAAGAATTACGCAAGGGTATACGACACGGGCAACACATTTTTAATAAGAGCAAAAGACTTCGTCCTAGACTCAATGAACCTGATCTATAAATAGTATAACTAATCGGTGCAAAATTTTTCAAAAGACACTGATACTGCATCCATAATTTGTTCATCTGTAAAAGTGGTAGGTACAAAAGCTTTACCAGTTACTTTTTCATATAGTTCAATGTAACGGTTACTAATTGTTTGGATCCACTCGTCTGACATTGCAGGAACGGTTTGTCCTTCTTTGCCCATAAAATTATTTTGGATGAGCCACTCGCGCACAAACTCTTTACTGAGTTGTTTTTGTTTTTCACCAGAAGCTTGCCTGTCTTCAAAACCATCTGCATAAAAGTAACGAGACGAATCAGGTGTATGCACTTCATCCATTAAATAAATAGTGTCACCAATTTTTCCAAACTCATATTTAGTATCGGCTAAAATAAGCCCTTGTTTACCTGCTATTTCTTTACCTCTGTTAAATAAGGCAAGTGCATATTTCTCTAAAACGGCCCAATCCTCCGCACTAACGAGTCCAGTAGCAATAATGTCTTCTTTCGAAATATCCTCGTCATGACCTTCAGATGCCTTGGTTGAAGGGGTAATTATGGGGCTAGGGAAAAAATCATTTTCTTTTAAACCCTCGGGTAATGATACCCCGCAAAGTGTTCTTAACCCAGAAGCATAGGTTCTGGAAGCATGCCCCACCAAATTGCCGCGAACCACCATTTCAATCTTAAAAGGGGTACATTTTTTGCCCACCGACACGGTTGGGGCAGGGGCGTCTAAGAGCCAATTTGGACAAATGTCTTGGGTTTGACCCAACATAAATTCCGCTATCTGGTTGAGCACTTGTCCTTTATATGGTATAGTTTTTGGTAATATTACATCAAAGGCAGAAATACGATCGCTGGCTATCATAATTAGCCAGTTGGTACCTATGGTGTACACATCTCTTACTTTTCCATGGTAAATGGCTGTCTGATAGGGGAATTGAAGGCTTTGCATGCCCAAAAATAGCACCTAAATTAACAAAAAGGAGGGATTCAAAAGCCTTTTTCTCAACACTCTTAATATGTGTTGGTAGAAATTAAATTTTTGCAAAAGCTTAACTTGTGCTATTTTGCCCTCAAATTATAACCAAATTTTGCCAAAATGAGAAGACTCTACAGCAAATGTTTATTTGTGGCCATGGCTGCTACTATAACAATTAGTGCTAGCGCCCAAAATTCAACTACCGTATCTGGTAGTGTAAAAAATGCTAAATCAAAAGAACTGGTTTCGGCTGTATCTGTAACCGTAAAAGGAAGTTCTGTTGGAACTTTTACAGATGATAAAGGTACTTTCCGTTTTTCATCCATCAAGAATTACCCAGTTACATTGGTATTTTCTTCTGTTGGATTTGCAAACAAAGAAGTAGCCGTTAATGCTGCAAACACTGGTCTAGAAGTTTCATTAGAACCTTCTTTCACACTCGGTAATGAAGTAGTTGTTTCTGCTTCAAGAGTACCAGAAAGAATTTTAGAATCTCCAGTATCTATCGAGCGCGTAAGTACCGCTACGATCAGAAATACTGCAGCATCTAATTATTATGATATCCTTACCAATTTAAAAGGTGTGGACGTTGTAGCTGCTAGTTTAACTTTTAAATCTGTGGGAACGCGCGGATTTAATAGTAGTGGTAACACCCGTTTAAACCAATTAATTGATGGAATGGATAACCAAGCCCCAGGTCTTAACTTCTCTGTGGGTAGTGTTATTGGTTTAAGTGAATTAGACGTAGACAATATGGAACTACTTCCGGGTGCGTCTTCTGCATTATATGGCCCAGGTGGTATGAATGGTACTGTTTTAATTAACAGTAAAAACCCATTCAAATACCAAGGTTTAAGTTTCCAAATTAAGCAAGGTATCAACCACGTTGATGCTGCACAGCGTCCAACATCTGCCTACAATGATTGGGCAATTCGTTGGGCTAAAAAAGTAAATGATAAATTCGCTTATAAAATTACCGCAGAAAACATGACTGCTCAAGATTGGTTAGCGAATCAATCTAATAACTATTCTAGAGGTACTGGTTCTCCAAATGGTGTTACCATTCCAGGATGGAGAGATATTGACCCTAACTATGATGGTGTAAACTTTTATGGTGATGAAACTTCTCAAAGTCTTAGTTCTATCGCAAATGCAGTTATTGCAGCTTCAGGTGTTCCATCTGCTGCAGTTGGATATTTCAATGCATTTTTAGCGAGTAACCCTACAGCAAATCTTGCTACTTACAACGCTGCTTTAACATTAGGTGGTTTAGGCGCTTTAGTGAATTCTGGTATGTCTCCAATATTTTATGGTGCTGCAAGAGGTATGTTTGGTAACCAAATGGTTAGTAGAACAGGTTATGCAGAAAGAGATGTATTAGATCCAACCACTTCTAACTTTAAACTTACAGGTAGCTTAAACTACATGTTAACTAATAAAATAGAAGCTTCTTTCTCTACTTATTTTGGAACAGGTAATACTGTGTACACGGGTTCTGATCGTTACTCTTTAAGAGATTTACGAATGGCTCAATTTAAGTTTGAGTTAAAGCATAAAAACTGGTACGTGCGTGCTTATGCTACGCATGAAAACTCTGGTAACTCATTTAATGGTACCATTGCAACCCGTACATTTAACGAGGCTTGGAAGCCAAGTGCTTCTTGGTATCCTCAATATATGGTTGCTTACGTTTCTGCAATGCAACAAGGAGCTCCACAATATATGTCTCACATGGCTGCTCGTAATTTTGCAGACCAAGGAAGACCTACTGGCTTTATTGGTAACCATCCTTTATTCCAATCAATTGTTAGAACACCGATTGGTAAAAAAGTGGCAGGCATGAATGGTTTAGAAGGTGGTCAATTTATGGACAAGTCTAGACTCAATGTAATTGATGCACAATACAACTTGACAGAAGCCTTAGGTCTTGCTAAAACAGGTACCGATTTTTTAGTTGGATTTAACACCAAGCAATACCAATTGAAT
>CAMDLR010000042.1 GCA_945901845.1 Sediminibacterium ginsengisoli | reverse complement strand
TTCGCCACTTCTCTACAATTAAATATTATAGGTATTTTATCATTTATTGGCTGCTAATGCCTCCGCTAACCACAAAAACTCGTTGGTAAAAGTATCTACCGATTTTTGGAAGGCTGGGTCGATTAAATCACCTTCCGAAGAGACTTTTTGGTCTAAAAATGGAACTAACAGCATATTAGGGGCAGCAATTCCAAATAAAGCAGGGACCAATAACAGTAATTGCTGACTAGCTCTAGCACCACCTAGCCCACCCGGAGAACCAGTTACTAGCCCAAAAGCCTTACGGCTTTGCTTTGGAAAATGGTCTATCAAATTTTGTAAAGCCGCCGAATAACTACCATTGTATTCGGGGGTCACTAGTATAAATGCATCCGCAGCAAACATGCGATTGGCTAGCGGCTTTAGGTGATCTGGAGCCTGGTCTGGCGTACCAATAACAAAATTCAATAAAGGCATGTTCCAATCTCTAACATCTAATAAACCAATATTATGTTGCGTGGCCGCAGCAAAATGCTTTTGCAAATAAAGCGCTACTCTATGTGTGACACTGTTTGTTCGAGGACTTCCCGAAATAATTTCTATGTTCATAATTTGATTGCTTATAAATAACAAACAATTCCACTAGTAAAATGTTCGCTGTAAGTGATGTAGGTTTAGGGTATACTAATTTATTACCACTGCATAGGTACTTCAATCAGTAGTAATGAAGATTTTGATGTAGCTGTAAATTCAAAAGCATCTGTTTCTGATATAGCAATAGCGTCTCTTGCACCTAGTTCCTGCTCGCCAATTTTTACTTGTCCGTTAACTACAATAACATACACGCCACTGCCTGACTTATGTAGGTTGTAGGCTTGTGTTTGGTTGGCATCAAAATCACCTAATGAAAACCAGGCGTCTTGATTGATCCAAACAGCATTGTTATTGTCAGGTGCAACAACTGTTTGAAATTTATTGATACGGTCTGCTGCACTAAATGTAAGCTGCTCGTAACGGGGTTTGATATTTTTTTCTTTTGGAAAAACCCAAATCTGAAATAGTTTAACGGGCTTATCATTATTGGCGTTGTACTCACTATGGTAGATACCAGAACCGGCACTCATAATTTGCACATCGTTGGCTCTAATAATTTCATCACGACCGGTAGAATCGTTGTGGTGTAGGTCTCCTTCTAATGGTATGGTTACAATTTCCATATTATCATGCGGATGCTTACCAAAACCCATACCAGCATCGATATGATCATCGTTTATAACGCGCAGCGCACCAAAATGAACCCTTGCTGGGTTATTATATTGTCCAAAACTAAAATAGTGATAGGTATCCAGCCAGTCAAATTTTACGTGGCCTATACTTGCAGCAGTATGTAATTCTGTTTTCATCTTCAATTACTTCCTATTCGCAGTAGCCTTAGCTGCTGCATCTTTCCAGTCTTTTAAGCTATCGCAATTACCATATTCTGTATCGATAGACACAAAGTAGGTAGGGATATGGTCTTTAAACCATTTTTCTAGCACGGTACCCTTTTTTTCTTCAATGGCACGCTGTGCAATACGGTTATAGTCGTCAAGCATATTTTCGCGGTGTGGTTCTGTTCTACGCTTAAGGTAAATAAGGCGCACTGCTTTGCGGTTACGCTCGTCTATGTATACTTGTGGCACACTATATTGACCAGGCTTTAAACTTTTAAGTGCAACAACCATGTCTTTGTCTAACATGTCAATGGTTAAAAATACACTTCCGTTTGGACCCGCCACCGAACCTGCGCTAAATTTGCTGTTTTCGTCGTCGCTAAATTTGCTTACCGCTTCATTAAATGCGAGTGCACCACCAAGTAATGCCGTTTTAATGGAATCAACTTTTGTAGTGGCTTCTTTAATTTCATCATCGGTTACTGGAGGAATACGTAAGATGTGTCTTACCACTGCTTCGTCACCACTGCGACTAACAAGTTGTATAATGTGCAGTCCAAATTTCGATTTTACAACGGGAGAAATCTGACCTTCTTTTAAACGAAAAGAGGCCGATAAGAAAGCAGGGTCCCAAGTTTTTTCATTTCTGTTTAAAGTGTATTGTCCACCAGCGTCTTTACTTCCTGGATCTTCTGAATATAATTTTACTAGTTGCTCAAACTTTTGTTTGCCAGACTCTACTTGTTTTTTGTAGTCCAACATTTGCTTAGCAACATATTCCTCTACGTCTTTATTGGCTTTAGGAATCACTACTACCTGACTAATTTCAACTTCACTTTCATAAAACGGTAAACTATCCTTCGGAATTTTTGCATAGTAAGCTCTTACCTCATTAGGCGTAATTTTTACATTGCCTACTATTTTCTTTTGCATTTCTTCAGCTAACTTTTGCGCTCTAAATGCTTCTCTAAAATCTTCTTTTAATTGGTACACCGTTTTACCAGCAATTTCTTCTAATAAATCTTTAGAACCATATTGCTGAATGGCGCCTCTAATCCTGTTATCAAGTGCAGCATCAATTTCATCTTCACTAATTTTAAGTGAGTCTTTTTCACCTTGAAGTACAAGTGCTTTTTGAATGAGCTGCCCTTCCATGATTTGACAAGCCGTAGGTATCATCACATTTTCTTGACCTTGGGCCTGACGCTTTAAGTCTAGTAGTGCATTTTCTACATCTGAACGCAAAATAATTTTATCGCCTACTTGACCAATAATTTTATCGGCAACCACTTTTTTAGACTGAGCCGCAGCATGCTTCGTAAACAAACCCGCCGCAGCAATCATCACAACAAACAAGAATACTTTTTTCATAAAATCTAAATAGTTACTCAAATGTACTAAAAGCGCAATCCCGACAACAGGGTCGGGATCGCTTTTAACAAAATTTATAAGGTACGTTTTACTTCCTCTTCTTCAAAGGCTTCAACAATATCCCCTACTTTAAGGTCACTAAAGTTTTTGATGGTTAAGCCGCACTCCATATTAGAGGCCACATCTTTAGCATCATCTTTAAATCTTTTAAGACTTCCAAGTTCGGCTGCTTGTCCTTCTCCTTTAGGATATTCCACAATACCGTCTCTGATAATTCTAATTTTACTATTACGGCTAATTTTTCCGTCAAGTACATAACAACCAGCCACAGTGGCTTTGTCAAATTTGAATACTTCACGTACTTCAACGTTGGCAATAATTTTCTCTTGGAACTTAGGTTCAAGCATACCCTCCATCGCACTCTTGATTTCGTCAATTGCGGTGTAGATGATAGAGTATAATTTAATTTCCACGCCTTCAGTTTCTGCAAGTTTATTAGCCTGCATAGAAGGACGAACGTTAAATCCAATGATGATTGCATCAGATGCAGCAGCAAGTAGTACGTCCGATTCTGAAATCTGACCTACCCCTTTTAATACCACTCTAATAGCAACTTCGGCAGTAGATAATTTTTGTAATGAATCCGATAATGCTTCTACAGAACCATCCACGTCACCTTTAATGATGATGTTTAATTCTTTAAAGTTACCTAGTGCTAAACGTCTGCCAATTTCATCAAGTGTGATATGTTTTCTAGCACGTAACCCTTGCTCACGTAAAAGTTGCGCGCGTTTTGTTGCTACTTCTTTTGCTTCAGCTTCGTCTGTAAATACTTTAAACTTCTCACCCGCTTGTGGTGCACCATTTAAACCAAGTATCACTACTGGTGTAGATGGAGGTGCTACTTCAATACGCTGGTTACGTTCATTAAACATCGCTTTAACACGACCATAATTTTGACCAGAGACAATTAAGTCTCCTTGACGAAGCGTTCCGTTTTGTACTAAAATAGTAGCCACATAACCACGGCCTTTATCAAGTGATGCTTCAATAATAGTTCCAGAGCCTTCTTTATTAGGGTTGGCTTTTAAATCTAATAGTTCTGCTTCTAATAATACTTTTTCTAAAAGCGCATCTACATTTAAACCTTGTCTAGCAGACAATTCTTGGTTTTGGAATTTACCACCCCAAGCTTCTACTAAAATGTTCATTTGAGAAAGCTGCTCGTATATCTTTTGCGGATTCGCTCCGTCTTTATCAATCTTGTTCACCGCAAAAATCATTGGTACGTTTGCAGCTTGCGAGTGCGAGATGGCTTCTTTTGTTTGAGGCATCACGGCGTCATCGGCAGCAACTACAATAATTGAAATGTCAGTTACTTTAGCACCACGCGCACGCATTGCGGTAAACGCTTCGTGACCCGGTGTATCTAAAAACGTAATAGCTTTTCCTGTTGGCGTTGTTACCTCATAAGCACCAATGTGCTGTGTGATACCACCCGCTTCACCTGCTACCACGTTTGCATTACGAATATAATCTAGTAATGAAGTTTTACCATGGTCAACGTGTCCCATGATGGTTACGATTGGTGCACGTTCTACAAGTGACGACTCATCATCTTCATCTTCTTCATCAAATTCGTCAGCATCATCTATTCCAATAAATTCTACTTCAAATCCAAATTCACTAGAAACGAGTTCAATAACTTCTGCATCCAAACGTTGGTTAATAGAAACCATGATTCCAAGGTTCATACATTTTCCAATAACGTCTGCAAAGCTTACGTCCATTAAGTTTGCCAACTCACTTACGGTAACAAATTCTGTTACTTGTAGTCTATTGTCTTCTGTCATTTCACCCATTGCTTCTGCTGCTTCGTCACGCTTTGCACGTCGGTATTTTGCTTTTAAGCTCTTACCTTTTCCGCCAGCACCCGCAAGTTTAGCTTGGGTTTCTCTGATCTTTTCTTGAATTGCTTTTTGATCAATTTCTTTATCTTCTACAGGGGCGCGTTTACCTCTATCGGTTCTGTTACCACCTCTGTTGCCACCTGGTCCACCACCAGCTCTATTAAATTGACCACCACCACCGCCGCCTTGACTATTTCTGTTGTTAGCAGCAACAATAGGTCTGTTAGGACCACTTACCGGTTTACCATCTGCCCCAAGTGTTGGTGCAACAGGTGCAGGTTTGCCATCTACAGGAATACGTTTGCGCTTGCGCTTTTCATCTCTAGCCGCAGGCTTAGGACGGGTATCACTATTAATTGGTAAATCAATTTTTCCTAAAATTTTAGGACCTTCTAATTTATCCGCTCTAATATTTTCGATCGTAGGCGCTACATCTTCTTCAACTGTTGGAGCAGGCGCTGCTGCAGTCACAACAGGCACTACAGGCGTCTCTTCCGCTGCTTTTTTCTTGGTCGTTTTTGCTGCTGGCTTTTGTACTTGCTCTGCTGGCGCATCTTCTACTTTTTTCTTCGCTGCTTTTTTAGGACGTGTCGACGAATCAATGGCAGATAAATCAATTTTATTAATCACTTTTGGCGCCTCAATTTCTGGCGCTACCGTTTTTTCTGCGACAGGCGCTTTAACTTCTGGAGCAGGTGCAGCGGCAACAGGTGCTTCTACAACAGGCTCTTCTTTGCGCACTTTTTTGTCTTCTTTTTTAGCAAAAGAAAGATCTTCTTCATCTCTTTTTTTCTTGGGTTCTGCCTGCGCAGCAACTTTAGGTATTTCTACCTGATCTGCTTTGTTTTTAGCAACTTTATCGCCTTGGAACTCTGCTTGTAAAGCAAAGTACTGGTCTGATGAAAGTTTTGCCGAAGGCTTTAACTCATCACGACTAAAACCTTTTTTCACTAAGAACTCAACCAAGGTATCTTGGCCAATGTTGAACTCTTTAGCGGCGGCTAACAGTCTGGGTGTTTTCAATTCTGACATTCAGTGTTTTTTAGTCCATTCGTTCATTGAAATGTGCCACAGCGTATGAACGCTTCTGCTGTGGATCCTTGCTGTATTATTAATGGCAAAGATAGTTAACTATACGCTGCTTACGCTTCTTCGTCAAATTCGGCTTGAAGCACTTTAAGTACGTCTTCGATGGTTTCTTTTTCGAGGTCAGTTCTGCGCTCTAGCTCATCAGGGCTTAAGTTTAAAATACTGCGGGCAGTATCACAACCAATACGCTTGAACTCATCAATTACCCAAGCCTCAATTTCATCACTAAATTCGTCTAAATCAATGTCAAATTCATCAACAATCTCCTCATCTTCTCTAAATACGTCAATTTCATAGCCAGTTAATTCGCAAGCAAGCTTGATATTAACACCTCTACGGCCAATGGCTAGAGAAACTTGGTCTGCCTTTAAAAACACTTCGGCGTGCTTTTTATCGTTGTCTAACTCCATGTAGCTAATTTTAGCTGGGGTTAAAGAACGTTGAATTAAGAGTTGAATATTGGTAGTGTGGTTGATCACATCAATGTTTTCGTTTTTCAATTCACGTACAATACCATGAATACGAGAACCCTTCATACCCACACAAGCACCTACTGGATCGATACGGTCATCGTAACTTTCTACGGCTACTTTAGCACGCTCGCCTGGATCACGCACAATCTTTTTAATCGCAATTAAACCATCAAAGATTTCAGGTACTTCAATCTCTAATAATTTAGCTAAGAATAGAGGGCTTGTTCTAGATAAAATAATGACCGGTGTATTATTTTTAAGATCAACACGCGCTACAACAGCTCTAATGTTTTCACCTTTTTTGAAATAGTCTTGTGGAATTTGCTCCGACTTTGGTAAAATAAGTTCGTTACCTTCTTCATCCAAAAGGAGTACTTCTTTTTTCCAAACTTGGTAAACTTCTGCACTGATGATATCACCAATACGGTCACCATATTTTTTAATAAGCACATTCTTTTTAAGATCGCTGATACGACTTGCTAAAGTTTGCTTAGCAGCCAAAATAGCTCTTCTACCAAAGTCAATCATATTAATTTCTTCGTACAAATCTTCCCCTACTTCAAAGTCGGGCTCAATTTTAGTAGCATCGCTGTAACCCACTTCCGATAAGGGATCTATCACTTCACCATCTTCAACAATAAGTCGACGACGGATAATTTCTAAGTCTCCTTTTTCGGCGTTAACGATAACGTCAAAATTGTCATCACTACCATATTTTTTACGGAGTAATGTTTTAAATACATCTTCCACCACTTTCATCATCGTGGGACGATCAATGTTCTCTGCATCTTTAAATTCCTGGAATGCTTCGATGAGGTTAATACTAGCCATAACGCTTTATTTAAAGTTTCAAAAGTTTTAAAATTTAATTTGAATCGTTGTTGATTTTATCGTTGAAAACGGAATCACCAATTGTTGTGTTACCATTTTTTTTCCTTTTCCTTCTGTGTGTTCTACAATAATATCAGCTTCTGTGACATCGAGTAACAAACCTATTTTGCTGGTATCATCATTAAACAACACTTCTACATTTCTGCCCTTATTTTTCAAATATTGACGATGTAATTTTAAAGGTTGTTCTATGCCTGGAGAAGAAAGTTCTAATGAAAATTCTCCTTCTGGATAATAGCCTTCCTCTTCAATGAGCTTGTAGAGTTGCTTGTTAAAACGAACACATTTTTCGATAGCAATACCCTGATCTCCGTCCAAATACACTTTAATGTTATTGGTAGGTTTGATAAGTATAGAAACCAAAAAATAGGTAGGCTCATCTTGTAAGAGCTGCGCTATTAAGGCTTCAATTTTTGCTATTTGTAATTCAGCTGACATATTAAAAAAGAAGAAGGGAACGGTAGCCGTTCCCTTCAATTGTTTCATTTTCTAATGCAAATATAGTGTTTTTAGGCCTAAACTTCCAAATTTTGCTTTTGTAGAGTCCTTACCTTTGTAGTCTATTACGCTTAATGTTATGATGAAAATTATTTTCTACTGCTTCCTCTTCTATGCCTTATACCGATTTGTCTTTAATGTGGTGGTACCTGTAAGTAAGGCCAGTTCTCAAATAAAAAGCACCTTAAAAGCAATGCAGGCGCAACAAGCCGCAGCAGCTAGAGCACAACAAGAACAAGCTGCTCAAGCACAAAGAGCGGCTAAAACAGAGGCAAGCAAGCCTGCTGTCAAAGAAGATTACATTGATTTTGAGGAAGTTAAGCCTTAAAGGCCCAAATCCATCACAGTCAATCCCCCACTTAAAAATATGGTTTGAAGCCCCGCTTTTTGAGCGCCTTCTATGTTACTGATGGTATCATCTATAAATAAAGTGTGTGCAGGATCTAGGTTCGCATCCTGAAACACAGCCTCAAAAGCAGCTACTTCTGGCTTTCTTTGTTTCAATGTATGAGAGTAATAAGGCGTTTTAAAAAAGTGGTTAAAATTGGGGTTTAAGCCAACCAGAGGTGCAGTTTGCGCATATATCGTAGTAAATGCTTTGTAATGAATGGCATTTGTATTAGAAAATAAATAAATATTATACTTGTTTTTGATTTGATCCAACCACGCTAAGCGCTCTGCCGGAAAATCAAGCAACATGGCGTTCCATGCGGTTTCTATTTGACCATTGGTTATGGTTAATCCGGTTGTTTCCCGCAATTTATTGTAAAAATCTTCTGGTTCTATCGCGCCCACTTCTAACTGCTCAAATAAAGGATTTGCGTGATGCTGGGTGTACAAGTCATTAAAGTTTGCAATACCCAAATTTTCAAATGCCTTTCGCGTTAATTGATAATCGAGATTGATTAAAACACCGCCTAAATCAAAAATGATACTTTTTACAGGAGTAACCATGCTGCAAATTAAGCGTAATATTTTTTACAAATTGATTGCGATTGATGCCCTGCGTTAAGGGTAAATATTTTACATTTGCCGCTCATGATTATTTGGGCAACCAAATTTTCAGGGCCTATAGCTCAGTTGGTTAGAGCACCTGACTCATAATCAGGGGGTCCCTGGTTCAAGCCCAGGTGGGCCCACTTGTAAATCAAGCACTTACGAAGGAACACTTTGTAGGTGCTTTTTCATTTAGAAGCAATTTAGAAACAATTTACATACATCTCTCTATCTGCTTACCCTTCTATACAAGTAAATTCATTACATATTAATATGTAGAAAAGGGGCTATCCTTAATGGATAAGATAGCTATAATTTCCAAAAACATGTTTTTACAAAATTTTTGGACTAAAATTTTCAATGTGGAATCATGCCTCTGTTTAGCTATCCATTAAGCTACCCCTACTCAGCACTGGCAAGGGATCACCCCCTGCCGAAGCTCCGCATACCCCCTTAAATACAGAAGTTGAGCTCTAATCAACCCTTGACTTTAAAAAGATAAAATAGACTAACCATCTGCTCCCCTTCTTAAAGTCTATCTGTATTTGAATTCTAATGATGAGTGCACGCATTTAAAGAATTCAATGGGATGAAAGCTTAAATATTAATCACAATTAAAAATTAAACAACATGGTAACAGTAACAGGTTTTAACGAACGCCAACGAAAAGATGGCACAACATTCATTGCACTTGATATCACAGGTGGCGTGGAACTAATTCAATCATCAACAACCGGTCGCTACTACGCTACCGTAAGGAAGTGTTCAATTCCTTCCACCTTTAGTAAGCAAGTTGCAGAGTCCATTATTGGGCAAAGACTTCCTGGTGAAATTGTAAAAGTCATATGTGAACCATATGAATACCAGAATAAAACTACGGGGGAAATTATGAAACTACAACATTCTTACGCTTACCAAGCAGAAGGTGAAATGGAAGCAGTTGGCCACACAAGAATTAGTCAACTTGAATTAGCCTAATAATCACAAAATAAGATTGTATTGTCAGAACCAATAGTGGGACAAACAATAACTAATCGCTACGAACATTCTTGTGCAGTACGGTCTTATTGTGGTTAGTAAGGGGACTGGACGGCTTCGGCTGTCTGGTCCTTTTCTTTTAAATCAAAATTGTTTAAACCTTTAAAATTTATACCTTATGAATTTACAAAAAGCGTCAAGAAAAAAAGCCAAGATAAAACTATGCTTGCAAGGCCCAAGTGGATCTGGTAAAACATATTCAGCATTACTATTAGCTTATGGACTTTGTAATGATTGGAACAAAATAGCTGTAGTGGATACAGAAAATCATTCTGCCGAACTATATGCACATTTAGGAGCTTTTAACACCTTACAACTATCAGCACCGTTCACTCCTGAAAAATACATGCAAGCAATTGATGTATGTGAAAAAGCAGGAATGGAAGTATTGGTGATAGACAGTGTTACGCATGAATGGGAAAACCTGTTAGACTACCACACTTCTTTACAAGGAAACAGTTTTACCAATTGGGGGCGTGTAACACCCAGACACAATGAATTTGTTAGAAAAATCCTACAATCTTCTGTGCACATTATTAGCACCATTAGAACCAAACAAGACTATGTGCTAAATGAACGCAATGGTAAAATGGTTCCAGAGAAGGTGGGATTAAAAACTGTGCAGCGTGATGGATTGGAATATGAGTTTACGCTAGTGTTTGATATTAACATGAAGAACCATGCAATAGCTTCTAAAGACAGAACAGGCTTATTCTTTGGGCAGCCAGAACAAAA
>CAMDLR010000041.1 GCA_945901845.1 Sediminibacterium ginsengisoli | reverse complement strand
CTAATTTTCTCTCTAGCTTGAATAAAATCTAAGTGGTAATTTAAGTTGCTATTAATTACCCTAATTGTATCTCTATCAATCAAAGGTGCTTCAAAACATTCCTGTAATAAAATAAGATCTGGTTTTAGATCATATAATGCCTTTGTTAATTGCATAATTCTAGCATCATAATCGCCTTCCGATTTCCAGGTATTGATAGTGACAATTTTTAAAGTCAGCATAAATATTCAAGTAAATAATATGTGAAGTAAGGCTATAAACTCAGTTTTTTCCACTCATTTTTGTTGTTTTTCTATTAATTTTTATGGACTTAATGTTCTGGTAACATACATAGATTAATTTAAGAGTTGACTATTTAAATACTGTACAACTTTCAATCTAGTAGAATGAATAATGATGAAGTCCTAACTGAATGTCCCAATGATAATTTAGTTCAGTTTATTACTGATATAGAAATTGGCTTAGACATTCAAATGGTCATTGCACCAAAATTATGTATGACCATGGTGCAAGCCGAGGACTCCATAGATTTCCAACCCTTTTACTTAGGAGAAGTGCTTATTACTGAATGTCAAGTAACTGTCAATGGGGAATTAGGTTATGGTTATTGCATGGGAGATGCTCCTCAAAGGGCTTATTCTATTGCCATTATTGATGCATTATTGCATATGACTCAAAATCCATTACAAACCGAAATACATCTTTTTATAGATAAAGAAAAAGCAATATTGACTAAGAGTCGTATAGAAGAGTACAATCAAATATTGAAAACAAAAGTGGATTTTAAAATAATGGAACAAGATTAATATGATAAAAGAAATTGTATTTGATGCAGTATTTGATGCTCAAAAGTCATTTAGACTGCTATTAGACGCTTTTAGTCATCCCGGAACGATTCATAGTTTCGATCCTTTTGAATTGAATCAACCTAATGAACTATATAAGTCAAATGTAATTATTGCTTTATCCTTATTCGATAATAATATTAGTTTTCATGCAAGTAGCAGCTATAACTTAAATGTAGAAAACTACCTCCATTTAAACGCTAGTGCAAAGATTGAAAATATTGAAACAGCGGATTATGTTTTCTTAAATGGGCAAAATGATATTTCTAATTTGATTGACCAATGTAAAATTGGCGATTTATTATATCCAGAAAAAAACGCAACTATAATTTTAGCAGTCAATACATTAAGTAATGATAAAATCGAGCAATTTGACTGTCAAATTAATTTATCAGGACCAGGTATTCAAACAACAAATAAATTATTTATCAAGGGTTTAAATTTGGCAAATTTGGAAACGATAAAGTCTTTGAATCAAGAATTCCCCTTAGGTGTAGACCTCATACTTACAGACGCGTTTGAACAAATTACTGTGATACCAAGGAGTATTCAAATTGAAATAATTCAAAATATTTAATATGGGCTATTTTGCAGTAAAAGGCGGGGCAGATGCTATTCAAAATTCATTGGAATTATTGGATTTTTATAGATTAAAAAATGCAACTAGCCCATTGGAGATCAATCAAATTGTTTCTCAATTGAGAATAGCTGTAGGAAAGATTATGAGCGAAGGAAGCTTGTACGCTCCTGAATATGCGGCAATTGCAATCAAACAAGCCGAAGGAGATTTATTAGAAGCCGCATTTATCATAAGGGCTTTTAGAACCACTTTAGAAAGAAGATTTGTATCTGAAACTTTAAATACGAGAGAAATGTTTGTTAGACGCAAAATTTCTGCTTCATTTAGAGAAATTCCAGGGGGTCAAATATTAGGTCCTTCAATGGATTATTCGCAAAGAATTTTAGATGTTAAAAAAGCCATTGAAACAAAGGATACTATTGATCAAATACTGAAAGCTTTTGATGATAAAATTGACAAAGAAAAATTAGCTGCTATTACCCAACACGATAAAGTAATTGATCTACTTAATAAAGATGGCCTAATTCAAAAAGCCAATACCGATGAAGACCGCAGATTAACAGATATTACAAGAGAGGCGATACGTTTTCCCGCACCAAGGTCTGCAAGATTACAAATGATGACAAGATCAGAAACGGGCGCACTAATGAGCATGGGTTATAGTAGTATGCGTGGTTTTGGTTCAGTGCATCCTACAGTGGGAGAATTAAGGTATGGGTCTGTGCCAGTTCGCATCAAAGATCCTCGAGGTCGAATTAGATATATTGGAGCAGTAGAAGTGACAGAAGCAGAAATGATTACAGGCACAAAAAAACATAACGATAAAGGAGCAGCGCTTTTCTCTATTGGATATGGTTTATGTTTTGGTCAAAATGATACCAAAGTAATATGTATGGGTATTTTGGATACGACTTTACGTAACCCAGATACAAATATGCCTGCCAATGATCAAGAATTTGTTTTGTATCATAGTGAAGGAATTGAAGCCATGGGCTTTACGAATCATTTAAAATTGCCTCATTATGTAACTTTTCAGTCTAGTTTAAATAATGTAAGAGAAGCAGTTGAAAGAAATAAATAGTTTCAGAAATTTAAAATTATGATTGAAGAAAAAAAATTTGTTACACAGTACCGATTTGCTTTTATAGATGAAGCAACTAAGCGGGAAATTAGAAGAAAACTTTTAAAAGCTATTGCTATTCCTGGCTATCAAGTACCTTATTCATCGCCCGAAATGCCCATTGCTCGAGGATGGGGAACAGGGGGTTTACATGTAACATTAGCCATCATTGGGCCGAAGGATATTTTTAAAATTATTGACCAAGGCAGTGATGCAAGTGTGAATGCTTGTAATTTGAGAAATTTTGTGCAAACAATGACAGGGGTTGAAACTACATTAGATACTAACAAAGCCACTATTATACAAACTAGACATAGAATTACAGAGGAAGTGTTGAACGAAGATCAAATTTTTGTATATCAAGTGCCTCAGCCAGAGCCACTAAGAAGTGTAGAACGCTATGAAAATAAAACAAGACAAATGCATGGTGAAGCAGACTATGCTAAAATGTGGGTGTCTTTATATGAGCAGTTTGTGAGACATGGAGATATTATGTTAGGAGCAGGATATCCGGTAAAGGTCAATGGCCGCTATATCATGGCGCCTTCCCCTATACCAAGATGGGATATTCCTAATTTAAATAATTCAAAAGCCATTCATTTATTTGGCGCTGGAAGGGAGAAACGTTTATATGCAGTGCCTCCTTACACAAAGGTGGAGCCCTTAGAGTTTGAAGATGTTAAATTTCATATTGAAGATTTTAAAGGAATCCCTTGTTTTAGAACGGGCTATAAAAAAGCTTTTTTAGATGAGTTGTATTATGATGATGGTTCAAAACATTATGTTATTAATGATAGTAATTTTTTAGACAAATTGGTGAACAAAGAATTGCCTCAACAACATGAAAACTCGTATTTAAATAAATTGGGTAATGAAGCATAATAGTGAAAACTGGTTATTAAAAGTAGAAGGCTTAACCAAAATATATGGTAACCCTACCCAAACATCTATTGATAAAACGGGCCCCTTATTTGATTCTAATATTTGTCCAGACTCGGGTTCGATTGTGGCTTGTGCACAAATTGATTTTGAATTGTATCCAGGAGAAGTATTAGGTATTGTAGGAGAGAGCGGTTCAGGTAAAAGTACCATTGTAAAGATGCTCTATTTTGATATGGAAGCCAGTGGGGGACAAGTTTCA
The DNA here is from genome assembly GCA_945901845.1 of Sediminibacterium ginsengisoli. GTDB lineage: Bacteria > Bacteroidota > Bacteroidia > Chitinophagales > Chitinophagaceae > Sediminibacterium > Sediminibacterium ginsengisoli_A. The sequence goes on along the minus strand of CAMDLR010000041.1, from coordinate 7,142 downwards.
TTTAATAGAGATCCTTATATAGGTAAAAATATTTTGAATCTAAGCAATCAATCCAAAAGAGCTATTAGAAATCACTTAATGGGTATGGTCTATCAAAATCCTAGAGATGGTTTAAATTTTAGGTTTACATCTGGTGGCAATATTGCAGAAAAATTAATTATGGCAGGTAATTTTAATGTAGGTACTATTCGCGATAAATCGAAGCAATTACTTGAAAAAACAGAAGTACCCGTACCAAGACTTGACGATCTGCCTGCTCATTTTAGCGGGGGTATGCAACAAAGAGTTCAAATATCAAAAGCCATAGCCAATCATCCACCGCTTTTATTTTTAGATGAAGTCACCACCGGTTTAGACGTTTCTGTTCAAGCGAAAGTATTGGATTTAATTAGGGAGCTGCAACAAGAACTTGGCGTTGCCATGGTTGTGGTTTCGCATGATTTATCAGTTATCAGAATGTTAACTGATAGAACCTTAGTGATGAAAAATGGTAGAATTGTGGAAAAAGGTTTAACAGATCAAATTCTTCAAGACCCACAACACCCATATACACAATTATTAGTTAGTTCAATTTTATAATATGCAACCTATTTTAGAAATAGTAAATCTTAATAAGTCTTTTACCATGCATATTTTACAGGGTAAAATTATTGAAGCATTGGTAGATGTTAATTTCTCGGTTGCAGAAGGAGAGATTATAGGTTTAACTGGCAAAAGTGGTTCTGGAAAATCAAGTTTAATGAAATGCATTTACAGAACTTATTTAAGTGATGGAGGAAAAATTTTGTTTCAATCAAATGAAGGAACTATTGACTTAGTGGCAGCAGGTGACAATGAAATACTTCACTTAAGAAAAACTGAAATAAATTATTGCTCGCAATTTTTGAGTGTAATACCTAGAGTTGCTGCATTACAAGTAGTAGCACAACCCTTACTAAAAAAAGGGGTAACTGCTGAGCTAGCGAATGAAAAAGCAATGGAAACCTTGAAAGCCTTGGGTTTGCAAGAGACATTATGGTCGGGCTTCCCCGTTACATTTAGTGGTGGAGAGCAGCAAAGAATAAATGTGGCTAGGGCCATTATTGACCCACCTAAATTATTATTAATAGATGAGCCTACAGCTTCCTTAGATCCAAAAACAAAAGAGGTTGTCATTGAAATGTTATTGGCTTTAAAAAAATTAGGCAGTACTATTGTTTGTATTTCTCATGACGAATTCACTTTAAATCATTTAGTGAACAGACGAATACATTTAGAAAAAGGAATCATTATAAATTAACTAAAATATGGAAAATCAATTTACAATTATTAATGGTGTAATCGTTACGCCAAATGAAATCATTCACAATGGATTTATTACCGTGGAAGATAAAAAGATCATTGCTATTGGGACTATTAGTCAATTTGAATATGATGAACAAGTACATCACAATTTAGTAGATGCCCATGAGCAATATATTTTACCAGGCATCATAGATATACATACAGATGCACTAGATGGAGAAATTATACCAAGACCAGGCGCTGATATACCGATTAATGTTGCTTTTAGAGAATTAGAAAGAAAAATGAATGGATGTGGTTATACAACGGTATACCATTCACTTCATTTGGGTTATAAATCTGCCGAGCATGGTTCAAGAAGTAAGTATAGCAGAAAACAAGTTTTTGATGCTATTTATAAGGCAATCAAGGGTGATACCTTAATTAATAATAAAATTCATTTAAGGTTTGAGATCACTGGAGTAGACGCGTATGATCAATGTATTGATTTTATAAATAATGGATATATAGAAATGTTAAGTGTAATGGATCATACGCCAGGACAAGGTCAACATAGAAAGGAGCATTATATCCAGATGAGTGTGAAATACGGCAAAACCGAAGCACAAGCAATAGAAGATATTGAGGAGAAGTTAAGTCGTCCAAATATTAAAGGCGAAAAGCTTCAACAGATGATTGATTTGGCTATCCAAAAAGGGATAGCTGTGGCTTCTCATGACGATGACACAATCCAAAAAATTGATGAAATGCAATCTTTGGGTGTTACCATTTGTGAATTTCCTATTAATATGGAAACAGCTATTTATGCTAATAAACAAAATATGCATGTGGTGGGAGGAGCTTCTAATATTTTAAGAGGTGGTTCGCTCTCTGGAAATTTAAATATAAAAGATGCTATCTTAAATGGTTCAGTAACGAGTATTTGTTCTGACTACTATCCACCAGCTATCTTACATTCTATATTTAAATTATACTTTGAACATGATTTACCACTTCATGAAACAGTAAAGTTGGCCACTTTAAATCCTGCTATTGCAGTTGGGATTGATTCCTACACTGGTTCCATTGAAATTGGAAAAGATGCAGACCTGATTTTAGTGAAACTAATTGAAAATATTCCTATTGTAACCAAGAGTTTCGTGAGAGGCAGAAAAACACTTGAAATTCCACATCATATTAGTTATAATGAAGTAAATAATCTTGTATGATTCAAGAAAGCTCCGTTCCAATAACTGATTTAAATTATATAGACTACCATTATAAACAATGGAAGGAGCTTACCTATGAACAACAGGTTTTTAGAGCTAGTAATACTAAAATAGCAGGAAATTTTTCTTTTGAAAATAACCAATGGGCAGCACAACCCTATTATGGTTTTGGAATGATAAGTATGTTAAACCATCATGAGAAAAATTTTATACTTAGTCAATTATTATTTGAAACTCAATTACAATTAATGAGTTTGTTAGAAGAAAAAACAAGCCCAGCTATACATGAAAAAATATTTTTATTACCTGAGGATAGTTTTCATCAAACAATTGCAAACGCATTATCAAATTTACGTTATGACCAAAATATAACAGAACAAAATCTAACCAATACCTATCCTTCAATTATTCACGAATCTTTACAACAATATAAAAGTGTATTCGACCACACGACCTTAAAAATGAAAATGATAGGCTTGGGTATTTTTGGAAACGCAATAGGTGTTCTAGGCGTATTTAATGATCCTTTTGAATACAATAGTATTGTTCATTTTAGAAACCATTTTTACCAACATGAACTAATTAAAAATATGGGCATACAACAAACTAGGCCCTTTATTGGGCATATTACGTTGGCCTATTTAGAGTCAGATTTATCCTTGGTAGAGAAAAAGGCATTGGTAGAAACCACTACTATGATCAATGAAGTATGGCAAAACGAAAAAAATATATTTTACATAGATCAGACCTGTTTAACAACTTTTTCAAATTTGGCCTATTTTAAAATGACTCCTAATATTTATCCTATACATTTTTAGTATGCAATATTTTGAATCATATCCCATACAAAAAGAGCCAATATTAAAAAAACTTTTAACTAAGGCTCCAAATATAGATCCAACATGTATCCTTAAAGATGCTCATTTAGGGGAGTACACCCATTTAATGAGGGATACCTATTTGATTGAATCAAGTTTTGATGATTATAGTTATACCGCAGGAAATGTACAAATCATTTATAGTCAAATAGGTAAATTTTGCTCCATTGCAAATAGTGTCAGAATTAATCCAGGTAATCATCCACAATGGCGTGTGACGCAACATCATATGACTTATCGAAAATTTGCTTATGGGTTTGATCAAAAGGATGATGAGGAATTTTTTAATTGGAGAAGGGAGCATAAATGTGTAATTGGACACGATGTTTGGATTGGACATGCTGCCATCATCATGCCGGGTGTCAATATAGGAAATGGAGCCATTATTGGTTCTGGTGCTGTGGTCACAAAGGATATCCCACCCTATGCCATTGCTGTGGGTGTGCCTGCAAAAGTCATAAAATATAGATTTGATGAACCAACTATTGCAGCATTAATGGATATAGCATGGTGGGATTGGGATAGAGCAACCTTAGAAGAAAATTATAATGACTTAAATGATCTACCATTATTCATAAAAAAATATAAAAAATGAAAAACCTATTTATTGTATTTATTAGTGCCTGTCTACTTTTAGCATGTGGTAACAATCAATCTGATTTAGATTCAAATGGGGAACCAAAAGAACTTGTAATTGCATTAGTTAGTTCAGGGGGAGATAGCAAATCACCTGTGAGTAAAGCTTTGACAGATTTTAAGGCATATTTAGAAATTAAATTAAAAAAGAAAGTAAAATTTTATAACACAACCGATTATACCTCGGTAATAGAGGCCATCCATTCTAAAAAAGCCCATATTGCTTATTTAAGCCCCTTCTCTTATGTATTGGCAGCTCAAAATAAAGACATAAAACCTCTTGTTGTAGTAGGCCAAAACCAACAACCCACAATGTATTATAGTGTCATTTTTGCTAGTCGTAAATCTGGTATTACTTCTATGGACCAACTTAAACAACAATCAAAACAATTAACGCTTTCATTTTCAGATCCTGCATCTGCATCAGGGCACTTAATTCCTTTTGAGTATCTTAATTCAACAGGCATTAATCCAGACAGTAATTTCAAACAAATTGTTTTTGGGGGCAGTCATATCTCAACTGTTTTATCAGTCACATCTAATAAAGTTGATATTGGTTGTAGCACAGAACCAACCTTCGATGTCCTTTTAAAAAGAGGAACGATTAAGGAACGTGATTTTACTATTTTATGGAAATCTGATCCAATTGTTGCAAGCCCAATTTGTATAAGAAATGATTTAAATAGTGCATTTATAGAAAAAATGAAACAAATTTATTTAAATATACACATAGACAATCCTGCAGTTTTTAAATCCTATATCGGAACTTTTCATAAAAATCCAAGCGAATTAACCTATATCTCAATAGATGATTCCTTATACAATGGCATCCGAAAAATTGCAAATAGTGTGAAGGATGTAGCGCTATTAAAAAACTTTTAATATGATTAAAGCAGTTCATCTAACCAAACAATTACCTAACGGGAAATTATTATTAAATGATATTTCTTTTGAAGTAAGCAAAGGGGAGTTTTTAGGCATTTTAGGCCCGAGTGGAGCAGGGAAGACCCTTACTTTAAAATCTCTAATTGGTTTATTAGACCTAACAAATGGAGAGGTGTGGATAGAGGAAAGTAATAATGAGCATATCAATATTTTTAATACTAAAGCCAAAGTTTTAAAAAAATTAAGAACTAAGATTGCTTTAATTTTTCAAGGTTATCACTTGGTACAACGTGCAACGGCTTTAGATAATGTATTAATGGGCAGGTTAGGAAGCATCTCTACTTTTAGAAGCTTAATTTTTGGATTCAATGAAGTAGAAAAAAAAGCTGCAATGAGCTCCTTAGAAAAAGTAAATATGCAACATTTAGCTCAAGCTAAAGTAGCTTCATTAAGTGGAGGAGAAAAACAAAGAGTAGCCATTGCACGTGCTTTATTTCAGGAGCCTAATTTATTGCTAGCAGATGAACCAATTTCTAGTTTAGACCCCAAGAATGCAAAAATTATCATGGGTATTTTAAAAGAACTATCCACTTTATTTCCAGTAATTGGTGTTTTTCATCAACCAGAATTATGTGCTAAATATTGTTCAAGAATTATAGCGATTAAAGATGGTAAAAAAGTATATGATGGACTTCCTGTATTAGAAGAATCATTGTTAGAATTTATATATGGAGAGGAACTAGCTATTGTAATTCCAGAAAAATATGCAAACTAGTATGTTAAAAAAAATACTTCATATAGTTGCTTTTTTATTTTTTATACTAGTCACCTATTTTGCTATGCAAGCTTGTGGTTTTAAAGTAGAAGCATTGCAAAAAGGAATTAAGGATGGCTTATTTTTTTTAACAGAAATGTTTCCACCAAATTGGACCGATTTTAAAAGTATGGTAGATCCTGCATTAGAAACACTTGCTTTGGCTATTTTAGGTACTTTACTAGGGAGTGCACTTTCTTTTATTATTGCTTTATTCGCAGCTTCGAATTTGTCAAATAAATGGACTAACCTATTTGTAAGATCTTTTATTAGTATTGAACGCTCTATTCCCGAATTATTTATTTTACTTATTTTAATAGCTGCCTATGGATTAGGTGCATTATCTGCTATACTTGCATTGATGATAGGCTGTATTGGTATGTTGGGGAAATTATTTGCTGATGCAATCGAAGAAACTCCTACTAGTTTAATTGAATCAATGAAAGCATCTGGTGCAAGTAAAATACAAATTATTTATTATGGAATACTACCTGACGTTTTTCCTAAATTAATTTCATACGCTTTATTCAGGTTAGAAATTAATATTCGTTTATCTGTGATGTTGGGTGCAATAGGTGCAGGGGGTATTGGCTTTGAACTTGATTACGCTTTTAGTATGTTACTATATAATCGAGCGCTATCTAGTTTAATCATGGTCTTAATTTTAGTAATTGGGATAGAACAATTATCTGCTTACATACGAAAGCGATTATCGATTAATCAAATTTAGTCTATGAAAACATTTTTAATGGAACATAAGAGGTGGTTTCAAACCTTATTCGTTTTAATAGGTATGTTTTTGTTAATTCAATACTTAAAAATTGATCTTACTATTTTATTGACCGATTTGCACTATGTAGTTGAATTATTAAATGAAATGTTTCCTCCCAATTTCGAAGCGATATGGGATAATAATAAAGTATTAAATTCTATTTTAGAGACCATATCTATGGCTTATCTTGGAACATTATTTGGTGGATTGATTGCATTTTTATTTTCAATTATTGCTTCTAACAATATTTTTAATTTTATATTAATAGGTAGACTTGCAAAATGGATATTATCATTTATTAGAGTATTGCCAAGTTTAGTTGTGATACTTATTTTTGTAGTCGCTGTTGGTCCTGGCCCCTTTGCCGGAGTTTTAACCATTATTTTTGCAACAATTGGAACCTTAGGAAAATTATTCACTGAAAGTTTAGAGAATTTAGATCCAACTAGTGCTCAATCTTTGCAATCAACAGGGGCTCATAAATTACAAACCTTTAAATATGCTGTTTGGCCAGAATTTCTACCTGCTTTTATTTCTAATCTTTTATATTGTTTTGATATTAATATGAGAGCAGCTGTAGCTCTAGGTATTTTTGGAGGAGGGGGCATTGGTTATAAATTGTATTTAGCCATGCGTGTGTTACATTATAAAGATGCTGTTGCACT
>CAMDLR010000040.1 GCA_945901845.1 Sediminibacterium ginsengisoli | reverse complement strand
GAAGCAACTGCTGCAGCTTATGGCGAAGCAATTGATATTTAAGATCTAATCAAATAATAGGAGTAAGGCTGCAAGAAATTGTGGCCTTATTTTTTTTCAAAAACTTTGCGCAGTAAATCTGTGGTTCTTGCTGCAGGGTTGGCCCTGATATCTTTTTCCTGTGAAGCAATTTCAGTGTATATGCCCGATAAAGATTTATCTGTTACATAGCCAACTAAATCGGGATTCATTTTTTTACCAATGAGTGGAATGCTATTATAGGTAGTTATTATTTTTTCCCAGTTTTTAGTGGCATTCACTTTATCAAGTGATGTTTTAATAATGGGAGAAAAGCTTTGCGTAAGTGCAATATTGGTTTTTGTTCTCAAATAAGCGGTTGCAGAGGTATCACTTCCTCTTAAAATATTGATACCATCGGTAATGGTCATTTCTTTAATTGCTGATGTAAAAATTGGAATGGCTGTTTTACAGGCATCTTCTGCGGCACGGTTCATCGTCACAATCATATCATCTACAAGTTTGTTAAAGCCAAGTTTTCGAAGGGTTGATTCTATTTTTTGAGCCTCTGGTGGCATGATAATTTTTAACGCAGCATTTTCTAAAAAACCGCCTGTGCTTGAGAGTTTTTGTGTACCTGTTTGTGCGCCTTTTTGTAAGGCTTCTTTTAACCCATTTGCTATATCGTCAGTACTTAATCCTGGTTTATATTGTTCTGCGAAAGTGGTTGATTTTCTAATTAAATCTCCAATTTTTTGCGCCTTAACAGTTTGAAAAGCTATAATCGCAGCAATAAAAACAAATATCTTCATAACAAGTCATTTTAAGCATGAAAGATACAATGTCTTGGGTTCAATATTTGTGAATGTTTTGCTATAGTTAAGCCCCACTGTCCTTACCTTTGCAGCGCATAATTTAATAGCTTCATGAAATACGAGAAAGAGATAGGTAGACGCAAAAGTTTTGCCATTATATCGCATCCTGATGCGGGTAAAACTACATTAACAGAAAAGTTTCTGTTATTTGGTGGAGCTATTCAAACTGCAGGTGCTGTAAAAAGCAATAAGATTAAAAAACACGCCACTTCCGATTTTATGGAAATTGAACGTCAGCGTGGTATCTCGGTAGCTACATCGGTGATGTCTTTCGAGTATAAAGACTTTTTAATTAATTTATTAGATACACCCGGTCACAAAGATTTTGCTGAAGATACCTACCGAACACTTAGTGCAGTGGATAGTGTTATTCTGGTAGTGGATAGTGTAAACGGGGTAGAGGCACAAACCAAACGCCTTATGGAAGTGTGTCGTATGCGTGACACACCCGTAATTGTTTTTATTAATAAAATGGATAGAGACGGCAAAAACAGATTTGATTTGTTAGAAGAAATTGAAAACGAACTACATATTTCTTTACACCCTATGACCTGGCCTATTAATAGTGGTAAAGAATTTAAAGGGGTATATAATTTGCATGACAGGAACCTTCGTTTGTTTACGGCTAGCACCAAAGCAGATGAAGAAGATATTGTTGCAATTGATGATTTACAAGATGCGTTACTTGAAACAAAAGTTGGTAAACGTGATGCCGATCAATTACGAGAAGACGTGGAACTCATCGAAGGTGTATATGGTGCCCTAGATGCCAAAGATTATTTAACCGCTAAAGTAGCACCTGTATTTTTTGGTAGTGCTGTAAATAATTTTGGCGTAAAAGAGATGCTAGATACGTTTATTAGAATTGCACCCGTGCCGCGTAGCCGTGAAACTTCTAAACGACTAGTAGAAGTTGGAGAAGATAAGTTTAGTGGATTTATATTTAAAATTCATGCCAACCTTGATCCTAAACACAGAGACCGTATTGCTTTTATGCGCGTATGTAGTGGACGTTTCGAAAGAAACAAATACTACCACCATGTAAGAAATGATAAAGAGATGCGCTTTAGCAATCCATATACTTTTTTGGCACGTACCAAAGATGTTATTGAAGACGCATACCCTGGTGACGTAGTAGGTTTATTTGATACCGGAAATTTTAAAATAGGTGATACCTTAACTGAAGGAGAAGATTTTTTCTTTACAGGCATTCCTACTTTTTCGCCAGAAATTTTTAAAGAGCTTGTAAATAAAGACCCTTTAAAAACAAAACAACTAGAAAAAGGGATTAGTCAATTAACTGATGAAGGGGTAGCGCAGTTATTTACCCAGTTTGGAGGCAACAAAAAAATTATTGGTTGTGTAGGTGATTTACAATTTGAAGTCATTCAGTACAGACTCCTCCATGAGTACGGAGCAGCCTGCGAATTTAGAACCCTTCAATTTTACAAAGCCTGCTGGCTTACTTCTACTATAGCTGGTAAGCTCGACGATTTTTTACGCTTCAAGCAACAAAATGCTGCCGTAGATAAAGATGGCAACCCTGTTTATTTAGCACAAAGCGAATGGTTTTTAAACACCGAAATCACCAATAACCCAGATATTACTTTTCATTTTTCGAGTGAAATTCATAAATAATCTATGAAGTCAAAAACACTACATAAAGACAAGGTTAATATTATTACACTAGGCTGTAGTAAAAATTTAGTGGATAGTGAAGTGCTTAGCGGTCAGCTCATGGCTAGTGACATAGAAGTGGTGCATGAAAACACCAAGCTAGACCACAATGTGGTAGTGGTTAATACCTGTGGATTTATTGACAAGGCAAAAGAAGAAAGCATCAATACCATTTTAGACCAACTCGAATTAAAGCGCAGGGGTAAATTAGATAAAGTATACGTAACCGGATGTTTGAGTGAAAGATACAGAGGTGATTTGGAATCAGAAATGCCAGACGTAGACGCTTGGTTTGGTACGATGGAGCTTCCTTTAATGCTCAAAAAGTTCGATGTAGACTATAAAGCAGAATTAGTAGGCGAGCGATTTTTAAGTACACCGCAACACTACGCGTATTTAAAAATTAGTGAAGGTTGTAACCGTACCTGTTCATTTTGTGCCATCCCTCTTATGCGTGGACAGCACGTTAGCCGCACTATTGAAGATCTTGTTATAGAAGCAGAAGGCCTTGTAAAAAAAGGCGTTAAAGAAATCATGCTTATTGCGCAGGAACTTACCTATTACGGATTAGACATTTACAAAGAGCGGTCACTTCCTAAATTATTACATGCCCTTGCAGACGTTAAAGGCATCGAATGGATTCGTTTACATTATGCATACCCTAGTAAGTTTCCATTGGAAATACTGGATGTAATGCGGGAGCGTTCAAATATTTGTAAATACTTAGATATGCCGCTACAGCACGCTAGTAATAGCATGCTTAAAGCCATGAAGCGTAATATTACGCGTGAAGATATGTCTGTACTTATTAAAGAAATTAGAGCAAGAGTACCAGGTATTTGTTTGCGTACTACTTTAATTGCTGGGTTCCCCGGAGAAACAGAAGACGATATCGAAGAATTAAAAGAATTTTTACAAGAACACCGTTTTGATAGGGTAGGTATATTTAGTTATAGCCACGAAGAAAACACCTCTGCCCATGATTTAGTAGATGATGTTCCTGCCGACATTAAAGCAGAACGCGCACAATCTATTATGGAAGTGCAGCAAGAAATTTCGCTAGAAAAAAACCAAGAAAAAGTTGGCCAAATTCTAAAAGTAATTATCGACAAAAAAGAAGCAGGCCGTTATTTAGGACGCACCGAGTTTGATAGCGTAGAAGTAGACAATGAAGTAGTTATTAATACCAAAAAGAAACTTACTATTGGAGATTTTGTTTGGGTAAAAATTACCAAAGCCTACGATTACGACATTGAAGGTGAACTAGTAGATAGTGAAGGGCGTTCTATATAATGAAAGTAAAAGGTAGCGGCAAGTGACACTATAAAGTATAGGATGATAAATACACTTGCATTGCTATAATACGTATTGATACCAAACCAATCTTTTTGGTAATATAAAACCCCTACACCAATAGCCACTTTTACAACTTCTGAAATAAGTGCTTCGCCACTTCTATCCATGAGTTCTGTGTGCGCATATACAAAAGCAAAAATAAACAAGCCGTATACAAACATATTAGGATTGCCAATTTGAGCAATATTGCCAAACAGGTAACTGATAAATAAAAGTAGTGCTACAAGTTGGAAATACGACCAAATAACGAGGCTCTTAGTCTCGTTGGTATCGTACTTTTCAAAATGATATACGTCTTCAATTTTATCTACCGGGTATTTATCTTCAACATCTGCGGGTCTCCAACCAGTTGGCATAAACCAAATTTTTAATTTGCTAGACCAACTTTTAGTTCGCCATGCATCTTTGATGAGTAACCATACATGCATGAAATTAATTTTGATAGGATTCCATGTTTGAACGGCTCTTGTAATACCATAAACAGCAGGTATATTTGGATCTTCCTCTTTAAACGTGCCAAATAATTTATCCCAAAAAATAAATATCTGCGCATAGTTTTTGTCAAGGTATTCTTTATTGATAGCATGATGCACTCTATGATGCGAAGGCGTTACAATAATTTTTTCTAAAAAGCCCATATTGCCAATGTGTTGCGTGTGGTACCAAAACTGAGCAAACAAATGAAGTGGTGCTACAATCGCAATTACTTTTGAAGACACCCCTAATAATGCAGCTGGCAATAAAAAAATCACAAATATTTTTGCAATTGACGAAATGCTTTGACGTAAAGCACAGGCTAAATTGTATTCTTCACTACTGTGGTGAATAATATGATTGTTCCAAAAGATATTGTATTGGTGGGCAATTCTATGGATCCAATAGCCAGCAAAATCAAGTGCCATAAAAGCAATAATAAAAGTTAGTGGGCCGTCTGGCACTTTTGTTAAAGACCAGTGCTCCACCATCCAACCGTAACTTATTACGGCAATACTAAGCCCAAGTACATCTTTGGTTACATTGGTAACGCCAGAGCTCAAGCTAGCAATCATATCAAATGTTCTAACGGTTTCTTTACCTTTTAAAACGCCATACCATTTTTCAATAAGTACAAGTAGCAAAAATGCCGGCATGGCAATCAGTAATATTTTACCATAGCTTTCCATAACAAAACGGGCTTTATTAAAATGGCCCTAACAAATGTAACTATTCTAGCGAATCTTACGTTATTTGCTGCCCTTGTTGTAATTTTAACCTAATTATGATTAAAGCTGCCAAGCAAATTGCCTATCCTTTAACGGGTTATTTTTCTAAGCTGGTTTCTGATTACCTAGAAGCCAACCAGAATATAGTACCTTTTTATACCCATCCGCCTAATTTGGAAGGCATCAAGGAAGCCATTGCAGCACGCAATAATTTTAATACGCCAAGAGCTGCGCTTGTTGATGCACTTATGGTACAGTACCAGTCAATTTCTTCAACAGAATTGGTTAAAGCTAACATTGCATCTTTAAGATTAGCGAATACCTATACCATTACAACAGCACACCAACCTAATTTATTAACAGGGCCACTTTATTTTATTTATAAAATAGCCCATACTGTGGCACTTGCAAAATCATTACAAAAGCAAATCCCGGAGGCGAATTTTGTTCCTGTGTATTACATGGGATCAGAAGATGCCGATTTAGACGAGCTAGGTTTTATCACTGTAGGTGGTCAAAAACTTGTTTGGGAAACAAACCAAAAAGGTGCCGTTGGCCGAATGCTGGTAGATGCTAAATTAATAGCCCTCATTAAACAAGTAGAAGGTCAAATAGGTGTTTCTAGCCAAGGTGCAAGCTGGGTGTCAATTTTAAAAGAAACCTTTACGGTTGGAAAAACAATCGCACAGGCAACACTTGAAATTATACATCATCTTTTTGGAGAATATGGTGTAGTAATTGTACAGCCTGATTCGCACGCATTAAAATCACTATTTACAAGTGTAATTGAAAAAGAATTAACCACTGGTTTTTCTAATGAAGCGGTGCAAAAAACAATGCAGGAATTAAGTGCACATTATAAAGTGCAAGCAGCTGGTAGAGATATCAATTTGTTTTACTTGCAAAATGATAGTAGAGAGCGCATTGTAAAAACTGATACAGGCTATAAAGTAACGGCTTTAGGACTAAACTTTACCAAAGAACAAATTTTAGCAGACGTACAAAATAATCCAGCTAATTATAGCCCCAATGTAATTTTAAGGGGGGTATTTCAAGAGACGATACTGCCCAATATTGCTTTTATTGGTGGCGGTGGTGAGCTTGCCTACTGGTTAGAATTAAAAGATGTTTTTGCTGCTGCTTGTGTTCCATATCCAGTGTTACTTTTGCGCAATTCATTTTTACTGATATCCGACAAACAAGCCAAGCAACTCCAAAAATTAGAGATTTCTTTAGATGCATTATTTAAAGGCTTCCAATATAATATTGCTCGCTTTGTAATAAAAAATTCAGGATCTCAGTTGCAAATTGATAGTCAGATGGCTTCAATAGAAAGTCAGTACAACCTTATAAAAGAGCAAGCGCAAAGCATTGATGCTAGTTTGGTGCAACACATAGAAGCACTCGCACATAAGCAATCGCAAAAATTAATTCAGGTACAAAAAAAGATGCTCCGTGCACAAAAAAGAAAATTTGAAGTAGAGCAGCAGCAAATGACTAAAACCCTGAACCTACTTTTCCCTGGAGGTAGTTTACAAGAGCGCACAGAAAATATAGCCGATTGGTATAAAATATATGGCACCCATTTTGTGCGTGCCATAATTGAAAATTCTGATGATTTTACAAAAGGATTTACCCTTTTATATCTTAACGATTAGTATCTAAACGATGAGCGTTAATTATTAGACATCGAAACTATTGTTCCAATCTGATTTTAATTTGTTTACTTTTTCAGTTACCTCATTACTTAAATTATTTTTGTAAGTAGCGATTGTATTTGAAACAGTTTCGTTTGTGCTTCCTACAATTTGAGCCGCAAGTATACCAGCATTTTTTGCTCCATTAAGTGCAACAGTTGCTACTGGTACACCGCTAGGCATTTGCAAAATTGAAAGTACAGAATCCCAACCATCAATTGAATTAGATGATTTAATAGGTACCCCAATAACGGGTAGGGTAGTAATGGAAGCTATCATTCCGGGTAAATGAGCGGCACCACCTGCGCCTGCAATAATAACTTGTAAGCCTCTTTGTTTTGCTGTAGTTGCATACTCAACCATACGAATTGGTGTTCTGTGTGCAGATACCACGGTTAGTTCAAATGGGATATTAAACTGATTTAAAATATTGGCAGCGTCTTGCATAATTGCTAAATCACTGTCGCTTCCCATAATTATACCTACAATTGGTTGAATGGTACTCATAATTACTATTTAGGGTACAAATTTACTTAATTTTTTACCTCAAAGCCAAAATCGTGTGCAGCGCTTGGTTTAAGCAATACTTCGGCTTTGGCATCTGTTATTGTGATTTTAATGGAACTTGTAGTGATCGGATCAAAAGTGGCTATCTTTTTACGGCCAATGGTAGTGCCATCAAATATTTTCACAAAATTCCCTGTAGTACTTTCTTTAGCTTCTATCGTAAAAGTTTTTACGCGTTGTCCGTGCTCAATTAACTCCTGTAAAACAACCGAATTAAGCTTTGTAGCTTTTTTGAATGTATACGTTAGCGTTGGGAGTCCAGCAGTTGTTTTAACTACTGGCTTAAGTCCTGTAAATAAATTTGTTTTAAAAGCTTTTTCTCGAAGTGCAGCAAAACTCACAAGTGATGCAGAGTCTGCTTCATGAAAAAGTCCACGTCTATCAGGAGGAACATTTAATAATAAATTACCACCATTTCCCACAGATTTTAAAAACAAATTAAACAAGGTATTGGGAGATTTTACTTTGTTGTCTTCTTTGGCATGGTAAAACCATCCTGGTCTAATAGATACATCGGCCTCTGCAGGGATCCATAATTTACCATTTACATTACCTTGGTTAAGCGTGTCTTCTGGTGGACCACCATATCCTCTATAAAAACCAGCCGTGTCTAATAAGTTCCAATTGGTATTGCCAATGATACCACGCTCATTTCCACACCATCTGATGCTTGGCCCAATGTCACTAAAAATCATAAGATGTGGCTGATAGGCAAATGCCGAATCTTCGAAACGTCTAAAAGTATATTCTTGTTTTTTTCCGTTAGGGCCTTCGCCGTTTGCACCATCCCACCATAGTTCAAAAAATTTACCATAACCAGTTAATAACTCTTTCATGGTAGCAATATAAATATCGTTGTATTTAGGCGTTCCATAATCGGGATGGTTTCTATCCCATGGAGAAATATAAACACCCATTTCTAATCCACCTTTTTTGCATGCATCAGATAACATACGAACTACGTCACCTTTGCCTTCCAACCACTTGCTTTCTCTAACTGTATGCGCACTGTATTTAGAAGGCCACAAGCTAAACCCATCATGGTGTTTAGCTGTTAATATAATTCCTTTTGCTCCTGCAAGTTTTGCAACACGAACCCACTGGTTACAATCAAGCTGGGTAGGCGCAAAGGTAGTTGGGTCTTCTTTACCATCACCCCATTCTTTGTCGGTAAAAGTATTAGGGCCAAAATGTATAAACAAATAAAATTCTTTTTCGTGCCAAGCCAAATGCTCTTTGGTAGGCACTGGTAATAAGGGTTTAATTTTTTGCGCAAATCCAATGGTGTTTAGTAACACAAGAAATGCAAGCATTGTTTTTTTCATAGTGGCTATTATTGAAGTTGTCTTTTATAGAGTTGAATGGTATTATGTAATCCTAAATATAAGGAATCACACACAAGTGCATGCCCAATACTTACCTCATCTAAATGAGGTACTGCATTTTTAAAATAAGCTAGGTTTTGCAGATCTAAATCATGACCTGCATTAATGCCTAAGCCAAGTTTATATGCCAGATTTGCAGCTTCTGTATAAGGTACAATCGCTGCTTCTTTGTTGCCTTTTGCAAAAGAAGTTGCATAAGACTCGGTATAAAGTTCGATGCGGTCGGTACCGGTTGTAGCAGCAGCCTCTACCATAGCTGTAATAGGATCTACAAAAATTGAAACCCGAATCCCTGCCTTTTTAAAAACTGCAATGGTTTTTATTAAGTAGTCTTGATGTTTAATGGTATCCCAACCATGATCACTGGTGAGTTGACCCTGCACATCTGGAACGAGTGTTACTTGGTGTGGTTTCGTATCTAGTACTAGCTTAACAAATTTTTCTTCAGTAGGATTGCCTTCAATATTAAACTCTTTAGTAAGTACTTTTTTAAAATCATGTACGTCTTTGTATGTTATATGACGCTCATCTGGTCTAGGGTGAACCGTGATACCGTCGGCGCCAAATTTTTCGCAGTCGAGGGCAACTTTTATAACATCAGGGTTGTTGCCGCCTCTTGCATTACGTAAAGTGGCAATTTTGTTGATGTTTACACTTAAATGGGTCATGTTGTAAAAATACTAAAATCTTGACTCCTTATGCATTAAATTGCAGGCAATTATCCCGAACTATATCGATACAAAATTGTTAATCTAGCATGTCTTATCCATCTTTAGAAGCCTGTTTATTAGATTTAGAAAAAGCGGGTCATTTAATACGCATTAAAGAAGAGGTTGACCCTAATTTAGAAATGGCAGCCATTCACCTTCGTGTGTATGAAATGGGAGGGCCTGCTATTTTGTTCGAAAATGTTAAAGGATCAAAATTTAGGGCGGTTTCAAACATATTTGGAACGCTTGAAAGGAGCAAATACATTTTTAGGCATAGTTTAGATGCCGTTAAAAAGCTCATTAAACTAAGAAACAATCCGGTTGATGCTATCAAGCATCCAATCGAAAATTTTACAGCGGGCCTCGCTGCCATCAAAGCTTTGCCTTTAAAAAATCCAATCAATCAACCAGTTACTTATCAAGAAATTAATATTTCAGATTTGCCTCTTATTAAGCATTGGCCAAAAGACGGCGGTGCGTTTGTAACACTTCCACAAGTATATACCGAAGACATTGACAAGCCAGGTATTTTTAATGCCAACCTTGGTATGTACCGAATACAGCTTACTGGGAATGACTATGAACTTGATAAAGAAATAGGACTCCATTATCAATTACACCGAGGTATTGGTGTACATCAAACAAAGGCCAATAAAAAAGGTCAATCATTAAAAGTGAGTTGTTTTATTGGAGGCCCGCCATCACATAGCGTTGCAGCTGTAATGCCGCTACCAGAGGGTATTAGCGAAATGACTTTTGCAGGACTACTTGGTTCGCGCAGGTTTAGATACGCCTATAAAGATGGCTTTTGCTTAAGTACAGATGCAGATTTTGTAATTACTGGAGAAGTGTATCCAGAAGAAAATAAACCTGAAGGCCCTTTTGGAGATCATTTGGGTTATTATAGTTTACAACATCCATTTCCACTCATGCGTGTTCATAAAGTATACGCAAAAAAAGATGCCATTTGGGCTTTCACAGTGGTTGGTCGTCCACCACAGGAAGACACGAGTTTTGGACAACTCATCCATGAAATTACAGGTGATGCGATACCACAAGAAATACCTGGTTTAAAATCGGTACATGCGGTAGATGCTGCAGGCGTACATCCTTTATTATTAGCCGTGGGTAGTGAGCGTTACACCCCTTATACACCCACCAAGCAACCTGCCGAATTATTAACTATTGCCAATCATATTTTAGGAACCGGTCAATTAAGTTTGGCCAAGTTTTTATTTATTACAGGTTCTGATACCAATAATATTGATGCACAGGATACGCTTTCATTTATGACTTATTTACTAGAGCGTATTAATTTTTCGAGAGATGTTCATTTTTATACGAACACGACCATGGATACCCTTGATTATTCTGGAACGGGTATTAATAGTGGGAGCAAAGTAGTTTTTGCAGCTTATGGCGATAAAATACGAGCACTTACAGATATAGTTCCTACTGTTTTAAATACGCTAGAAGGCTTTGGTAACGGGCATCTTGCCATGCCTGGTGTTGTTTGTATCACAGCAGCAGCTTATACAAATGCACAAGATGCAGAAGCCCAAGTAAACCAATTAAATGCGCAATTATCTACAGCAAATGAAGTATTAGCAGGCACTGCCATTATTGTGCTTTGCGATGATGCTGGTTTTACTGCGCAAACACTTAATAATTATTTATGGGTTACCTATACAAGAAGTAATCCATCTCATGATATGTATGGTATTGGATCTTTTACGCAAAATAAACATTGGGGATGTACAGGACCACTTGTAATTGATGCTAGAATTAAGCCACATCATGCACCTGTTTTAATAAAAGATGGAGCTGTAGAAAAACGAGTAGACCAGTTATTTGAAAAGGGTGGAAGTCTTTATTCGCTAAGTTCTACCCAGGTATGATCGGCAAGTAAACGAACACTTGAAATAAATTGTTTAAATGGCCCGTTTCCACCCCATTCCCCGGGTGATACTAATGAGAGCATATGGTTGCCATCATTTTTCTCATACAAATGATAGGTATGTCCTATTTGAGGTTTGAATCCAAGTTTAGCTTCGTAAATCATTAAACTTAATTCTTTGCGCTTTCTAATTTCTTGAGCTTGCTTTGCTAGTAACTCAATTTGTTGCTTGATCTGATCAAGCTGCATATTGGTTTGCTCTTCCATAGCCCACAAAGCCTTGTGTTTGATAACACCTTCTTTGGTGGGTCTGATAGCAACACCTGCAGCAGATGCAGCATAGGGCATTACACTTAATTGCTTGTGGTAAATTTCTATGTTTGTGAATGCCTCACTATCTGCTTTTGTACCTTTTTGGGTAATTTTTAAATAACCGTTGGCTAGTATTTCATGCGTTACATCTAGGACCGTTATTTCTTCTTTAATAAAACGGGTAACAAGGGTAGAAGCGTTTGGTATTTCTGCGAATAAAGTGTCAGCTAATATTTGGTTATCAAATGCACGTAATGTGGCATCTGGTACTATTTCGTGTTGGGTGTAAAAAGCCTCATTTTCAATACTTACCCAGTTGCTACTAATTAAAAGGGTATGCCCATTATTGATACTCTCAATTTTATAATTTCCGCTCTTGGGAGCAAGTCCATGTTCAAATATGCATTTTTCAGGAAAAAGTTGCCAGCTGGCTAGAAAATTATAAGCTTGAACCATAGAATGATGTTAATGTTTGTATAACAATATGGCTTGGTAAAGGTTGTAAATAATGTAAAATATATTAGTTCAGTTGGACAAAATCGGGTCTGCGCATAAG
>CAMDLR010000039.1 GCA_945901845.1 Sediminibacterium ginsengisoli | reverse complement strand
TCCACCATATATCCAAGGGCACCACTATCTCTAAATACGCGAATAGCAACCAGCATGCCAACGAGGTAAGGAATGATTTTTAAAATCACATCAAAGCCGCCTTTGGCGCCATCAATAAAGGCGTCAAAAACATTTATTTTTTTAAGCATCCCACCTATAATAATAAGCACTACAAGTAGTAGTAAAATCATATTACCGGTAACGCGGCTAAATACTTCTTTTTGCTCCGCCCCCATTTGCTGAACAAAAAATAGCATGCCTGCTACAAGTGCAACAAGGCCTAACAACCAAGTTAAAATAACTTTATCCCACTTTAATTTTTGCTTGAATCCAACAATAAATATAGAAGCAAGTGTTGTACATATAGTTGCCAGTACACAAGGTATAAATACACTGGCAGCCTCTGTAGAGCCTGCCGCTAAACGGTAAGAAATGATGGTGAGTGGAATTAAAGTAAGGCCGCTTGTATGTAGCACCAAAAACATGATTTGTGCATTGGTGGCTTTTTCTTTGTCTGGGTTAATGGACTGTAAACTTTCCATGGCTTTTAACCCAAAGGGTGTTGCCGCATTGTCAAGCCCTAGCATATTGGCACTAAAATTCATCACCATTTGTCCCATTGCAGGGTGCTTTTCAGGTACTTCAGGAAACAACCTTTTCATAAATGGATTTAGGAGCCTAGCAATCCAGTTAATGGCGCCCGCACGCTCCGCAATATTCATCAGACCTAAAAAGAAAACCATGGTGCCCGCTAAAGGAAAAGCAACATCCATTACAGAACCTTTGGCACTATCAAACATACCATCCACAAGGGTTTTAAACACTTCTGTGTCGTGTAAAAACAAAAACTTATAAAGAGCAATTACAAAAGCCACGATAAAAAAGGCGATCCATACAATATTTAGTGCCATCAGGGTTAATTTATGGGGTGAATATAAAAAATATTGGAGCTATATTTGCACCTTACTTAAAAAGGTTTCAATTATGGCTTTAAAGGCAGGCATCGTAGGGCTACCCAACGTAGGAAAATCAACTTTATTTAATGCAGTAAGCATTAGTGCTAAAGCCCAGGCTAGCAATTACCGTTTCTGTACCATTGAGCCAAATGTTGGCCTTGTTGACGTTCCGGATGAGCGTTTAAGTAAGTTGGCTGAACTTGTAATTCCAGACCGCATTGTTCCTACCCAAATGGAAATTGTTGATATCGCAGGTCTTGTAAAAGGAGCGAGTAAAGGTGAAGGGCTTGGTAATAAATTTTTAGGGAATATTAGAGAAGTAGATGCCATCATTCATGTGATCCGTTGTTTTGAAGACGAAAACGTATTAAGAGAAGAAGGTGCTATCAACCCCGTAAGCGATAAAGAAATTATTGATACCGAACTACAATTAAAAGATTTAGAAAGTGTAGAAAAGAAAATGCAACGTGTAGAAAAAATGGCGCGTGTAGGTTCCGATATAAAGGCTAAAGCAGAATTTGAAATTTTAACGCGCTGTAAAAGTCATTTAGAGACTGGTAAAAGTATTTTTTCATTAGGTCTTTCAAAAGAGGATAAAGTAGCCGTTGCCGATTTGTTTTTACTCACCGACAAGCCTGTTTTATACGTTGCAAACGTAGACGAGGCGAGTATGCATACTGGCAATAAATATTCTGAAATGCTTGCCACCGCTGTTGCACATGAAGGAGCTCAAGTGATTGTGATGTGCAATAACATTGAAGCACAAATTGCAGAATTAGAATCTGTGGATGATAAGCAAATGTTCATGGAAGAATATAAAATGACGGAGCCAGCGCTAAACCGTTTAATTAGATCTGCGTATAAATTATTAAACCTAGATACCTATTTTACGGCGGGTGTTCAAGAAGTGAGGGCATGGACCATTTTAAAAGGCTGGAAAGCCCCACAGGCTGCCAGTGTCATCCATACCGATTTTGAAAAAGGATTTATTAAAGCCGAAGTTATTGCCTTCGAAGACTATGTACAATTAGGAAGTGAAGCAGCTTGCAGAGACAATGGTAAATTAAGAATTGAAGGAAAGGAATACCTTGTTAAGGATGGCGATATTATGCATTTCAGATTTAATGTTTAATGAATCCTAAGCTGCCATGAAAAAAAATCTTATATGCTTTTTACTTGTCGCTACTACCCTTTTTGGATGTCAATCCAATCAAGATTCGGATGCGAGTGAAACGTCGCCGGCAGTTGCGATACAAGTGCCTATCAATGGCACCTACACTATAGTATCGGTTTATCCGCACAATACCAGCTCCTTTACCCAAGGACTTATTTGGCACAACAATACCCTTTACGAAGGAACCGGCATGACCAAGCAAAGCAAACTTTTTAAAACAGAGCTTGCAACAGGAAAAGCATTACAGACCTTATCCATAGCGGATACTTTGTTTGGAGAAGGCATTACAATTTACAATAACAAAATCTACCAACTCACATGGCAAAACCACAAAGTGCTAGTGTATGACGCAAATACCTTTAAAAAAGAAAAAGAATTAAATTGGAATTATGAAGGCTGGGGCATTACCCATTTCAAAAACCAACTTATTATAAGTACGGGAACTAGTAATTTATACTTTGTAAATCCATCTACCCTAGCCATCGAAAAAACCTTGGGCGTATATGACAACAATGGTTACATCGCCTATCTTAATGAGCTAGAAATGATTGAAGGAAAAATTTACGCCAATGTGTGGGGTGAAAATAAAATAATAGCCATCAACCCTGCATCAGGACAAGTAGAAAAGCAATTTGACTTTACAAATATTTTGCAAAAAACAAACCAACCCATTACCACAGAAACAAATGTATTAAATGGGATTGCGTATGATAGTGTTACAAAGGCAGTTTATATTACCGGAAAAAATTGGCCTACTATTTTTAAGCTAACATTACAATATAACGTTACAATAGGTTTCTATACCCTCATTACTTCTTCTTAAACGCATATATAACAGAACTGCATGTTTTGACGTCTAATAGTACTGTTACATTAGACCATAGCCCCACTAGTATGGCTTTTAAAAAAGATCCACCGTTATGCTGTTCTGTTAACATCGCTACATAAAAGGCATCAAACCACATCGCCTTTTTGGTTATAAGCTTAAAGCCATGCGTATCCGCAAGTAATTCCATACTTGCTGGAGAAAAATGATACAAATGCCTAGGTGTATCTAGGGCCGCCCAATTTTTACCATATATACCAGCATCGGTACTTGTATAATTAGGAACAGCTATTACAAGTACGCCATATGTATTTAACATCTCCGAAAAACGCTTAAAATAACCATGCAAATCGTGCACATGTTCTAACACATGCCACATGGTAATGGCGTCAAATTGATGGGAACCTAATGTATAAATAGAATCGGATGGTTGTAAATGAATATTATATTTAAGAAGGGCTTGTTTAGCCGCCGTTGCATCTGGCTCAAGGCCAGTTACCTGCCACCCACCAGATTGCATCGTGTTCACAAAAGCCCCCGTTCCTGCACCGATATCAAGTATTGCACCCGTTTGTTTACCAACGAGTGTAGTAACTAAATTTTTCTTTGTAAGCAGTGCGTAGCTTCTTACTTTATGATACACCGAATTAATTAACCCTTTACGACTGTCTGTGTGTGAAACATAAGATTCAGCAGCATAGTAAGGACCAATGGTACTAGCGTCTGGCACATCTTGCGTAAACCCACCTGAACAAGTGTTACAACGCCATACTTCAAATAATTCACCAGAAACGGTATAGTCTTTGGCAACATATAATTTGCCAATTGATGCGGAAGCGCAAATAGGACAGGTATTATAATGAATGATAGAAGCCATTGAAAGGCGAATTAAAATTGATCGTTAATTTGTAGATAATAATTAGCAATGGCAGCTGTCCCAGCTATAGCTAGTAAAATTGCCGCAACCCACCAATAAGTATCCATAGTAGATAATGGTTGTGCTTTATACAATAAACCTTTTTTAAATGACCACTGCAAACCAGTTGGTATTGGAAGCGCTTCCTGAACGGCATACAATGGTTCATGCGCAGTAAATAAAATACCAGAGCCCTGTTTACGAAAATTACCAACACCTGCAATGATAACCGGTTGTTGCAATTGTATACTAGCTGCCAATTCTTCGATAGCTAGATGCGTTGTTGATGAAGCCGTTTCTATATCAATATGATCGAGTGCCGCTACCCAAGCAATAAATGATTGATCGGTAGGTACTTGACCAGGTATAAAATTAATTTTTTCGTAAGGCGCTGAAATACGGAGCCCACCCTTATCAATAGCTGCAGAAACAGGCACCATTTCGAGTGTACCAATGCCAGCGAATTGAAGCTTTTTATGAACCAGTAAAAATGGGTATATATGGTCTAACATGCGCCTATTGTTTTCCAGAGAACGAATATACAAATCCCGCCACAACATTTCGGCCAAAAACTTCATATTGGTTCCAACGCTGGTACCTATTATCAAGTATATTGTTTAGCTGTAACCAAAATTTAGCAGATTTTACGACCGTAAAAGTTGCACCCAACGAAAAGTCGGCAGCGGCAGGGAGTTTTTTGGTGGCCATTTGCGCATCCATGGCTTGTGCCCCATCCCATGCATAAAGCGTTGATGTAAATGAAAGTTTATTGGAGAACTTCCAGTGCAAAGATCCATTTAGTTCAAGTGGCAGTAATCCCCATGCTTCATTTTGAACCTTTAAACCAGAAAACTTTTTATAGGTGATGCCTCCCAATAGATTTAATTTTTCTTGCAAGGTGTAACTAAGATTGGCCTGTAATTGAACCGCACGCATGCTTGGTTCAAAAAAAACATGAAACAATCTGCCATCGGTAAATGCATTCGTAAAAAGCGCTTGATTTTCATATTCCAATAATGACAAGGTAACGCCATACGTAAAATGATTCCCCACTGGAAGTTTAACGCCTAAAAACTGCTCAGTAATTTTGGTGTTAGAAAAATTATTAGGAATACGAACCCAAGGATTAAAGGCAGCCAAAGAACGCAAATTATTTTTTTCAAAATGACCTGCCCAACCCAGTTCAATGCGTAAGCCATTATTTGGCAGTATGGCTACCCCAGATACTTGTGGTAAAACCGCATAGGTCCCATTATTGATGGTAGGTGCAGCACCTAAATGAACCTGAAATTTATTTGCAATCCAACTAAAAGTACTTGGCATTGAAAACAAATTATTGACAATGGTTAGGTTATTAGGAATGGTGGGCAAAACGGTATTTGAAAAGCTAGCAGTGGGTTGTACTGAAATTTTAAAATCGGTACCTAAATTTTTTGAAACAGGAGCAGCTATCATCGTTTCGTATTCTCTTTCATCTACACCAGACTGCAAATAATCAAACGAAACAGTGGGTGTATAATGGATGCCCAAAAATGCATCTGTTTTATTAGCAAGGTGCACCGTTATTCCAGCGCTATTGTATTTATTTAAAATATTGTCTTTGGTGTAAGGAATACTAGCAGGTTTAAACCCATAGGCATAACGGGTGGTAGTGCCTGTTGTAAACTTGACACTCAAATCATGAGCATCTCCAATTTGATGCGCACTATTAATGGAGAAATTAACATCGGTAAATTCTTGTGCAAACAAAGGACCTTTCATTTTTTTATAGCCACCACCCATGTATGTATTATGTTTGACCCCATCTCCTATATTAAATCCAGCTTCTGCAATAATGGTATTTAGATTTCCAAGGCCAACTTTAATAAAATGATTACGCTTGAGTGGGCTAATAGAATCTGCTACATATGCTAAAGGCGTTACCGCTACAGCTTGATAACCAAAACTAATGTTTTGCGAAGGCACCATATACCGCATAGTCACCTTGCTATTGTCAACAAATGGAGTGGCTGCTAGAAAATTAATTTTAGATAGCGGTCTTAAGCTAGGCTTAAAGGCCGATGTAATCGTTACCACTTTTGCGGTGTCTGTCGTATTTTTTGAAGCCACTTGTGCACTGATATGTGTTACACAAAAAGCCGTCATATAAAAAAGGAATCCAACTTTATTCATCTGTTTAGATTTTTATTTTTTTGCTTTATCAGTGGTTACTTGTGTTAATTTTTCTTGTGCTTCCTTTTTCAAATCCGCAAAAGTAGCATTGGAAATAATACTTTGATAGGTTGCTTCTGCGTTGAAATAATCTAGCTGCTTATGATAAATATCACCAAGCAACAAATAAGATTTTGTTACCCAATATTCATAAGAACCCCAGCCTTTAATTTGCTCAAAAGCAACTTTTTCAGCGTCATCCAATTTATTTTGCTCAAATAATATTTTAGCCTGTTGGTATTTAGCCTCTGCACTAAATTCTGATTTACCTGAAGCAATCACTTCTTTATAATACATAACCGCTGTATCAAGTGATACTGCAAGCTGCTTTGATTTTGCCATTACAAAATTGGCCATCACTTTATCATCGGAAGCCGCACCAGACATTTCAAAAATTTGCATTGCTGCTGGAAGTGCATCTTCCCAATTGGATTGTTTGGTAGCACTTCTAATTAAGCCGCGCACTGCTTCTTTTTTTATAGACTCTTTAGTGGCCATCGCATCTAGCTGTTTATAATAGGTAGTCGCTTTTGCATAATCAAGTAGTTCAAAATAATAAGCCCTAGCCAAATGTAATACCGCATCAGTGGCAAATTTATTGGGTGCTTTAGATGCGATATAGGAAAGGTATTTAATGGCGCTTACTGTATTTTTTTCCAACTCATAAATCGAAGCCATGATGTCATGCGCCTCTAACACATGCGCACCACTCGGAAATTTATCGATATAGGCACTCATTCCATTTTTTGTGCCAGCAAAATCTTTTTGTTCGTAACGCAATAGCGCTGCCTGGTAGGTTAATGAATCTGCTTCTGTTTCAGATAAAGCCTTACCGTTAGACTCCATAAAGGCAATAAAATCTTGCGGCTTTTGGTTTTCTACAAAAATATTTCGGATATACTCAATCGCTGACTCAGATTCTTCGGTGTTTGGAAACTTAGCAAGCAAACTTGTAAATGCAGTAAGTGCCTCGTTGTTTTTATCAATATTAAAATAAGCAACACCGAGTTTTAAATAAGCTGCTGGATGCCAAGCAGCAAGCGGAACACTTGACGTAATTTGCTGTAGCGGAGATACTGCTAATGCATAGGATTCGGCCGCTAAATACGTGTTGGCAATTTCCATATACACATCACCAAGAAGTCCAGAATTTGGATATTGTTTTACAAACTTTTGAAGCAATGCCAGTTTTTCTGATGTTTTATTTGAAGCACCAAGTATGATAGACTTTTGAAAATAGGCATAATCTCCTGCATCAAATTTACGATCAATAACCTGATCATAGAGTGCCATTGCTTTGGCAAAATCTTTTGTCATAAAAAAACAATCCGCTTTTTTAATGACTAGGTCCTGAAAAATAGGCGATCCCGTTTTGACAGTAGCCGCCGCTTTTTCAAAACTTATAATAGCATCGGAATAAGCATGTAATTGCAATTGTGCAAAACCTAAGTTATAATAGGCGTTACTCAAATTAACTTCTGCATTAACAACAGGTGCTAACAAAAACTTTTGCAAATAAGAAATCCCTTGATTATAACTGCCTTTTCTAAACTGCATTTCAGACTTCCAGAAATAGGCTAATACCGCTACATCTTGGTTATTGGGTGCTGCAAGCAAATGATCTAGTAAGCTATCAGCGGCATCAACGTACTGATCATTGATGAGTTCTACCGCTCTTCCATAGAGTAATGAAGGGTATGCTTTTTGAGCCAACGCCGATGGATTTTTAATACCAGCATACAATTGAAGTCCTTCTTTAAAATTACTGGTTCGGGCAAGGGTATTAACGAGTAAATCGGTGGCCTCCTGGGTATAGGTAGAACGTGGATATTGTTTTAGAAATTCTCGAAATCCTTTTAATGCCTCATTTATAAGTCCCTCTTCGAAGGATAGTTTAGCTACAGAAAAAGTAGCCACTTCTTTTTGTACTTTATTGCTATTGTTTTCGGCACAAAAAATAAATGCATTTCTGGCATTTGATTTATCTCCTATTTCTAAATATGCTTTAGCCAGCAGGTACATGCTATTTTGAGACAATGAATCTTTTCCGGTAGTGAGTTGCTTAAACCCTTCAATGGCTTTGTTCCATTTTTTTTGCTCGAAATAACAAAATGATAACTCATATACATCTTCACTTGAAGGGGTCTTAGTACTTGCAACGTATTTTTCTAGGTAAGGCAATGCCGCTGTAAAATCATTTTTTGCAAAAAGCAACCTGCCAACTAGCTGCTGTAACGGTTTTTCATAGTATTGATTACCGGATTTTAAAGCATCTAATGCAGTAGTTAAAGCTTTTTCGGCGTTTCCAGTAAAATAAAATATCTGCGCATTGTAAAAAGGAATGAGCTTGCCATATGCAGAAGCCGCTTTAGCAATGTCAAAACAACTAAGTGCCACCCCATAATTTTTTTCTTTAAATGCTATAAAGCCGAAATAATAATTGGCATCCACATAATATACATCGCCCACTGTTTGACGAACAGCATCTAGTGGTTGTTTGGCTTTTTCAAACTGTCCTACACTAAAATAAACATACCCTAGTAAATATTTTACTTCCCCTATTTGCGCATTGGTTAAATTGGCCAGTTTTGCTGTTTCTAAATAAGTTAAACTTTGATCTGGCTTTTTATTTCTAAAATAATAAACCCCAACATAATAGGTCATCATTTGGCGAAAGGCAGGATCTACCGATGCTTTTATAAAATCACTGGCTTGTTCTACAATCCCCTTTTCATCTAATTGTAAGCCACTCACTAATAAATAAAAATCAACCTTCTCTTTTACAGAACTATTATTCTGGTACATCGAAGTTCGCTTCAGTTCTTTGGCTAATTGATAACTACTCACATATGCCTTATCAGAAACAAAAGTTTGCAAATTACGCATACTTGCATCCATTGAACTCGGCAAAACTGGGGTTTGCGCCAATACTATTTGTGCTAGTACAAAAAAGAATACCGATAAAATAGAAGTACGTATTTTCATATGAGTGATAGCCTTTTTTACAAAGGTTTATATTTCTTTCTTAATAAAAAGCGAAAACCATTTTAAAGGTAGCATTACCACCCCGTAAGGCCCTTTCTAATGGGCATTTGTGGAAAAACAGATAGATGCCGTAAGTTTGTCAACAAAAGCAGGGAAAATCATGTACGAACATCATACAAACATTCGAGTTAGATACGCTGAAACCGATCAAATGGACGTGGTATATTATGGCAATTATGCCCAATATTTTGAAGTGGGTCGCGTAGAAGCGATGCGTGCCATTGGACTTTCCTATAAAGAAATTGAAAAAATGGGGATTCACATGCCTGTAGTAACGATGGAAACCAAATACATTAGGCCTGCCCACTACGACGATTTATTAACGGTAAAAACAACAGTGCCTGAGCTCCCGCATGAACATCAAATCAAATTTATGACCGAAGTATACAACGAAGCAGGCAAGCTACTCACCCAAGGAAAAGTAGTGCTGTATTTTATAGATGCTGCAACCGGAAAGCGGTCCATCATACCAGATAGCCTTAAAGAAAAGTTAGCACCATTTTTTAGCGAATAATAATTTACCCCTTACTGATACATGTTGTAAATGAGGTACTGAATTTTCCAACCTTCTTTTAATTTAACAAATTGAAAGCTATCAATGCCTTTATGTGAGAATTGTCCATTGCGGTGAAACGTATATGGCGCCCATGCGGAGGCAATTTCACGATCGATATAAATGATTTCATCAAAAGAACGCTCGTCAAGTGCGCCTGGTTGCTGCTTTCCAATGCTCGCCACAAAATCAGATACTTTACTCGTTCTTACAACCACCGAATCTTTTTGATTTTGTACCACGTGCATAATGGCTCCCGGCGCAAAACAAGATTTCAATAACACCGTGTCTACCGTAATCATGGCTTTAAATGTTTGCTTGATTACATTTTTAACGGCTTCTTTTTCAGCATCGCTATTTAAAGATATGGTTGTTGATTGTGCAGAGGCTTGCACCGCAAGCAGGCATACAAACGATAGCACCCAAAATTGATGTTTCATAAAACGTACTATTAAATTTATACGCGGTAGGTATCCGCTTTCCAATTAGTTATAGATTGCTTGATTTGTTTACCAGTTAAATTTTCGGCGGCAGCTTTTACTGCAAGAGTGGCAAACTCATCGTCGGAGGCAAAACGAAGTGCTACAATTTGACCAATGCGTAAACTAGCTGGGAGTAATTTTCCTGTTAATACAAAATGTCTCAAATTTTCTTCGGCTCTAATGGCTCTATCCTGTGCTTTTAGGGCAAAAATGCGAACAAACGCAAATAGGCATAAAAAAATAAAGCCTGCTAGATTCAAAAGAGAGGCACTGTAAAACCCAGCTCCATCGGCATGCGCCAAATTAACAAAGCTGCCAATCCAAAAAGCCAATATGCCAAAAAAGGTAGTCCCGTGCCAACCGGCCACTAATCTACTATGGTTGCTGTAATTTTGTGTTTTCATAGGATGCAATATATTTATATTTGCCTGTTTGTGCTTACTATATTTACTTCGCACTAAATTAAGGCCCTGACATGGAAAAAGTTTTTGCATCCATCATCACTATTGGAGATGAATTATTAATAGGTCAAGTGATTGACACCAATAGTGCCTGGATTGCCCAAGAACTCAATAAAGCGGGCATTACCATTAAAAACAGGGTTGCGGTTGGTGATGTTTGGGATGACATTTGGGCTGCATTAGATGCAGAAAGCAAAAAATCTTCAATGATACTTTTGACAGGTGGTTTAGGGCCTACTTCGGACGATATCACAAAACCTTTGTTGTGTGAATATTTTGGCGGGAAAATGGTAGTAGACCCCGCAACACTTGTGCATGTTACAGATATTTTTGAGCGCATTTTAAAGCGCCCCATGATTGAGCGAAACGCCAAGCAAGCTGAAGTGCCAGATTGTTGCACTGTTTTATTAAATGAACGCGGAACCGCGCCTGGTATGCTTTTTGAAAAAGATGGCGTACTCTTTATATCTATGCCTGGGGTACCACACGAAATGAAATGGATCATGGAACATCATGTAATTCCAATGATTCCAAAGCGTTTTAAAACAGGCCTGATTAAGCACAAAACATTATTAACGGCAGGCATTGGCGAATCTTTTTTAGCAGAAATAATTAAAGAAAATGAAGCTGCCCTACCAAGTCATATTAAACTAGCGTACCTACCCAATTATGGTATGGTTCGTTTACGATTAACAATATCAGGTGATCCTCAACATGAAGCAGATTTGGACAAAGAATTAGAAACCCATTTTGAAAATTTGGCCACCGCCGTTACAGATTATTTGGTGGTTAAAGAAGATATTCCAATGGCCGAAGTAGTGGGTCAGCTCCTCTTAAACCAGCACAAAACCCTCTCTACCGCGGAAAGTTGCACGGGTGGATATATTGCCCATTTATTAACGGCTAAAGCTGGCGCATCGGCCTATTTTAAGGGCTCCGTGGTAAGCTATGCCAATGAAATCAAAGGCGATTTACTAGACGTTTCCAAAGAAACCATGGAAACCGTGGGTGTGGTTAGTGAAGAATGTGTTAGAAAAATGGCCGTTTCGGCCCGAAAACTACTTAAAACAGACTATTCAGTGGCAGTTAGTGGCATTATGGGGCCAGGGGGCGAAACCCCCGAAAAGCCCGTTGGAATGGTTTGGATGGCCGTTGCATCTGAAAATGAAGTACGTGCCCAGGTATTCCATTTTAGGTTTGACCGCAAGCGTAATATTGAATTAACAGCCAATAGCGCCCTCAATATGCTCCGCCTTCTAATTGTGGATAATAGTTAACCCTATTTTAACCGCATAACGTACTTTTGTAAAGACGTTAAACCTCTGAGCAGTCTATGGCAATTGTTGATTTAGTGATGCCCAAATTGGGCGAAAGTATTATGGAAGCCACCATTTTAAAATGGAACAAGCAAATTGGAGACAATATTGCTGTGGACGAAACCGTACTTGAAATTGCCACCGACAAAGTAGACACAGAGGTTCCTGCCCCATTTGCAGGAAAATTGGTAGAAATTTGTTTTCAAGTAAATGATGTGGCGCCCATTGGAAGTGTGCTTGCAAAAATTGAAGTGGCCGGTGCTAGCAATAATGCTACAAATACAATTATTGAAACCCCAGCAGCTGCGCCTAGTTCTATTGGGGAAGAAACCGAATTCATTCCATATGCTCCTGCTGCACCAGTAAATACGGCACCGCAAGAAACAGGTAATTCGGAAATTCGTTTTTACTCGCCGCTGGTTTTAAACATTGCACAAAGTGAAGGTGTAAGCTTAAGTGATTTGGAAAAAATACCTGGCACTGGATCAGGTGGAAGGGTTTCAAAAAAAGATATTTTAAACTGGGTGGTAGCAAAAAAATCGGGAACAGTTACGGCAGTTATTGCGCCTGTTGCAGCTTCGACTCCAACGCAAGCTTCTTCAGTTGCGACATCAACTACTGCTTCAACCTCAGCGGCAAGTAACCCTGCAGGTGTTGTATTAAGTGGCGCATCAGAAATTATAGAAATGGACCGCATGCGCAAACTGATTGCCAAACATATGGTAGACAGTGTGCAAACTAGTCCACACGTTACAAGTTTTTCTGAAGCAGACGTAACAAATTTAGTGCAGTGGAGAAACAACAATAAAGCTGCTTTTGAAAAAAGAGAAGGCACCAAATTAACATTTACACCACTTATTGTAGAATGTTTGGTAGCTGCTATGAAAAAGTTCCCGCTTATTAATTCAAGCTTAGACGGCGACCGCATTATCATTAAAAAGGATTTTAATATTGGAATGGCAACTGCACTTCCAAATGGAAATTTAATTGTTCCAGTTATCAAGGGTGCAGACCAACTTAATTTAGTAGGACTTAGTAAGTCTATTAATAGTTTAGCGGATGCTGCCCGTAACAACAAATTAAAACCTGACGATACACAAAACGGCACATTTACTTTTACCAATGTGGGTACTTTTGGAAGTCTGATGGGTACACCTATTATCAATCAACCACAGGTAGCCATTATTGCTGTTGGTACCATTAAAAAACGCGTAGCCGTTATTGAAACACCAAGTGGAGATAGCATGGCCATCAGACATATGATGTATCTATCACTGAGTTACGATCACCGCATCATTGATGGCAGTGTTGGTGCTAGCTTCTTAACAGAAGTAGCGAACCAACTAGAAGCCTGGGATCCAAATAGAACGGCCTAAGCCATTCTATTTTAATCCCCAATCCCTTCCTTTCATAGTTGCAGGAACACCGTTTGTAATCCATGGTGCAGGCTTATCTCCTTTTAATAAATAATCAAAGAATTGTTGTTCTCTAATTTGAATATCTTTTCTATTTTTTCGCTCTACTAAATTGTGCGCTTCATTGTTGTAATTGAGCATCCACACTTTTTTACCCAAACGGCGCATGGCTGTATAATATTCAATCCCTTGATACCAAGGCACAGCATCATCGGCATCATTGGCCATAATAACTAGTGGTGTTGTTACTTTAGGCAAATGAAATAAGGGAGAATTTTCGATGTATAAATTTGGCTTTTCCCATAAGGTTGCACCAATTCTACTTTGCGTTTTCTCATATTGAAATTGACGGTTCATACCAGGTCCCCAACGTATGCCACCATAAGCACTTGTCATATTTACAACTGGCGCACCAGCCCATGCTGCTGCATATAAATTGGTTCTAGTAATGAGGTGTGCAATTTGATAGCCCCCCCAACTTTGTCCTTGTAGTCCAATTTTGGTACTATCAATATATCCTTGTTTTACAACAGCACGTGTTCCACTTAAAATATAATCATAAGCGCCCTGACCTGGATACCCTTTTTTATACCAAATATCTGGTACGAGTACTACATAACCTCTACTTACAAAAAAAGAAATATTTAAACGAGAAGCCGTTGGTGTTGGCGGAACATAATTGTACAAGGTTTGATTGTTACGTTCGTAGAAATAAACAATCATTGGATACTTTTTAGTTGCATCAAAATTTTCAGGCTTGTATAAAATACCTTCTGTTAATTTACCCGTATATGCTTTCCAAGTAAATAATTCTGC
>CAMDLR010000038.1 GCA_945901845.1 Sediminibacterium ginsengisoli | reverse complement strand
AAAAATAATTGATTGCCATAAGGAGTAGTGAAAATTGGCGAATTTGTTACACCCGTCCAATCCATATTATTACATGAAGCAGATGGTATATTCATCGTTACCGTTTTACTTCCCGATGTAAATCCTGAATTCGCATCAAAAAATACATTTGTTGAGGAAGTTGGTAATGTGGTTTGTTGGGTAGCCCCGCCAGATGCAGTAACCCAGTGCGTTAGATCGTTC
This sequence comes from Sediminibacterium ginsengisoli, assembly GCA_945901845.1. GTDB lineage: Bacteria > Bacteroidota > Bacteroidia > Chitinophagales > Chitinophagaceae > Sediminibacterium > Sediminibacterium ginsengisoli_A. The sequence goes on along the minus strand of CAMDLR010000038.1, from coordinate 14,852 downwards.
CAATTACCTGAACCGCCAACCCAATAAAAATTTGATTGGGCTTTTATGAATGACGAAGTAAAAATTATTAAGGTGGTTATAAAAATTAACTTTTTCATTGATTTTGTTTTTCAATTACAATGTTAAAAAAAAAAAATAATTTTGACAAAATATTAAATATTAAAAAAAAATAAATTTTGCATTGAAATAAGTTCTGTTAAATAAATATATTTTTATGTTAATTAATATTAAACACATATTTTATATTCTTTATATTTAATTAAAGAATCAAATGACCGGGTAAAAGACATTTACTATTGTAATATCTCTTCTAATTAAGAAGGAACGCCGCCCAATCGGCCTGGGATTAAGCTGTATGATTATTGTGATTTGCCTTTTTAATAATGAGTAAATAAATATAAAATAGACAATGAAAAGACTGCTGAGTAATATTTCCCATGAATTAGAAAATCTTGCTTTGTTCAAAGACAGAAGATTTTCAAAAAAATATGCTAAATAGCAATTTAACTACAATTCACCCTCTACGAACCTAATCACCCTTCGTAGTTTTCTTTGAGCGAGAATGGGACTTGAACCCATGGCCTTAGGTTTATGAATCCTAATCATATTAGTTTAGCTCAATAACATTGGCTTATTATTAATTCTTAGTTCCAAAACAGCAATTACATCACTAATAGTTTCTTCCATACTGGCTCCTATGTTGGCTACAAAGTGTTATTTTCTAAAATAATAATAGTTTTAGAAAACAATAGAAAACCGACCCAATTGGGTCGGTTTTTGCTTTTAGCGGTTCTTAAGCTTGGCATCTAAAATCGCCCTAACATCAACTGCAAATTCTTCCAAACTGGCTCCTATGGTGGCTGCGAAGTCTTTTAAAATGCGAAGTTGCGAATCAAGCTTGCTTGAATGAGCAAATGAGCGTTTTAAAAGAGAAACAAAAGTTTCACTTTTGTTTCAAAGACTTTGGTCAAAGAGACCTTCTGGGATGCTGGAGCGGAGCGACAGCAATCCATTTCGTTAGGATGACAATGCGCAGCATTGGCAATCCAGTGGAACACGCGAAGCGTTTGTTTCAAAGAGACACTCAGGGATGACAATGCTTCGCATTGGCAATCCACAAAAAACTTTCTTTACCTTTGAGTTCCAATCTAAATTATATGCGTTTATCTTTTGTTCTTTTTTCATTGTTATTATTTATTTCAAATGCTTCTAAGGCAGGTGAAACGAATATGATTGACAAAAAAGACAGTATAATAGCACCCTCTACAAAAACCCTTTTTTTTAAAAACGCGGACACACTCAATGTAAAACGCTTTGCATTTGTAAACGGAACTTCTCTTTTAGCTTTATATGGAAGTTATCATTATATTAACAATGCCTGGTGGGCCGATTCTAAAAAAACGTTTCATTTTGATGGCGGCGGTTCAAATATTGCGCAAGCTTTTGATTTTGGTAGAGACGCTATTTATGCAAAGAGTTTAGACAAAGTAGGCCATTTTTATGGCGCCAGAATTACGAGTGATATTTTTGCAAGAGGTATTAGATGGTCAGGTAAAACCGAGGCGCAATCACTATTGTGGGGTGGTTTGTTAGGCACGGCTGTACAGGGTTTTATTGAAATCAAAGATGGCTATTCGCCTACTTGGGGTTTTAGTATGTACGATTGGATGAGTGGCTCTCTGGGAAGTTTTTATCCATACTTTCAGTCTAAAAGTAAATTTTTAAAAGCACTCGATATCAAGTATAGTTATTACAGAAAGGATAATTACTACTACGATTTTATTAAGCGTGAAAGTAATTTTCAGGACGACTATATGAATTCAACATTTTGGTTTACTTATAATCCTAACCGGTATAAGCCGTCGGGTAAGTGGCCCAAATGGCTCGGTATTTCTGTTGGACTTGGCGTAGATCATACCCTTAATAATTATTACATTAATATGCCTGGTGGCACTTCAGATTGGGGTAGCGGTAGTTATGAATTTTACTTAGCGCCAGATATCGATTTTAAGGGCTTACTTCCTAAAAAGCATTTCTGGCAAACGCTTGCACATGTCTTAAATTATATCAAAGTGCCAACACCAGCATTAAGGCTAGGTAAGAATTCAAAACTCATGCCTATACATTTTTAGTTGGAGCTTGCTCAGATGCATTTATAATTTCCAATGTACAGATAATCCAAATGTGCGCCCCATTCCATATATGCCAGATCCGTGTGTTTTGTATTTTTCGTTGAGTATATTTATGGCACTTGCATGTAATGCTACATGCTTCCATTTGATACTCGCGTCTATTTGAATGGTATTCCATTGAGCGGTACCCAATACACCTATTCTATTATCATCTATATCTCCCTTTGCAAGTCTGGTTTGTTTGCCGGCAAATTGGTGTCTAATAGCAACCGTTTTGTTTTTAGAATGCCAGCTTAATTTGTTTTGACCAAAAAATGGTGGCATCCTTCGCATAGGTTTATTTTTGGTAACATTTTGACCATAGGTATACGTTGCATTTGTTTGGAAGGCAAAATGGTTATTGATTTGATGCGATACTGAAATTTCTGTCCCTTTGATATAAGAAGATTCTATATTTTTTTTGGTATAAACATTGTATCCATTAATCACTTGACCATCTACAATAATTCTAGCAATTACATCTTTCAAATTCATCTGAAAAACCGAAACAGTGAAATTGGTTTTTACAGAATTGTATTTGTAGCCTAATTCAATATTTTTTGATTTTTCTGGCTTTAGGTTGTAGCTCGGAATTTCATACCTGAAATCTACAATACCTAAAGTGCCTAAGTCGTCTATGTTTGGAGCCCTATAGCCTGTTGAGATAGAGCCAAAAATAAAATTATTTTTATTTAGTTGGTAATTGATACCGTAATTGGTAACGAGTGCCGATGGTTTTAATGTAACATTTCCAAGTGTCGTGTCACTTATACGAATATCTAAAAAATTATAGCGAATGCCTGCAATGACACTTAGTTTGCCAAGGTTTAAATAGTGGATATTAAACAAAGAATTGTTATTATAAATAGATCCGTTGGGGTATAGGCCTCTTTTTTGTATTTGAGTATTAGCGCTTGTGTTTGTTTCGGTGGTATTGCTATTAACTAGGTCCGAATAAATATCTACGCCCGTGTTGCTTGTCCAATTTTTTGTAGGCTTTACAATAATTTCGGCGGTTATGCCGGTAGAATGTATGGTATCTCTTTCTTTTCTTAAAAGGGTAGCGTTATTTTTTTGATTGGAACGGTTTTCGATAGAGCGTTGCTGTGAGAGCGTTACAAGTATTTCAGAAATTACTTTGCGGTTGCTTGCATACCTATATTTTAGGTAGTTTAAATTGTGTACCTGTTTGTCAACTTGATTTATTTTAAAATTTTCTAAAACTATTTTATGGTAAATAGGAATATCTCGTTGAATTGTATTTTGGGTTGAAAATGTAATTTCTTGGTTGTCACTTATTTTTACTTTTGCTTTTATATCATAGTTTTTTTCTCTGTAGCCAGTGGGTGCTTGATAGCCTACCCCTTCGCCGCCAACAATGTCTCCATATCTTTTGATACTTAATCCACCTAAAATGGTCCAGTTATTGGTTGCATAGCTCATCTCTGTTCTATTTGTCTTTTCCATTTGGGAAGACAAAAATTTGCTGGTATTGCTCAGTTTAAAATCTTTGAAACTGCTTGTGTTTGCTTCTTTGGTCGTAAGATGAATAACGCCGCCTATTGCATCGGAACCATATTCAATAGCGCCAATGCCTTTTAATACCTCTACTTTTTCAAGCGTAAACATATCAATGGTGTTCAGGTACTGATTGGGGCCATACCGGTAAGTTGCATTGTTTAATCTAATGCCATCTATTACTAAAAGCGTTTGATTGCCCGTAAGCCCTCTAATAAATGCAGAGCCGCCCCCATGGTTTGTTTTTTGTAAAAAAACGCCTGCTACGCCCTGTAAAGCTTCGGGTGTTGTTCTTGCGTTGGTTTCTCTTATTTGGTTTTGATGAATAGAACTAATTACGTACGGGCTTTTTGCCTGACTCGTTTTAATATTTCTACTTGTTACAACTATCGAGTCTAGCTGATTATAAAGCGTATCTCTATCTTGGGCAGCCGCTGGCTTAACACAAAATAGAAACACCGATAAAACCAACGTAATTACCTTAATCCCCCAAAAACCAACGTCTATTTTATTTTTGAATGATGGTGCCAGATGTTTTATAATGCTCTTTTCTTTGCTCATCTTCATTATCCATTTTAGGCCCTTGCTTTATTTTGCGCCAATCAATTGTTTGATTGTATTTTTTCATGGCTTTATCCCAATCAAATACTTCTTGGCTAGGAAATTCAAAATTATAGGGTGTAAAGTCTGGGGTATTGGTAAAAAAGTCTGTTAACAATGTTGCTGTTATATCATATTGGTTTACATAAGGTACTCCCAATATGTTATATACAACTTTTAAAATAGAGCCAAAGTTAGCATGCGTTTGTGATATGTAATTCTTTTTTACATAAGGGCCTGCCATTAATAACACACTTCTGTGCGCATCTATATGATCTACACCGCCCTGTGGGTCATCTTCTGTAACAATCACTAGCATATCTTTCCAATAGGGGGTCCTGCTTAAAAAATGAAGGGTTCTGCCAAGTGCTAAATCATTGTCTGCCACATAAGAAGCGCTAAAAGGGTAACCGTCTTCTGGCCTTGGTCCTGCCGTATGGTCGTTAGGAAGCATCATGGTTATCAGCTGCGGTAAAGTATCTTTTCCGTTGAGCCATTTTTTAGTAAATTCTTCTTCAAATTGTTTAGCCCTGAATTGGTCCGGAATGTTGGTATTATAACCAGCAAAATTATGTGAGGTTTTTTCCCATACACCTTTTTGCATAGGAACCATTACAATATGCCCAGCACCTGTTGCCGTGTCATTCCAATCTTCTCTAACATGCGCTGTTTCATTGGCCTGTCCAAAGTTATAGTAACTAATTTTTTTTCTATCTAACGCTTCCCATAAGCCACCAATTTCTGCATAATCCTCTGGGTCCATGCTTCCTGTAGAACCTGGAAAACGTCTGCCTGGTGCTGTAGAAAAATAGTCGGCCTTTTTATCGGTACTTGAATTGGCTTCCACCCATTCGTTAGGGATAACGCCCATCATCCAGTGGTGCCCATGGATAGACGCATCGCTGTCACAATAAAAATTATCACTTAACGAAAATTGTTTTGCAATTTTTATATGATTAGGCGAAACGTTTACATTTTTTACAAAATCTTTTTGGCCATATACATTTACGTCTAATCCAAATCTAGCAAGGCTATTATCTCCTCTTACTGTATTCATTTGGCCAAATATTTCATCAAATGTTCTGTTTTCTTTGGTGATAAATACAATGTGTTTGATAGGGCTTGTTTTGCTTCCGGGTAATACAGGTAGAGGCAAGCTATCTATTTGTGTTTTTGTAATAAATGTATTTTCAATTACTTGCTTTGTGTATGCTTGTAATTTTTCGGTACTAGGGTTTGCGATTTTCTGAAAAGTACCTAATTGGATATCTCCAACATAAGTTCCTTGCACTGGAATTTTAAAATTTTTACCGCCGTTAGGGCCTGCACCTAAACCTCTGCAGGAGGTTACAAAAATGGTTGAATCATTGCTGGATAATTTAACCCTTGTTGTGCCCCAGCCTGTTGGGATAAGACCTACTGTTTTATCAGTAGCCAACTCAATTTTAGCAACCGCATTAAATCCAAGTAGCGCTACGTACAAGTGTTTTTCGTCTTTAGAAATATCAATACCAAAAGGGAGTAACCCTCTTAATTTATCAATGCGCTGATCCACTTTAATAGGAATATGCTTTACAATACGTCCCTTTTTGTAATCAATAACTGCGATGTTGTCATTGGTAGCGTTTGTAACATAAGCATACTTACTGCTTACTACAATTGAGTTGGGGCTGGCCCCGCCAATTACTTCTGCGTCTTCAACAAGTTCGCCAAGTAGCATGCCTGTTTTTAATCTAGCGGCAACTTTATTGGTTGCTAAGTCTATACAATATACGCTCATCGCTTCTGGTACATTTGGGCTACCTAGTCCAGGAATTTTTTTGCCATCAATTTCAGTGCCTTCTATCGATTCCTTTGTGTTATTGCCGTAAGGATGCCAATTAATATATTGTGTTTTTATATTTTCTTTGGTTGTTCCTTCCACTAAAGGGTAAGCGTACATCCCAACGTTAGCTACTAAAACTGTTTTTTTATCTGGTGATAGCGCTAGTCCAAACGGCTGTCTGCCAGTGGGTATAGAGGCTGTTACTTTTTTCTGTGTGAGGCTATAGCGTACCAATCTAAAATTGCCTCTATCTAATATAAGTAGTTCATTTTTTTTGGCATGGTATATCAAATCACTTGTAAAGCTACCTTGGTATTTTACCCCATTAAATAAACCATCCAAATAAATAGAATCTACTTTCTTGTAGTTGACATAGTCGTATACAATTACCGATCCTTCGTCCCCACCACTTAAATACACAAGGCTTTTTTGTGTATCAAATGAAACACCCAAAAAAGATCCTTTGATTAATGGGCTTTCTTTTTTATTATAATATTCAGGTATTCTTTTTTGTTGCATTGTAGCTATATCAATTATAGTTATAGCATTTTCGTGCATGGTGATGGCTACTTTTTGATCTGGCGAAATCGCTAGTCCAAAAGGGTCGTGGTTAATGCGAATCATTTTTTCTGCTGGGGTTACATACCTGCCACTTGGAAGCACAGAATGCCCAGCTGGGTCTATGTTGGCTAATTCTTTAAAGCCAGGAACAGATAAATAATTTACAGGTTGTGCAGTTGCCGAAAACGTAACAAATGCCAAACAAAATAAAAATATATAATTATTTTTCATATACGATTAGGTTTAAACAAACCTATGTTTTTAAATGAAATTTTGGGCTTCCTGCTAATTATTAATTTGTTACCAAATAAGGTGCAATAATCCCCTGCCATATTTGATAGCCTGCTGCATTCATGTGGAGCTTATCCGATAAAAATATGTTGGTCAGCATTTTGCCGTCTGCACCATACATACTGTGGTAAACATCTATGTAAGCAGCTTTTTTTTGCTTTTCCATAAATGTTTTAATTAGCTCATTTCCCTTTTGCATGGTTTCTAAATACTTTTCTCTACTTGGGCTTGGCTTCATCGAAATGTAGGCGATAGGTACTTTCTTAAATTTGGTTCTAATCATACCGTACAAAATTTTAAATCTTTCAAAAACGGTATCTGCATTTACGGTGCTTGATCCTGCAATATCATTTTCACCGCAATAAATAAGTATTTGTTTTGGACTATATTTTAAAACCACATCGTTTACATAATATATAACATCGGTTAATGACGAGCCACCAAATCCTCTATTTAACATGGTGTGCTCCGGAAAGTATTCTTGCACGTCTTTCCACTTTGTAAAACTAGAGCTGCCAATCAATAAAATGGCGTCTTTTGCTGGCGCCTTTATGGAGTCAGCTTTTCTGAAAGCTTTTATTTCATTGATAAAGGGTTGTGCAAATGTGCTTGTGCAACATAGGATTGATACAAATAAAAGTATCGGATTACATATTAATTTCATTTTTATAAATTAAGATTCATTGATAGCATAATGTAAATAAATATCATTGTCAAACGGCATAGAACTTAGTAGTGTTAGCGGTATCTCTTGGTCTAATACTATATTTTTTGAAACCGCAGACCCCGTCACTGCTTGATTGTCAAGTAATATTTTACTACCAATAAAATAATCTAATTCGTCAACCCATTTTTTTGATAGTAGGTAGGAACTAAATATTTCACCTGCTTCTACTAAAACACTATATATACCTTTTTCAAGGAGTTGCTTTCCTAAAATTGTTACATCTATTTCTTTATTCGAATTAAATGTTGTTTCAATGATTTCTATATTACTAGGTAATGGCTTAGTAGGAGCAATTGTATTAGGTGCAGTTACAATGTAAATTTTTGTATATTTTCTTTGGTAAAATATTGGCAGAGATGCGTTTTCTGCCTTTAGTATGGATCCTGTTCTATCAATAATGACCGCATTAACTTCTTTGCTGGGGGCATTTTCAGTTCTAATATTTAAGGTAGCCTGGTCGTCAATAACTGTTTTTGCAGTTGATAAAATTGCGTCTACTTCCGTTCTGATATTTGAATGCACGTAAGCTCTGCTTTTCGTATTTGTTATCCATTTAGAATCAGCTTCATAGTCTGCCATTTTCCCGGCTATTGTTGCAGCAATTTTTAAACGTACAAATGGTCTTTGTTTTTTTTGATTTGTAAAAAAAACTTTATTTAATTGCAGGGCTTCTTTTAATTCAATCAACACAATGTCTATTCCTTTTTGTTTAAGTAGCTGAAATCCTGATACTTTATGATTTGGGTCTAATGAGCCAATAAAAACTTTTTTGATACCTGATTTTATAATTAAATCGGTGCAGGGAGGGGTTTTTCCATGGTGCGAACAGGGTTCCAAGGTTACATATAGGCTGCATTTTGTTAAATCTGGAGTATGTGCTAAAGCTTCCTCAATAGCATATACTTCGGCGTGTTTTTCACCCCATATTTTGTGGTATCCTGTACCAATAATGTTATTATTTTCATCAACAACAATAGCGCCCACAAAAGGATTTCCTTTAATATTTTTCCTTTCTGCTTTTTGGGCCAAACTTAATGCTTCTATTAAGTGTTCTAATGTTGTCATTGCTTATCTTTGCACCTCAAATTTAAAGAAATCAATCCATGTTTACCGGAATTGTTGAATCGGCTATTATTTCAAGCATCGACGTTCAAGAAACTGGCTGGACCTTAGGTGTTACCAGTGCTTCTGTGGCTGCCCGTGTTAAACTGGGAGATAGTGTTGCTATTGACGGCGCCTGCTTATCGGTAATTACCATCAATAATGATACGATGTCTTTTTTTGTATCCACCGAGTCTATTTCAAAAACAATTATCAAATATTACGTAACGGGCACTAAGGTTAATATTGAACTTCCTTTACAACCTACTAGTTTTTTAGGTGGACACTATGTACTAGGTCATGTAGATGATACAGCACTTGTGCAAAATATTGTAGTGTCTGATACTGCATGGTTTGTAACCATCGCTTTTGAGTCTACCTTTTCTAAATATGCGGTGTATAAAGGTTCTGTTACCATTAACGGTGTTAGTTTAACAGTCAACAAAACAGAAGGCAATTTGTTAGAACTATGTATTATACCTATCACACTTGAAAAAACCAATATGCGTGTATTAAAAATTGGCGATAGGGTGAATATTGAATTTGACATTTTAGCTAAATACACCGAAAAGTTGTTATCAAAATAAGTATGAGTCATTCTTTTAGTTCTATAGATATTGCATTAACTCATTTTACAAATGGCGGGGTGCTTGTTGTGGTGGATGATGAAAGTAGAGAAAATGAGGGCGATATTGTTTTTAGTGCCGCCGCTTCTACACCTGCAAAAGTTAATTTTTGTGCAAAAGAAGCGAGGGGTCTTATATGTATTGCTATCTCAAAAAACATTGCGCAAAAATTAGACTTACATCCGGTACCTAGCAATGCAAAAGATCCTTTTAGTACTGCATTTCATGATTCTATAGATGCTACACCGGATTTTGGAATCACTACAGGTATTTCGGCAAAAGAACGTTCCATTACAGCTGCGTTAATTGCTAGTGATAATAGTAAGCCTGATGATTTTATTAAACCCGGTCATTTATTTCCAGTTGTTGCCAAAGATGGTGGCGTTTTAATAAGACCCGGACATACAGAAGCGGGCGTTGATTTATGTTTATTAACCAATCAACCAGGTGCTGCTGTTATTTGTGAGATAATGGATACTGATGGTAATATGATGCGACGTGATGGACTCTTTGAATTTGCGATCTATCATCAACTGCCTATCATAACTATACAGCAACTTATTGATTACCGAAAAAAGATACAATAACATGGAATTTATTTCGGAAGCGCAACTCCCTACAAAATCTGGAAATTTTACCATTAAGGTTTTTAAAAACCCAATTAGTTTGGTAGAACATTTTGTGCTTCAAAATAGTGACATGGAAGCGGTAACACCCATGGTACGCATACATTCCGAATGTGCTACCGGTGATATTTTTGGAAGTTTACGTTGTGATTGTCAAGACCAACTACATCAGGCACTAACGCTTATTGCAGAAAATAAAAACGGTGCCGTTATTTATTTAAAAAATCAAGAAGGAAGGGGTATTGGTATTTCTAATAAAATTAAAGCCTATCATTTACAAGAGCAGGGTTTAAATACCTACGAAGCCAATGAAGCTTTAGGACTTCCAGCAGATGCTCGAAATTATGATGATGCTACTGCTATTTTAAAAGTACTTGGATATACATCCATTACACTTATTACCAACAATCCATTAAAAGAAGCAGCTGTTAAAGCTGCAGGCATTACATTTACTACGCATCATGTAAGTACTGCTGCCAATGTGCACAACCAAGCTTATTTAGATGCTAAAATAAAAATTGGGAATCACCACACTAAATAATAAGTTATGATTGCAGTAGTACAGGCAACTTTTAATAGCGAAATAACTGATTTACTAACTACAGGTTGCATAAACCAGTTAAAAGCTACCCAAACGCCGTATGTGTTATTACAATGCCCTGGTGCTGTTGAGCTTGTAGGTTATTCCAAAAAATTAATTGACATCTATAAATACTCAGCTATTATAGTAATTGGTGCTGTCATTAAAGGTGACACGGATCATTACGAATATGTTTGTCAATATGTTACAGAAGGTATGGCTATGCTATCTACCAAATCCACGACCACTATCCCACTTATATTTGGCGTTTTAACTACGCAAACCGAAGAACTTGCTTATGAGCGCGCTGCCCTCGATAAAATGAACAAGGGCAAAGATTTTGCCGATACAGCCATTTTTATGATAGATGCCTACAAAAAGGTCAAATTGTTTACATTTTGATAATATAACATCGATCTTATATTCAATAGGAAAGTGCAGTTTTACGCCGTTCAAAGCAGCTATTTTATATAAATTGCCCATATGTATATTGTACTCGATTCTCAAAATGCCCCTGTTGCCTTATTAGAAAACATGATGATTTTAGATTACAATAACAAAACTGTTATTGGCATTATCATTGGTGATTGTTTTTTTGGCAAAAAAAACCATGTAATTGGTAAAATATTTAAGGAACAAGCGTATTTAGTAAGCGGTGAAATTATAGGAAAGGTAAAACTCAATGACAATTACGTTACTACAGCCCCAACAAAAGAACAAGTAGCTGCTGCTTGGGATATTTTATCTGGTATTAGCAAACATACTTCCGACTGGATTACCGAAACAAATAAGTGGGCGAGTATCTCTTTTAAAGAATCACTATCTTAGGTATTTATAAAGTTTTATTATGTTTCGGATTATTCTAGTGCTTTTGTGTTCACTACAATTAGCTACTGCGCAAAATAAAAAGGTTTTATTTATTATTGCTGATGGCATTCCTGCCTCTGAATTAGAAAAAGCAAATAAACCTGCATTTGACGACATTATTAATAAGGGAGCTTATTTACCTTGTTATGTGGGTGGAGAAAAAGGAGGTTTTACGCAGTCGCCAACTATTTCTGCGGTAGGCTACAATTCACTACTTACGGGCACTTGGACCAATAAGCATGGTGTGGTAGACAATGCTATCAAAAATCCTAATTATAATTATCCAACTATTTTTAAAGTATTTAAAGAAGCCTATCCCAATAAAAAAATTGGTGTATTTAGTACCTGGCTTGATAACCGAACTAAATTGGTAGGAGATGGCCTCGCGCAAACAAATTATTTACACGTAGACTATCATAGAGATGGATACGAATTAGATACGCTTCAATTTCCACACGATAAAAAAGCCTATTACATTCATTTAATTGATGAAAAGGTAGTTGCAGAGGCTAGTCAGGTTATTAAAGATAGCGCACCGGATATGTCTTGGGTGTATCTAGAATACACCGATGATATGGGGCACCGGTATGGAAGAAGTCCACAACTAGATACGGCTATTTCTATGCTTGATAAGCAAATGCAAAAAATAATGCAAGCGGTTTCTTATCGTGAAAATAATTTTAACGAAGAGTGGCTTGTTATTATTACCACCGATCATGGCAGAGATGCTCAAACAGGAAAAAATCATGGTGGACAATCAGATAGCGAGCGTAATACCTGGTTAATCATGAATAAAAAGCCTGCACAGGAAGTTGCAAAAACAGCCATTGTAGATATCTTCCCTACTATTGCAACTTATTTAAATATCAAATTACCAATACCTGTTGCTCAGGCTTTAGAGGGTGTTTCTTTACTCCGAAAATAGACGATCGCCAATACGCCTAAAATTGTAATTAAAACGCCAATTATCCACGCGGTATTTGTAAAAAATGGTAACCAATTAAATCCTTTGGTACCATAGTTTTTGTACAATAAAACTAGCACGCTTCCAAAGTATCCTACCGAATCTGATATGTACATCAGGTATCCAAGGTTTCCTTTGTATTTAAAAAAGGCAATCCATCTTTCAAATAGTATCGTGTGAAATATTAAGTAAGGTAAATACATTAATAAGCCCATGAGTATCATCCAATAAATAGGATTAAAGAGTTTAGCTTCAAATAAAAAGGTGCTTATTAAAAAGAAAATCCCTGCTACGATACATAGTGTAATTGACAAATAAAATGCCTTTTTATTATTTTTAATAAGTATCATGCTACCAATGATAGCCAAAACAATAATTGCAATAGGTATTTCTGCAAACACAAGTACCCACGGTGTTTTTAAATAACCAAGTTCTGTCCAAAGTTCAACTGCAAAATTATCTCTAAGGTCTCTAAAAACAGTAAGGCCCACATAAATTGCAACCACTAAAAAAATACCGGGCCAAAACAGTTTAAAAAACTTTATTCTATTGGCTGCATCCATTGGTACCCTTTCTGTTCTTAATGAAATGTCTTCTTGATTAGGTTCTGGAATACAGCTAAGCATCCAAATGCCAACCATTAAAATTGGAATAAACACCAAGGCTGCAAAAAACGGCATCCATTGTTCACTCACCGAAAATTGTTGTATTAAAAATAGCCCAATAGACTTTACAATGCCGGATGCTATCATAAAGGAACTTGCCATAAATGCGCCTAATATTTCTGTAAACTTCCGACCCTCTAAAAAACTAAAAACAACCCCCCAAATTAAGCCAAGTGGTAGTCCGTTTAATAACATAAACACCGCATTGTACGGATAGGGGACTAACCCAAAGCCAAGTAAGGACAAAAACGCTAGACCCATTAGTACAATTAAAGTTTGTACCCTTTTTTGTGGTGTGAGCTCTGCTATTAGCTTAATACCTATAAATTTAGATAGTGCATAACCAATTAGTTGTAAAATAATTAACGCCACTTTATAATCTACTCCAAAAAGACTGAGTCCTTGGTAGGTGCCAGCAGTAAAGGGTTTCCTAAATGCATACATACTGCAATAGGTTAAAAAGGCAGCACTACTGCAAAAGAAAATAAATACTGCGGGCTTTGATTTAGTCAGGTAGTTTTGTACTTTATAAATGGCATTCATGATGATACTTATTTTAGTGATATGCCAACCCTATAGGGATGTTCTTCTATTGCATAATCAAAAGCTAATTTGCAAGTGTCAAAGGTGAAGCCTCCTTTTACTAAAGTTGAAATCGGATATTCTTGGTTGTGTGATTCAACAAAATGTACAGCTTCTATAAGGTCTGATTCATTGTAATTATGGAGTCCCTTTATCGTCCAAATATTTCTAACAATTGTTTCTGCATTTATGGTAATATTTTGTTGCGGATACGTAGATCCAATAAATACGGCAGTGCCGCCAACACTCAGTTGTTTTAGTAGTATATCAATGGTTGTAGGTTCTCCGCTAAAATCTATAAAACAATCTATTTGTAATTTATTATAAGTTAGCCAATTTGAAAAATTTTGAAAACTATTGATGGTATCGAGGTGAACCGTATGGGTAGCGCCAAACGAAGTACTCATTTTAAGTCTTTCATTTTCTATATCTATTGCAATAATATTTTTTGCACCCTTCGATTTTGCCATGGCACATGCAATAACGCCTAGCATACCAGCACCTGCAATCACTACGTTTGCGCCCTCTATGTTGCCCGCAATTCTGATGGCGCCAGCAGCTGTAGCAACCGCACAATTTACAATCGTTAATACTTGAACTGGAAGGTCTACCAAGGGTTTAATGATTGGTGTATGGGGTCTTAAAATAATGTATTCACTGAGTCCGCCATGTAAGTGACTGGTTTCAGTGATTTCTTCGTGTCCATATTTAAACAATCCTGCTGCTTTTTGTGGTATTCCTTTTAAAGACATGGCTTCCAAAGGATCGCTGGCATAAATTGCCCAGGTAATTAAATCGCCAACTGCAATGTTATTATGTCTACAATCTATTTTTGGCGCCTTATTGCCAAAGGTAACAATGGTTCCACAAATTTCATGTCCTAAAATGGTTGGATTTTTTTCTTTTCTTTTACCTGTGTAGGTTAGTATATCAGATTTACATAAAGTAGTATAGGTTACCCGAACTAATATTTCATAGTCTTGAAGCGCCGGAATTTCTGTTTCCTTAATTTGTAACGACATTGATGCGTTATCAAAAAAAGCATATCTGGATGTGGACATGAGATAGATCTATTGATTAGAATTTGATAAGAAAGATACTGCCCTTTTTTTATATACATGTATACTTGTATTACCAAATTATAAACA
>CAMDLR010000037.1 GCA_945901845.1 Sediminibacterium ginsengisoli | reverse complement strand
GGCAGGATTATGTTGGGATATGGTATTCCCGATTAATAAAAAAATATGGACCAGCAGTTATGTTTTATACACGACAGGCCTCGCCATTGTAACCATTAGTGTGCTCATTTATTTAATTGAATTCAAAGAAATAAAAGGTGCTTGGAGTAAATTTTTTGATGTGTTTGGAAAGAACCCACTCTTTATATTTTTCTTGTCGGGCTTTTTGCCAAGAGTGCTGTCACTACTGCGTTTCGAAGACCTCAGTTTAGAAGCAGGACACACCACCACGAGCGCACTACCTTGGTTTTGGAACCATATTTGCAAACCCATTTCCGAAGATTTACGCAACGGATCTTTGGTTTACGCTATTTGCATGATTGCATTTTATTGGAGCATTGTGTATGTACTCGATAAAAAGAAAATTTATATTAAGGTGTAAGGAGATTTTTATTAAACCACAAATTGATTGCGCAAAAATTACCGCGCTTTATACAAACAGCCTAGCTGCTAATTCCAAATTTTCTTGCTTACCTACATCGAGTAGTATTGCGCCGGTATGATCATACGCCAAAATATTTTGTGTGTCACAGAGGTCTAAATACACATCCACCATCGAAAATTTACCTCCTCTTTGCATGAGTGACAGTAGCCTTGTATCAATTACCTGAATACCGCTAAAAGCCTTTGTTTGCAGGTGCTCCGTATTACTATCGTTAAAATGACCGGGCTTATACTCACCGGTGTTTTGATTTTTCCACCCGCACAATTTACCGGCTGCATCAAACAAGAAATACCTACTACTGTTTCTGATAGAAACAGCGAGCGTAGCGAGCGCACCAGATGAAGTGTGCTGCGCAATAAGTGCGTCTAAATCTAAATTGGTCAATATATCTGCATTGATAAGTAAAAACGAATTTTCATTTGCAAAATACCAAGCCGCTTTTTTTAAACCACCGCCGGTTTCTAATACAGCGTCCGTTTCGTCCGATATAGTTATGGTAGAACCCCACCCATTATTAGAGGTTACGGCATCTATAATTTGATCTGCATAATGATGCACATTAACGAGTACTTCGGTGATACCAATTTTTTGTAAATATTCGATATTTCGCTGCAGTAAAGACTTTCCATTCACCAAGGCCAATGCCTTGGGATGCTTATCTGTAAAGGGTTTTAACCTTGTGCCGAGTCCTGCTGCCAATATCATTGCCTTCATAAAAAATTATTTTACCCAGTTGGCTTTATTGGTATGAGACAATTGCGTTTTTACTTTGTATTTATTACGAAGGTGTCTAGCTGTTTGTTCTGCAGCATATACACTTCGGTGCTGTCCACCTGTGCATCCAAAATTGATTTGTAAATTTTGAAACCCGCGTTTCAAATAATCCTCTACCGTAATATCAATTAAATCCCAAACACTATTTAAATACTCATTCATTTTTGTACGCTGTTCTAAAAAGTCTTGAACAGGTTTATCGAGGCCCGATAGTTTTTTATAATCATCAAAGCGACCCGGATTTAAAATACCACGCATGTCAAACATAAAGCCACCGCCATTTTCAGAATCATCTGTCGGAAATCCTCGTTTATAACTAAAACTATTTACAGAAACAATGAGTGGTGAAGATTCATTGGCCTGAGCTGGTTCAAAACGTGTAATCATTTCATCAGACATCACAATTTTTAACACCCTGTCAAACTCCGGCGTTACAATACCAACGCGTTTGTTTTCAATAAAGAACTGAAGGTTGCGCATAGCAAGTGGAATGCTCGCTAAAAAGTGCGCCTTGCGTTCAAACAATCCTCTAAAACCATATGCACCCATTACTTGCAAGAGTCTTATTAATACATAGCCATTATACTGGCTCACAAAAGTAGTACGGTCTAAGGGCTCTTTTAATAAAATGTCTACTTGATCCATATAATAGTCAAGCAAATTGTCTTTCCACTGTTCACTCAATTCTGCTTTTGCTTGCCACAATAATGAAGCCACATCATATTGCAAAGCACCTTTCATACCACCCTGAAAATCTATAAAGTGTACATCATTTTGATTGACAATAATATTTCTACTCTGAAAATCACGGAACATAAAATACTTATGTTGCGTATGGGTCAGATAGGTGCTTAATGCTTCAAAATCTTCAAGCATAGCCTGCTTATCGTAAGGAAGTTGAAGCGTATCTAAAAAATAATATTTGAAATAGAGTAAATCACTTAAAATAGCCTGCTTGCCAAACTCTTTTGCAGTGATACACCAATTGTAATCAAAGCCTTCGTCACCTTTAATTTGTATGCGTGCAAGTTGCGCTAAACTTTTTTGGAAAAGCGCGTATACATTTAGAGCGTGTCCTTCTTTTTCGATTTGATCGAGTAACGACTCAGTACCTAAATCTTCTTGAATATAAATAGTGTCATCGCTATTTACGGCTAACACTTCCGGCACTGGAAGACCCGCTGCTTTAAAATGCTTACTAAAATGTATAAATGTTTGTGTCTCTTTTTGATGAAGGTTGTAGGTAGCGATATAGGTTTTGCTTCCTTCGTATATTCTGAAATAAATACGATCACTCCCACTTTGTGGTAATTTTTCTACCCTGGTAGCTGCAGTGCCGCTGATAGAGGTAAATAAAGTTTCTATTCCGTTAATCACCGACTCCATAGGAAAATTGATTTACAACGAAAATAGAACTTACTATGCAAACCCCAAATTTGCTTATAAAGTTTGTAGCCCAAAAACGCTCACCTGTTTGCCCTTGTCTAGTGCATGCTCTTTGCGAATGAGTGTAACGGTGCTAAGTTCAAAAAATGGCTGCGCTACTTTATTTACATACTGCGCAGCTAACTGTTCAAAAGCAGCGGGTGGTAGTGGCGAAGTGAGGGCAAGTAAAGGTTGCTGTATCAGTTTTGAAGGCATACATCCATAACTTTTTAAATACTGATCGAGCACTTGCAAACTTGCGGCTAGCTGTGCAAAAGGTTGTTGGTTGGCGATACGCATAAAAATGCGCCTAGAAGGCAGGGCTCCAAAACCATCGATGGCCACCCTAAAACTTTTTTGCTGGCTAATAATACGGTGCATCCACTTGAGTAAAGTAGTTTCCATATGCTCAGTGGTATGAAACTGGGCTAGCTCAATAACCGGCTTATCGGTAAAACCAAGGGTGCGTGCCCAATTTGTAAAATGCGCATCGGGGTAGGCCACCAACTGATATACCCCAGTGGTGGTAAGTGTTTGACCTGTAAAAACAGTGCGTGCGCTCGTATGAATGTCCATAACTTTTTTATTTTAGTAACTATTTTAGCATAAATTTACTAAATATTTTAGCTAAAACAAAACTTTTTTATTGTTATGGATAGTCAAGAATGGCAGGGGGCTGCCTATAAAGGCTCCAAAAAATACACCCAACAAGAGGTTACTACCGCCAATGCCACTGGCTTTGGGGCCGCCACCGACGATTATATGGAAAGGGGCATTGACCTCAACGAGCAGCTCATTAAAAACAAGCCCGCTACCTTCTTTTTTAGAATGAACAGTCACGCCATGACCGGTGCCGGCATTTACCCCGGCGATATTTTAATTGTAGATCGTAGCATTAGAGCCAGCAGCCAAAAAATTGTAGTGGCTATTTTAAATGGTGAACTTTTAATTCGGCGCTATACCGATACGGGTGTTAAAAAATTACTCTCTGCCGAAAATAAAAAATGCGCCGACATTGAAATTGATCCACTCGCCTCCTTTGCAGTATGGGGCGTGGTGATCTATTGTATTCACGCTACTTTATAATATAGACATGATTGGCATTGTAGATTGCAATAGTTTTTATTGCTCGTGCGAACGTTTATTTAAGCCAGATTTACTACACAAGCCCGTGGTGGTATTAAGCAACAATGATGGCTGCATTATTTCTAGAAGTGATGAAGCAAAAGCAGTAGGCATAGAAATGGGAAGCCCTTTTTTTATGCAAAAAAATAATTTAGAAAAAAATGGCGTTACTACTTTTTCTTCTAACTATCATTTATACGGCGACTTAAGTTGGCGCGTGATGGAAACGTTAAGAACCATGCTACCAGAGGGTTGTGTAGAAGTGTATTCGGTAGATGAATCCTTTATCGATCTCGCACATATTGAACCAGACGCACTACCATCTTTTACTGTATCGCTTAAAAATATCATTGAACAGTGGACCGGTATTAGCGTTTCAATTGGCGTAGCACCTACCAAAGCACTCAGTAAAGTAGCCAATAGGCTCGCTAAAAAAAACAAGCAAGCAACGGCCTGTGTATTAATTTTAAATACCGATAAAAAAATTACACAAGCACTTCAAAAAACACCGATTGCTGATGTGTGGGGCATTGGTTACCAGTACGCCAAAAAATTAAATGGCTATGGTATTAATACCGCTTACGATTTAACACTGCGTACCGAAAATTGGGCGCATCAAGAATTAGGTGGTGTAGTAGGCGCGCGTTTGTTTAGAGAACTCAAAGGATTTCCTTGTATAGATATGCAATCGGAAAGAGTTACCAAACACATGATTGCTACCACGCGTATGTTTGGAAACCCCGTTACCACCCTTACTGAATTAGAAGAAGCGGTAGCTACCTATATGGCAAGGGCTGCAGAAAAACTGCGCAGACAACACGCAGCAGCACGCGGTATTACGGTATTAATTGTGCCCAAACAGGAAGTGAAGGGCAGTTATTACCGGCATGGGCCTACAAAATCGGGAGCGGTTCGCCTGCCGCTTGCAACGGCGCTTACGAACGAACTGGTAAAACCAGCCCTCGAGCTGGTAAGAAGCTTATTTGAAGCAGGTAAAACCTACAAAAAAGCAGGGGTCATTTTAAGTGATATTGTACCTGAAACCGTGATTCAGGGGAACTTGTTTGTAGCAGTGCCTACAAATGGCGAAAAATTGGCCAAAGGGCGCGCACTCATGGAAGCGATAGACAATATTAATTTTTCGATGCGGGGTGATATTTTGAAATTTGCTGCTAGCGGCACTACCCGTAACTGGAAAATGCGCCAAGAAATGCGGAGCCCCCGCTATACCACACGCTGGGAAGAGCTTCCACTCTTAAAATAAGGCTTCAAAAGTCCTGTGCATAAGCATTTAAGAATTATTTTAAAATTTACACGCATAAATTGCGGCGGTACCTTAAATTTGCACAATTTGTAAATAATGACTCAACCTACGCTCAACTCCAACGAATCCATCCCTTCAGGTAAGAAAAAAATAATTGTACTTGGTAGCGGCCCCAATAGAATTGGCCAAGGTATCGAGTTTGATTATTGTTGTGTACATGGCTTAATTGCCATTAAAGAAAGTGGTTACGAAGCCATTATGGTGAACTGTAACCCCGAAACCGTTTCTACCGATTTTGACATGGCCGATAAATTATATTTTGAGCCAGTGTTTTGGGAGCATTTGTGGGAAATTATTGAACTAGAGCAACCTTATGGAATCATTGTTCAATTAGGTGGTCAAACAGCACTAAAACTAGCCAAGCGTTTACACGAAAAAGGCATTCGCATTATTGGCACTTCTTTCGAAAGCTTAGACATGGCCGAAGACCGTGGACGTTTTAGTGATTTATTAAAAGAACTAGAAATTCCGTATCCATCGTATGGCACGGCGCATACTGCAGACGAAGCCATTGAAGTAGCCAACAAAGTAGGTTATCCCGTACTCGTGAGACCAAGCTACGTAATTGGTGGACAGCGTATGCGTATTGTTATCAATGACGAAGAAGTTGAAAAAGCCGTTATTAGTTTATTAAAACATCTTCCGGATAACACCATTTTAATTGACCACTTTTTAGATCGTTGTCAAGAAGCAGAAGTAGATGCCATTTTTGATGGAGAAACTTTTCACATCATGGGTGTGATGGAACATATCGAGCCAGCAGGTATTCATAGTGGCGATAGTAACGCGGTGTTACCAGCGTTTAACTTAACCCCAATGATTGTAGAAAAAATGGAATTCTACAGTGAAAAAATTGCACGTGCCTTAAATATCAGAGGCCTCATTAATATTCAGTTCGCCATTAAAAATGGTCAAGTGTATGTGATTGAAGCAAACCCAAGGGCTTCGAGAACTACGCCATTTATTGCAAAAGCCTATCAAATTCCGTACTTAAATATTGCCACCAAAGTAATGCTTGGTGCCAATAAACTTACCGACTTTACGATGGTTAAAAAACTAGATGGCTATGCGATAAAAGAGCCTGTATTTAGTTTTGATAAATTCCCTGGCGTAAACAAAGAGTTAGGACCAGAAATGAAAAGTACCGGAGAAGCGATTCGTTTTATTAAAGATTTACACGATCCTTATTTCCGCACGCTGTACAAAGAGCGTAGCATGAACTTGTCTCGATAAGTAAGTTTAAAATAAGCGGCTGGTTGTAAATACGGAGAACCTTCCACCAAAATACATGGGTTCATTAGTATGCGCTATTATAGCACATAGGTTTGTGCGTGTCCGTACCTAAGCCTCCATTTTGGCATCAAGCACCATTTACAAGACTGCTTTTCCCACTTGTAATTGGAATTGTTACCTGCTATTATTTGTTGCATGGCATATTTACAAATGCGCATATTCATGCAGCTGTGTATGCAGCAGCGGGCGTTTCTATTGCCGGACTTTTATGTATTGCGCAACTAACAAATTTTAAAAAGTACCGTTACCGTTTTCTACAAGGTGTCCTCCTACAAATTATTTTTATTTCCCTTGGTATCACTGTTATGCGAAACGTATTGCAGTTGCGCGCCAAAGAAACCGAATTAATAGCAGCGCGTAAAGATGGTACTGTTTATATTATGCGGTTAACCGAACCATTACAACTAAAAAATAAAACCTATAAAACGGCGGCTGTCATTGAAAGCATTGGTAATGCAAAACAAGAACTAAAAACACAAATTAAAATAATAGTACACCTCGCAGTAGATAGCAGCCGCAGTAGTATGCACCTTTTAACTGCCGGCAATTATATTGCCACTACCATACAACCAACCCTTGTGCCAGATACGCATAACCCAGGGGGATTTAATTACAAAGTATGGCTATTTAGACATGAAATAACACACCAGCTTTACTTAGCAAAAGGTAGTTGGACCTTACTGTCCTCCAAAAAAAATAAACAATACTTACAAATACTACAGCAAAAAATTAGAACAAGACTTCAACAAAATATTACGGGCAAACAAGAAAAAGCAGTAGCAGCAGCACTTTTAATTGGTTACAAGCAAGATATAGATTCTGATTTAATAAAAGCGTATAGCAATACTGGCGTAATACATGTTATTGCCATTAGTGGCTTACACCTTGGGTTAATTTATGGTTTACTCATTGGCATTTTTAATTGGATGCCAGATGCAACAATAAAAAAGTGGATAGCGCCACCTACCATGCTACTGGTATTGTGGGGCTTTGCGCTTCTAACAGGAGCCGGGCCTTCTATTGTAAGAGCGGCGGTTATGTTTTCATTTATTATTATAGCAACCATGGTAAAACAAAA
This sequence comes from Sediminibacterium ginsengisoli, assembly GCA_945901845.1. GTDB lineage: Bacteria > Bacteroidota > Bacteroidia > Chitinophagales > Chitinophagaceae > Sediminibacterium > Sediminibacterium ginsengisoli_A. Next base: position 7,983 of record CAMDLR010000037.1, on the reverse strand, counting down.
TTCAAGTATTTTAAATGCCCTCGCCGCGTCGGCATTTTTTTTACTGCTACTTCATCCATTTTATTTATGGGATATTGGTTTTCAACTTTCTTATGCAGCAGTGCTTAGCATTGTATTGTACCGAAAAAAAATATATGATGTACTTTATTTCAAATACAAATGGATGCAGGTCTGCTGGCAATTAAACGCTGTTACATTAAGTGCGCAAATACTCACACTGCCACTTGTTGTGTATCATTTTCATCAGTTCCCAAATTATTTCTTACTCAGCAATTTTATTGTGGTGCCTCTTTCGAGTATTATATTATATGGCTGTTTACTCATACTCCCCTTTGGAAGCCTCCCTTATATAGGCAAGATATTATCAGTTGCTACAAGTTGGTTACTCACCTCCATGAACTGGATCATTGAAAAAATGAATGCATTACCCTATGCCACTACTAGTAATTTAGAAATAAATGCGGTTCAAGTGGGGTTATTTTTTATCGTCATTGCTTACCTATCTCAATTTATACAAACACAAAAAAATAAATGGTGCTTTTATAGTTTGATAGCCATTCTCATAGGTATGAGTATACGGACGTATGACCACGTAAAAGAAGACAGGCAAACAACCCTTACCGTTTGGTTTGTTCCAAAAAAATCACAAATCACTACCCGTTACGGACCAGGGCCGGAACAACCGCTGCAAGTAAACAACACTGCATTTTCTATTGGACACACCCGTTTTTTACGTATTGGGCAAATGGTTCAGCTAAAAGATAGTATCGCAACGGTATCAAAAGTGGATATCCTACTCATTAGCAACCTATCAAAATCTCCCATAGCCTTACTCTCAAAGCACTTTAAGCGTGCGCTTTATGTTTTTGACAGCAGTATTCCGTTGTGGAAAATGGAAGGGTGGAAAAAAGAGGCAGAGGGCCTACATTTGCGGCATCATTTTGTTTCTCAACAAGGGGCTTTTGTCCACCAATCAAGCAATGGAAAAGAAAATTAAATCAGCGCTCATTTCTGTCTTTTATAAAGATGGTTTAGAGCCTTTAGCACGTCAATTAGTCGCTCAAAACGTAACCATCTACTCGACAGGTGGCACGCAAAAATTTTTAGAAGATTTAGGCATCACCTGTGTTGCGGTAGAAAGTTTAACTACCTACCCTTCTATTTTAGGAGGCCGTGTTAAAACACTACACCCTGCTATTTTTGGCGGGATACTTGGTCGTAGATACGAGCCGCAAGATCTAGTTGAAATGGAGGAGTACCATATTCCCGAAATTGATGTAGTGATCGTTGATTTATATCCTTTTGAAGAAACGCTGGCGACAACTACCGAAGAAAAAGCCATTATCGAAAAAATTGATATTGGTGGCCCTTCTATGATTAGAGCTGCTGCCAAAAACTTTAGAGACCTTGTAGTTATTGCTGCTAAACAAGATTATGCAGTACTAGCAACCATGCTTGCTGCACAAGCCGGCACTACTACTATAGAGCAAAGGAAAGCTTTTGCAGCAAAAGCTTTTGAGGTGGTGATGCATTATGATATTGCCATTAGCAATTACTTTAATCCAGCACCTACACAAATACTGCGTTACGGTGAAAACCCACACCAGGGGGCTACTTTTACAGGTAATTTACAAGCACTCTTTACGCAACTTAATGGTAAAGAATTGTCTTATAATAATTTAGTAGACGTAGACGCAGCCGTGCAACTAATTGGAGAATTTAATGAAACTACTTTTGCCATTATCAAGCACACCAATGTTTGTGGTATTGCTGCAAGAGGCACTGTTAAAGAAGCTTGGGACGCAGCTTTAGGCGGAGATAACGAAAGCGCTTTTGGTGGCGTATTAGTAACCAATAGCACCATTGATACGGCTACTGCAAACGCCATCAATGAAATATTTTTTGAAGTTTTAATTGCGCCTAACTATGAAGCCGGTGCACTTGATATTTTAAAAAGCAAAAAGAATAGAATTTTATTACAACTCACTGGCAATACAACTGCTTTAAAAACACCGAGCAAATCTTTACTAAACGGTGTATTAGCCCAAGCGCCTGATACGGGGAACTTTGACACTTGGAATGAAGTAGGTGGCAGAACCACTACCGAAGACGAAAAAGAAAATTTAATGTTCGCCAACCTAGTATGCAAACATTTAAAGAGTAATGCCATTGCACTTGTAAAAAATAAACAATTGGTGGGTAAAGGCTGTGGTCAAACCAGTCGCATAGACGCCCTCAGACATGCTATCGAAAAAGCACATCAATTTCATTTTGATTTAAAAGGCGCCGTGCTTGCATCTGATGCGTTTTTCCCTTTTAACGATTGTGTGCAAATTGCACATGAGGCAGGCATCGAAGCGTTTATTCAACCAGGCGGATCTGTAAGAGACAAAGACAGTATCGAATATTGTGTAGCGCATAAACTAGCGATGGTGATGACGGGTCTTCGCCATTTTAGACATTAATAACGAGTATAGATGACCACCAAACAAAAAGCATACGCGGGATTAGGCCTCACCAGTATCATTTGGGGTACTACCTGGGTAGCAAGTAAGTATGGTATCAAACAAGGCATGCTAGCCTTTGAGTTATCGGCCATTAGAAACGGATTAGGTGGCCTATCGTTAATTGTATTTTTTTTAATTAAGGGGCAAAAGCTGCCAACTTTTAAAGAATTCAAATGGCTTTTAGGGATGTCTATTTTACTATTTGTAATAGCAAATGGTTTTTCTACCTATGCTTTAAAAGAAATTCCAAGTGGGCTCGCAGCACTCATTGCTGCTTTGTATCCACTCAGTGTTGTTATCATTGAAAAAGTAAGATACAACAACACAAAAATTACATCACTTACTTTTCAGGGTATGCTACTAGGTATTATTGGTATTGTATTTTATGAAAACCTAGCCGTACATAACTCTGTGGGCTATTTTATGGGTGTTGTGGTGTCACTTATTGCGATGTTAAGCTGGAGCTTTGGCACCATTTTTATTGCACGTAATAAAATGAATATGAATCCCTATTATGCAACGGGTTGGCAAATGTTTTTAAGTTGCTTTTTTTTAGGTGCTTTTGCATCGGCTTCCGGTAAATCTATCCCAATTCAAGAAATAACATTTACCATTTGGATGGTGATTGCTTATTTAATTGTAGCTAGCTCCATTGTTGCATTTGCTGCATTCATTTATACGATGAAGCATTTGCCACCAGCCATAGCATCGCTGTATGCCTACATCAACCCGATTGTGGCTACTATTGTAGGAGCATATATTATAGAAGATGAAAAATTAAGCCTACCCATATTTATAGGTTCCTTTGTAACACTTACTGGCGTATACCTAGTAAATAGGTCTATGAAAAAGCAACACCAAGAAATTATTCCTATTACGGACGCTGACGGGATGTAGTTTTTTCCTTCCACATTTCATTGAATGTTTTTGGCGTAAAGTCTAATTCAGAGCGGTGTACGGCCCAACCTTTAAAAACTTTATTGACTACCCAGTTTTTCATTTTGCCATTGCCCATATTCATCATGGGTCTATTTAAACTTGCCACCATCCAAGCCTTCCAGGCAACACGCTCTGCGAGTGTACTAGTGCCCTGCGATACCGCTTCGTGACGGTTATCTAATAAGAGTTCATGTAAATTGATGCGCACCGGACAAACCTCTGTGCAATTGCCACACAAAGAAGATGCATTACTAAGGTGTTTGTAATCATCAACGCCACTTAAATAGGGTGTAATGACTTTACCAATAGGACCACTGTATGTGGTTTCGTATGAGTGCCCACCAATATTCTTGTACACTGGACAAGCGTTTAAACAAGCGCCACATCTAATGCAATAAAGTGCTTCGCGCGCTGTTGGGTTAGCGAGCAAATTGGTTCGGCCGTTGTCCAATAAAATCACAAACATTTCTTCGGGACCATCTGATTCACCAGCTTGCTTAGGACCCGTTAAAATGGAATTGTATACGGTTACTTTTTGACCGGTTCCATAGGTGGCAAGCAGTGGCCAAAAAAGTGGAAGATCATGAATCGAAGGAATCATTTTTTCGATGCCTACTACCGCAATATGTGTTTTAGGCCATGCGCAACTCAAGCGGCCGTTGCCTTCATTTTCGGTAATAGCGATGCCTCCTATATCGGCAATCAAAAAATTGGCACCGGTAACACCCACTTGAGCTTCTGTGTATTTTTCACGAAGCTTGATACGTGCAACTTGTGTTAATTCTTCGGGTGTTAAATCGGGTTTCGTACCAAGCTTAGTGGCAAATAGTTTAGCAACATCTTCTTTGCTTTTGTGCATCGCTGGTGTTACAATATGATACGGTGGTTCGCCATCTAATTGCTGAATATATTCTCCTAAATCTGTTTCTACGCTTTCTATTCCGGAGGCTTCTAAAAAATCATTCAAATGGATTTCTTCGGTAACCATGCTCTTGCTTTTCACCACCGTTTTGCAATTACGTTCTTTGCAAATTTTTCCTATCGCTTCTAAAGCTTCTGCAGTATCATTGGCCCATATAACGGTAGCGCCTCTTGCCGTAATTTTTTGCTCAAACGCTAGTAAGTATTTATCTAAATTTTCAATGGCTTCCCACTTAATATTTTTTGCACGTTCACGTGTAATGTTGACGTCGGTAAATTGTGATTTACCAATAGGCACAACGGCATTGTACTTAGAAATATTAAAATTAATTTTCCGACGGTGCTCTAAATCGGCAGCCTTAATGGTACTCTTTGCAATAAATGATGCAGCTGTTTCAGACATGCTTATTTTTTTTGACTTTTTTGATGAAGCGCCGTGGCTTCTAATGCTTCGTAAAATTCGGTACCGTATTTACGTATTAAAGATTCTTTTAAAAATTGATACACCGGTACTTTTAATTTTTTGCCGAGGCTGCAGGCAGCACTGCACAAATCTTCACGGGGTTCATAATTCACATATTCCATATCCGGATCTCGCTTGCTCTTTTTAGTTTTTACTGGAAACAAATGACAACTGAGTGGCTTTTTCCAATCTAACTTACCGTCATTGAACGCCTGCTCAATACCACACAAAATGGTACCCGTTTTATCTTTGATTCCGTATGCACAAATACCTCCATTAATAGTTGGTGTTACCCAGCCAAATTCGCGGTCGTATAAATATTTACCCTGCTTTTCTACCTCTTTTATGCCCGCTGGCGTCATGTATGGTTTGATATCTTCGTAATGGGTTTTTAACTTTTCAAGTTCCCATTTTTCCATAGGCGCACCAGCGTCACCATCTTCACAACAACCGCCCTTGCATTTGCTTAAATCGCATACAAATTGCTCCTCTAGGAGCTCGTCAGAAACTAATTTGTTGTCTACAATAATCATGGCTATGCGAATATAATTAGTTTTTCCACCTAAAAGTGTTTACCAAATGCTTCAAATCCGTTTTAATAAAATCATTGACAATAGACAAAGAATCGGCGTTAGGCGTGGCATCAAAATAAAGAGCACCCCTTAAAAAATGCTTGGTTGAATCCGTCAAAAAAAACTGATTGGATGTAGCCGCATCACCTCCTACTGTAAAAAATAAGCCACTAACACCATTTGGGGTATTCACCAATGAATCATCTATAGAATAGGCTTTAGCAGACTGCTTACTCGTCATAAAAAAAGAATGCTTAACCAGCGAGTCAAATTTATATTTGCCAATTTCTTTGTAACTCACATAAATACGACCATTGAACGCCGGAAAATCAACATTGATCCACCACTCATTTTCGGTGGCTTCGCCAAAAAAAGTAGAATCCTTAACCACTTTTGCATACACTGGATATTCAAAAGCATACGGATATCCAGGCTCGTCAAATAACTGGTATTTTTTTTCTGGAAAATTAATTTTATAATAGCCACTAGGCTTTGGTGTATACACACTGTTGCATCCCATAAAAAATAATGCAGCAAACCCAAAAAATAAAAAAGATAACTTTATTTGCCTTGGCATAAATCAAAAATTAAATGGGGTATTGACGTTTTATGCAAACCTTTATTTTTTGAAGTCTATTTTTGGACACTTCCAATACTGTAAACTCGAAATCGCCAGAGGTTAAAATAGCCGCAGGCTTTGGAAAATCACCTGCTAGTTCAAGTACGAGACCCGCAAGTGAATCGCTCTCTCCTTTTACCGTATCAAATGTTTCGGTAGGAAGATCCATCACCTTGCACAAATCCTGAATCATAACACGGCCTTCAAAAATATAATTGTTTTCATCAATTTTTTTGTAGTCACTATCTTCTTCGTCAAACTCGTCTTTAATTTCACCAATAATTTCTTCCAAAATATCTTCGAGGGTAACAATACCACTAGTCCCACCAAATTCATCCACTACAACAGCAAAGTGTATTCTTTTTGACTGAAATTCTTTTAATAAATCTTCGATGGGTTTTTGTTCATGCACAAAATAGGGCGGCCTCAAAAGTTTATGCCAATTGTAGGTAGCGCTTTCATCTAAATGAGGGACCATATCTTTGGTATGAATAATACCTATCACTTCGTCTAAATCTTCTTTGTAAACCGGAATTCTGGAGTAATTCACTTCGCGCACAAATTCAATCAATTGGTCAAAGCTAATTTCCTGATCCACACCGCTAACATCCATACGGGTTTTCATAATTTGCTTGACTGTGATATTTCTGAATTTAACAATGCTCTTTAAAATATTTTTTTCGTTTTCGGAAGCAGTTTCATTGGTTGTTAAATCAATGGCATGATCGAGTTCTTCGAGACTGTAAGCACTCGCCGATTTATTAGCAAGTTTTCTTTCGATAATATCAGAATATTTTACAAGTGGCTTACTAAGACCCATCACCAAATAGGAGATGCCATATACGATTCCGCCAAAATCTTTTGCAAAACGAATATTGTTTTGCGTGGCCAAAACCTTTGGCATGATCTCACCAAATAGGACCAATAAAAAAGTAACTGCAATTACTTTAATAACAAACTCCACCCATACAGTATTAAACTGTTCAAAAATGGACATGTTGTCAATGAGTAAATTTGAAATAATAATGATGGAAATATTAATAAAACTATTGGCGATCAAAAGTGACGCCAATAGAATTTTAGGCTGCTCAATTAAATCAACAATTCTTTTGTAGGTAGGTTGTTGTTTAGACTTTAAAAGATTGATGTCTTTAAATGTCAATGAAAAAAAAGCAACTTCGGAGCCGGCTAGTACAAAAGATAAAAACAACAATACAACCAAAATAAGTACCAAAACAGTAGTGCCTTGAGGTTGAATAAACCCCAACATTGATGGGGCCGCAAATAAACGCATTACCAAATGATCATCCAAAGTGACAGTAAATTTAGTACGCTACAAAAATACCAATAATTCAGTTACATCGCACACCAGCAAATTCAAGCTAAACGGGTTCACCAATCAAATTCTTCGCTTAAATACTGATTGATCAATTTAGGAAGTGGAAGCGCTTTTAATTTTGTTATTTTTTGCCATTTTCCAGCGCTAATGCTGCTTGGTTTTTTAGATAAGACTACCCGAATAAACTGAGCCGTAATGATTTGATGGGTAAGGAGTTGTTTTATTTCGGGTGAGCGGTGTAGAAGTTTTAAAGAAGAGGTCCCTAATTGTTCTTTCAAAAACTGCTGAACAGTTATTTCATTCCATAACATTTTTTTTCCAGCATCGAGTACATAAAATTCAAACAAACCTTGCCAAATATCTTTGTGTTTTCTTTCGGTTACCCAAATTTCATCATTTACCTGCAACAAAAAATAATAAAATCGGCGCTCTTTTTTTACTAACTGTTTTTCTTTAATAGGCAGCTGATTCACCTGTGCGGTTGCATGGGCAACACATGTTTTTTGTAGTGGACAGTTATTACAGTTTGGTGCGAATGGTTTACATACAGTGGCTCCAAAGTCCATAATAGCTTGATTATAAAGGCCTGCACGTTTTTTATCGAGGAGGGCTGCCGCGCGCGT
>CAMDLR010000036.1 GCA_945901845.1 Sediminibacterium ginsengisoli | reverse complement strand
GCTGAATAATGCCACCACCAATTACATCATTGCCTTCATAAAAAACAGCACTTTGTCCGGGTGCAATACTTTTTACGGGCTCGTAAAAACGCGCGCGAATACCGTTTTCGGTATTAAATAAATGACTGGTAGCGCCACTGTCTTTGTACCTAATTTTTGTAATGGCTTCTGTACCGTCTTCAATGCCATTATATTTCATCCAATTAATTTTAAGTACTTCCATATCGTTTTGATCGAGGTCGGCTTCGGTACCTAATACAACGGTATTGGTGTTAGGATCAATGGCTGTAACGTATGCTGGTTTGCCGAGTGCAATTTCAAGTCCTTTGCGCTGTCCAATGGTATAAAAAGGATAGCCTTTGTGTTTGCCCAATCTTTTACCCGCTTGATTTACAAACCATCCGCCATTTACTTTTTCTTCTAGTCCGTCTACGTTTCTTTTTAAAAATCCACGGTAGTCATTGTCGGGCACAAAACAAATTTCGTAGCTCTCACTTTTTTTAGCAAGCTCGGGGTAGCCCATATCATGCGCCATTTGTCTGATATCTTTTTTATGGTATTGACCCAGTGGCATAATGGTTCTACTCAGTAATTCTTGATCGAGTCCCCAAAGCACATAACTCTGATCTTTGGTATCGTCGAGGCCTTTACTAATAACGTATCTATTATTGGTGTGCTGTCTTACAGATGCGTAATGACCCGTTGCAATAAAATCGCATTCAAGTGCATTGGCTCTTTTTAAAAGTGCGCGCCATTTAATATGTGTGTTACACATAACGCAGGGGTTAGGGGTTCGACCTGCTAAATATTCTTCCACAAAATTTTCTACCACAAAATCACCAAACTCATCTCTAATATCTAAAATAAAATGCGGGAATCCATTTTGTACGGCTGCTTGTCTAGCATCGTTAAAAGAATCAATATTGCAACAGCCCGTTTCTTTGGTGCTCGTGCTTCCACTGGTTGCATAATCCCATGTTTTCATGGTAATGCCTATCACTTCATAGCCTTCATTATGGAGCATAAGTGCAGCTACGGTACTATCAATACCGCCGCTCATGGCTACCAATACTTTTCCTTTCCGGCTCATAGAATTGCTTTTCAGGTGCAAAATTAAGCTAATCGGGGGCTAAATGCCTAAAATCCGTGTATTTCACAAGATTTACACCTTACGAAAAGCGAAATTTCACTCTTTTATCCATTTTACCGATATTTACCCAAAACACACTAGACATGATAAAATTATTAGCGATTGGAAACTTAGGAAAGGATGCCGTTTTAAACAATGTAAATGGCAAAAACGTAATCAACTTTACAGTAGCACATACCGAAAGATATAAAGATGCACAAGGCAATCAAAAAGATAAAACAACTTGGGTTGATTGTGCGTATTGGACAGATAGAACAGGTATCGCACCGTATCTAAAAAAAGGTACGCAAGTATATGTAGAAGGAACACCAGATGTTAGAACCTACACGACGCAAGATGGTAGAAATGGTGCTACGCTTTCTGTGCGTGTTGGATCAGTTCAACTACTTGGTGCAAAGCCTAGTGAAGGTGGAGCTGCACCACAATCTGCGCCTTCTTATGGTGGACAATCAAGCGCACCTGCTGCAGGTGATATGAATGAGTCTGACGATCTTCCATTTTAGTTGATTTAATATGCGTTCAATTTTATTTGCATTTTTATTTGTGCTATTTGCGGGAGCAAGTTTGGCGCAGGACAAACCTATTTACACCGATGTACTTGTAGTAGGTGGAACCACGGGTGGTATTGCCGCCGCTTTGCAAACAGCAAAGATGGGCGCGAACACTGTTGTGGTAGAACATACACCATGGCTTGGTGGTATGCTTTCTGCGGCGGCAGTTAGTTGTACCGATGGCAACCACGAATTACGCAGTGGGATCTGGGAAAGTTTTAGACAAGCACTCTACAAACATTATAAGTCTACTAATTTATTTACCGGTTGGGTGAGCGAAACTTGTTTCGAGCCCCATGTAGCCGATAGTATTTTTAAATCATGGGTGCACGCGCAGCCTAATATGCAGGTTTACTATCATTGGTATTTTGATAAAGCCATCATGGAAGGCAACACCATTAAAGGTGCTGTGTTTGAAAATGTGCGCGGTCAAAAATTAACCGTGTACGCAAAGCGTGTGATAGACGCCACAGATTTAGGCGATGTATATGCGGGCGCAGGAGCCGCTTACGATTTAGGTACCGAAGACAGTACACAAAGTGGTGAAAAAATTGCACCCGGCAAATCAGATGTGATTCAAGATTTAACATGGGCTGCCGTTTTAAAAGATTACGGGAAAGGGGCCAATAAAACAATTGCTATGCCAGCTGGCTACAATGCACTTGCTTACTATTGTTCTACCGCAGATGCGCCTTGTAATGCAAAGCCGTATAGTTTAGGTACACAAAAAGTGTTGGAGTATGGACGCGTAAAAACAACGGATGGTTCTTTAAAGTATATGCTTAACTGGCCAGCATTTGGTAACGATTATTATATCAATGTGGTAGAAAAAAAGCCCATCGAAAGAGAAGCGTACTATACTGCTGCTAAAAATTTTACATTAGGCTTTATTTATTTTTTACAAACAGCATTAAAGCAACCGCAAATTGGTTTTGCAACCGATGAAGTAAATGAAGGCATGGCCTTTATGCCATATAATAGAGAGGGTAGAAGGATAAAAGGAAAAGTGCGTTTAAATATTGATCATATTGCTACACCTTTTAAAACTAATTTATACCGCACCGGAATTTCAGTGGGTGATTATCCAGTCGATCATCACCATGCACGTTATAATGGTAAAGTACCACCTATTCCATTTCCATCGGTACCATCATTTAATATTCCATTAGGTGCGTTGATGCCAGAAAAAATACAAGGATTGGTGGTTTGTGAAAAAGGAATTAGTGTCAGTAATATTGCTAATGGAACAACCAGGTTGCAACCTGTGGTTTTATTAACAGGACAGGCTGCTGGTGCACTAGCTGCGGTGTCGTTACAACAAAATATCAATGTGCAAGACGTTTCAGTTACGGCGGTTCAAAAAGTACTCTTAACGGAAAACGTATACCTCATGCCTTATTCCGATGTAAAGCACACAGACGGTGCGTTTAAGGCCGTTCAGTGGATTGGTTCTTGGGGTATTATTAAAGGTATTGGAAAGTCCATTGGTTGGGCCAATAAAACCTATTTTAAACCAGATTCATTGGTAACACATGCTGAAATTAGTGCTGGATTACAAGCACTAGTGCCAATTCGTTTTTCTGAAAAATTAAAGCCAAATGATCCTGTTACAACTGGGGTGCTATTTCAAATGATTGCTTCGTTTAATACAGCAGTTGCTCAACATAGTAAAGCAGCGCGCGCAGCTAAAATATCGGGTGGCTTTTTAATTGCCGATCAAACGTATACAAATGCTGGACTTTTAGTGCCTGCTAGTTCAAAAGCTTTAACCCGCAAAGAAGCGAGTTTTATTTTGCATCAACTTGCTAAAGGGTTGGACTATCTCGAAAAAGATTTATCGGGAGCCGCCTTTTTTAAATAATTATTCATGACTGTTTTTTCTTATCAAGCCTTATACAATTTTACGGAGTCTGTTTTTTTAGCTATGGGTTGTTCTGCAAAAGATGCAACAACAGCGACCAAGGTTTTAATTGCCGCAGATTTACGTGGCATCGATTCACATGGTGTTGCTCGCTTAAGTGGTTATGTGCGTTTGTGGGAAGCGGGTCGTATCAATGCTACCCCTAATTTATCTATTGTGCATGAAACCCCTTCTACGGCTGTGGTTGATGGTGATGCAGGACTTGGCCTAGTTGTAGCGCCTTATGCCATGCAAATTGCGATTGACAAAGCAAAGCAAGTAGGAACTGGATGGGTATCTGTTAAAAATTCAAATCATTTTGGTATTGCAGGTTATCACGCTATGATGGCGCTAGAACATGATATGATTGGTATGGCCATGACCAATGCAAGTGCACTTGTGACACCTACTTTTTCTTCAGAAAAAATGCTGGGCACCAATCCAATTGCGGTGGCTATTCCGGCGGGTAATGAACCTGCTTTTGTTGCAGACATGGCAACAACCACGGCGGCCAATGGAAAACTAGAAATGCTGCAACGCAAAAACGCAGACGCTCCGCTTGGTTGGGTGCAGGATCAACAAGGCAATGATGTAACGGACGCTAATATTTTAAAAAAAGGAGGAGCGCTTCTGCCGCTTGGAAGCGATAGAGAACATGGTAGTCATAAAGGCTATGCATTAGGTGCTATTGTAGATATATTTTCTGCGGTATTAAGTGGCGGTAGTTATGGCCCTTGGGCACCGCCTTTTCCAGCTTATATTCCGCTTCCTCAAAATATGCCTGGCCAAGGGCTTGGACATTTTTTTGGCGCCATGCGTATTGATGCATTTAGGCCTGCGCAAGATTTTAAAAGCAATATGGACAATTGGATCACAAGATTTAGAAATGCCACACCTATAGACCCTGCTCAAAAAGTGCTGATTCCTGGCGATCCAGAAAGGGAAGCCGAAACGACTAGGATGATGGAAGGCATCCCCGTTGTAGGCCCTGTAGTTGCAGATTTACAAGAAGTAGGTGCCCGTTTTGGCATTCAACTCTAGTAGCTTTGTTTGCGCCTATTTTTCTCCGATTTACCTACCTTTGCTCCGCAATTAAAAGCAGTCGATTATGAAAATAATGAAGTTTGGTGGTACAAGTGTAGGTAAGCCAGAACGTATGCATCAAGTGTATGAACTCATTACCAAAGATGCTGAATCTAAAATCGTTGTTTTAAGTGCGCTCAGTGGAACCACCAATGCACTTGTAGACATTAGCAATAGTTTAAGTGCTGGAAATAAAACCGAGGCCAAACAAAAAATTGACACCCTCGAAGCGCATTATCATGCGTTTGTATTAGATCTGTTAAAAACAGAGGTGCTTATTGCAAAAGGAACTGCTATTATAAAAGAGCACTTCGAATTTTTAAATATCATCACTAAAATTTCTTTTAGTGATGCACTCAATAAAGATATTTTAGCACAGGGTGAACTGATGAGTACCAAATTATTTTGTTGTTATTTAGAAGAGCAAGGTCAAGATCATTTGCTACTTCCTGCACTTGATTTTATGGTGCTTGATCAAAATGAAGAACCTGACTTACCGCTCATTCGCAGTAAGTTAACAGCACTACTTGCAGCTCATGCTTCTACAAAAATATTTATTACCCAGGGATATATTTGTAAAAATATTAGAGGGGAAGTAGACAATTTAAAGCGTGGAGGTAGTGATTATACGGCCTCACTTGTTGCTGCTGCTTGTAATGCCACCGTGTGTGAAATTTGGACAGATATTGATGGTATGCACAACAACGATCCGCGCATTGTCAATAAAACAGTAGCTATTGAACAGCTTAGTTTTGATGAAGCTGCCGAGCTCGCTTATTTTGGCGCTAAAATTTTACACCCTACTTGTATTTGGCCTGCACAACAAGAAAATGTGCCGGTTAAATTATTAAATACCATGCAGCCTGATGCTGCTGGAACCGTTATCACCAAAGAGGCTGGTAGCGAAGGCATTAAAGCAGTTGCTGCTAAAGATGGTATCATCGCTATTAAAATCAAAAGTAGCAGAATGTTATTGGCGTATGGATTTTTACGTAAAGTATTTGAAGTGTTTGAAAAGTACAAGACCTCTATCGATATGATTACTACTTCGGAGGTAGCGGTGTCCGTTACCATCGACAACGATGTATTCTTGGCTAATATTGTAAAAGAGTTAGAGCCTTTTGGTAGCGTAGAGGTTGAAAAGGAGCAAAGCATTGTATCTATTGTAGGCAATCATATTGCACATACAGATTCGGTACTAAAAAAATTATTCAATGCTATTGATGAAGTTCCTGTAACCATGGTAAGTTATGGAGGTAGTGCACATAATATTTCACTACTGGTGCCAACCGCAGACCGTACAAAAACGCTTCAGTTAATTAACTCGGGCTTGTTTGGTTTGTAGCAGGGATCGCTTCAATAAATTCAAGATTTCTTGTAATCCCTTCAAATTTTGACCGCTGTAAAGGAGAGCTTTTAAACACTGTTTTAAAACCTTCTTTGGTCAGGTTATTCCATTCTTGTACGCCAAAACTTTCAATGGCTGCGTTAGGTGTAAACCCTGGCTCTGCGTGCTGTTTACTAAAGCGGTTCCATGGGCATACATCTTGACAAGTGTCACAGCCAAACATCCAATTGTCAAATTTGCCTTTCATTTCTGAAGGAATAATAGCGTCTTTTAATTCGATGGTAAAATAGCTAATACATTTATTACCTGCAATGGTTTTGTCCGGTAAAATAGCATCTGTGGGGCAGGCGTCAATACATTTTGTGCAAGAGCCGCAATAATCTTTTGCAAAAGGGTCGTCATAAACAAGTGGTAAATCTACAATAAGTGTTGCGATAAAAAAGAATGAGCCATCTTTTTTCGAAATCAGGTTTCCGTTTTTCCCAATCCACCCAGTGCCCGATTTTTGCGCCCATGTTCTTTCTAGAACAGGTGCGGAATCTACAAATCCACGCCCCACAATATCACCGGCTTTTTGTTGTATACCTGCAAGTAATTTGTTTAGTTTTTCTTTAATCACAAAATGATAGTCTGTGCCATAGGCGTATGTAGATATTTTAGGACTATCTGCCGGTTGTTTTTTTGGTGTAAAATAATTTTGTGTAAGTGTAATCACCGACTTTGCGCCAGGTACTAATTTGGTAGGGTCAATGCGCAAATCAAAATGATTTTCTAAGTACTGCATAGATCCATGCATACCAGCGTGTAACCATTTTTCTAACCTCCTGGCGTCTTCATCGAGAGGCGCTGCTTTTGCGATTCCGCAATGCGTAAACCCCAGCGATAATGCCGTTTCCTTTATAAATCTGGTATGTTCTTGAATTAATTGCATCGGTGATTTATTGGCAACTTGATACAATTTGATTGTCAATAATTGCTTTAAAGGAAACCATTAATTCCTTTTTTTCACTTGATGCATCGCCGGGTGTAAAAACTAAAAAGGTATATCTTCTACAGTAATCAATGAGCGGCCATGTTCCAAAAAGTCCGGGACATGCCACCGTTGTGGTTTTTCCATTTTCATCTGTGGCAAATACCCATTGCCCCATTGCGTAATTCTTGCCTTCTAGTATAGCAGGGGTTTCTTTGATCATTCCTTGCGTCGTCATTGATTTTGACATCGTTTCAATAGCTGCTTCAGACAAAATTCTTTTACCATTAAATACGCCACCATTTAAAAGCATGGATAAAAAATTCATGTAATCGTAAGCACTCGATTGGGCGCCACCTGCTGGATTGATAACGGTGTAGCTAAAAAAATTGGTGGTACGCATGAGTAGTGGCCTTGTAATGCGATCCGCCATCATTTGTTCAAAACCTCTTTTATTAAGCACTTCTAGCACCCTAGCAACAATCGTGTATCCAATATTATTAAATCTAAACACCAAACCTGGATTGGATAAAATTTCTTTACTAGAAGCAATATCATTTACAAGCTCATCAAGGCTTGAAAACTTTTTAGGGTTGCTCATGTCCTTTAAAGACCCAATTGAAGGACCTTCAATGCCTGTTAAATGTGTTATACAATCTCTAATGGTGATATAGCCTTTAGAATATTTTGAAAATATGGGAAGGAACTTGCTAACCTTGTCGTCGAGTGAGAGTTTGCCTTCATCTACATAACTCATGACAAGCGCAGCCGTTAGCCACTGCGTGCTTGCTGCAATAGGCGCCTGTGTTTTTGGCGTAAACTCACCCACACTTTTTTCAAATACTATTTTTCCGTCTTTATAAACGAGTAAAACTGCTTTTCCGCCAAGCTCTTTTTTGCTGGCTTCTAGTTTGGTGCCTAGTTCGGTAAAATTAAGTTGGGCCTTAGAAACCTGAAAGAATAGCATGAAAGCTATGGTATAACTGACTTTCAAGCAGTTTGAGGTGATTTTATCAGACATATTTTCCGGTTTTGTTGTATTACAAACAAATAAATGGGTTTAGTACCGTTTTTGCACACATACTATGCATTCAAAAAAGTAAAGCTATGAATTTATCCAATTATACAATTAAAGCGCAACAAACAATTGCTGCAGCCCAACAGCTCGCTTTTAACAATAACAATCCTTCTATCGAAACAGAGCATTTATTGCAAGCTTTATTGGAAGATAAGGATAGTACGGTTTCGTTTTTGTTAAAAAAGAACAATGTAAATGCGGCATTTGTAGCAGCAAAAGTTATGGAGGCCATGGCTAAGCTTCCTAAAGTGCAAGGTGCTGAGCCTGGTGCGCAAATTGGAAGAGACTTAAATACAGCGCTTTTAAAAGCGAATAGTATGCTTGCAACATTTGGAGATGAATTTATCAGTCCGGAGCATTTGCTTTTAGGATTACTGCATGTTAATGATAGTTCAGCAAAAACGTTGAAAGATGCAGGCTTGAATGAAAAAGGATTGGTAGCTGCGATTAAGGAACTGCGCAAAGGCGAAAAAATTAGTTCGCAAACACAAGACACACAGTTTAACGTGCTTAAAAAATATGCGATTAATCTAAATGAAGCAGCGCGCGCTGGTAAACTAGATCCGGTGATTGGAAGAGACGAAGAGATTAGAAGGACCCTTCATATTTTATCTAGAAGAAGTAAAAACAATCCACTTTTAGTGGGTGAGCCTGGTGTGGGTAAAACGGCCATTGCAGAAGGACTTGCCATGCGTATTGTAAATGGTGATGTACCAGAAAATTTAAAGTCTAAAATTATCTATACACTAGATATGGGACTTTTAATTGCGGGGGCTAAATATAAAGGTGAGTTTGAAGAGCGTTTAAAAGGTGTGGTAAAAGAAGTGGCAGAAAGTGATGGAGAAATTATTTTATTTATTGATGAAATACATACGCTCGTTGGCGCAGGTGGCGGAGACGGCGCTATGGACGCTGCTAATATTTTAAAGCCAGCACTCGCGAGAGGTGAACTTAGAGCCATTGGCGCTACCACACTAAGTGAATATCAAAAGTATTTTGAAAAAGACAAAGCGTTAGAGCGTAGATTTCAAAAAGTAATGATTGATGAGCCTAGTGTAGAAGATGCCATTTCAATTTTACGTGGTTTAAAAGACCGTTACGAAACGCACCACCACGTTCGTATCAAAGACGAAGCAATTATTGCAGCGGTAGAACTTTCTAACCGTTATGTTACAGACCGTTTTTTACCGGACAAAGCTATCGATTTAATTGACGAGAGTGCGGCTAAGTTAAGGCTAGAAATGAATTCTATGCCCGAAGAGCTAGATACACTCGAGCGTCAAATTAGACAACTTGAAATTGAGCGTGAAGCCATCAAAAGAGAAAATGATGAAGAAAAATTAAAGGAACTCAATATAGAAATTAGCAATTTATCGGTAGAGCGAGATACTTTAAAAGCTAAGTGGCAGGAAGAAAAAGAAGTCGTAGAAAAAATTCAACAAGCTAAAACTTTTATAGACGGATATAAGCTAGAAGCCGAGCAAGCAGAGCGCAATGGTGAATATGGTAAAGTTGCTGAAATACGTTACGGCAAAATTAAAGACCAGGAAGCCCTGATTGAAATTTTAAATACGCAACTCGGCACCATTAGTGAAAACGGAAGTAGACTGATGAAAGAAGAAGTGGACGCCGATGATATTGCGCAAAGTGTAGCTAAGGCAACGGGAATTCCGGTAAGTAAAATGCTTCAATCGGATCGTGAAAAATTACTCCACCTAGAAGATGAGCTTCACAACCGGGTAGTAGGACAAGAAGAAGCCATCGCAGCGGTTTCTGATGCTATTAGAAGAAGTAGGGCAGGGTTACAAGATCCTAAAAAACCAATTGGTTCATTTATATTTTTAGGCACAACGGGTGTGGGTAAAACAGAACTTGCAAAAGCACTTGCCGATTATTTGTTTGATGACGAACAACTCATGACCCGAATAGATATGAGTGAATACCAAGAAAAACATTCGGTGTCGCGTCTAGTGGGAGCGCCTCCGGGTTATGTGGGTTATGATGAGGGTGGTCAATTAACGGAAGCAGTTAGACGTAAACCGTATAGTGTTGTGCTATTAGATGAAATAGAAAAAGCGCACCCCGATGTTTGGAATATATTATTACAAGTATTAGATGATGGTCATTTAACGGATAACAAAGGCCGTAAAGTGAATTTCAAAAACACCATCATTATTATGACAAGTAATATGGGAAGTCACCTCATACAAGACGCTTTTGAAAAAGTAACGGAAAAAAATATTGAAGAAGTTACCGAAAAAGCAAAAACTGAAGTGATGGAACTTTTAAGACAAACCATTAGGCCCGAATTTTTAAATAGGGTAGATGAGATTATTATGTTTAGCCCGCTCTTAAAAAAGCAAATACTTGGCATTGTAAAAATTCAGCTACAAGGACTTCAAAAAATGGTGGCACTTTCAGGCATTACACTTCAATATTCTGATTATTTATTAGAGTTTTTAGCAGAGCAAGGGTTTGATCCTCAAATGGGGGCAAGGCCATTAAAAAGGCTCATTCAAAAATTAATTGTAAATGCATTAAGTAAAAAAATTCTCGCAGGAGAGGTGGATAAAACAAAGCCCGTACTTGTAGATGTCTTTGATGGGGTGGTCGTTTTTTCAAATTAATGCTTTAACATAATGTTAGCTGACAAGCTAAGGTCTTTAACATAACGTTATTAAACCATCTTAATAAATTTGGTTCTTATCCTTCGAATCAAATTATATATACCATGAAAAAATCCCCTCAATTTTTTGCGGCGACCTTAGTTGCCATCGTTTCATTTGTTGCAGTAGCTTGTAACAAGTCTACATCATTAGAAAATGGATCTGGTGTTCAAGAGCTTAACCTACTCTTAACCGATGGGCCCGGAGATTACAACAATGTATTTATTGATATTAAATCGTTGCAAGTTGTAATTGATACGGCAAGGGAAGGCTCACGCAGGCGAGACACCTGTAATTGGGATCATATTGCCGCCAATAGAAATAGTCGTAAAGACTCTGGATTGGTTTGGACAAGTATGCCCATTAAAGCTGGTGTGTACGATATTTTAAAGTTTCGAAATGGACTGGATACTTTGTTGACTTCTGCAAATGTTCCAAAAGGTGCTGTTAGACTTATTCGTATCGAATTAGGAACCAATAATTCGGTGGTAAAGGATAGTGTTTCATACCCACTAAACCTAGCATCAAATTTGCCAGCATTCATTACTATAAAATTAGGGGGCAAAGAGTTAGAAGAGTTTTCTAGTCGCCGTCACAGACTTTGGTTAGATTTTGATGTAAGTCGTTCCATCATTGAAGCAAATGGACGATTTTACCTAATTCCAGTGATGCACACATTTGTAGAAAAAAATACAGCAAGCGTTGCAGGCAAGGTAAAGCCTAGAGATGCAAAAGCATTGCTAACACTATTCAACAACACAGATACTGCCTACGCACTTCCAAATAAAGAGGGTGAATTTAAAATGCGTGGTTTAAAAGACGGTACTTACAAATTATTGGTAAAAGCATCAAACGGGTACAGAGATACAACGATCAATAATGTAGTTGTGGTTCAACCTAAAACCACAAGCGTAGGTGTTATCGAACTCAAAAAATAATAAGCAAGCAAGGTTAACATAGGGAAATGAGGGGGGCGCGTGAGCGCCCCTTTTTCTATTTGATACTACCAGTTAAAAAGCTTTTTTTTGTAAGGCATAATAATTGGAACATATGATAAAAAATCGTAAAGCAGCAATTGGGTTTATATTTATCACTTTGTTAATTGATGTAACTGGGCTTGGTTTAATTATCCCAGTTGTTCCTAAACTAATTGAAGACTTGCTGCATACAACCAATATTAGTAAAGTGGCACTGTTTGGAGGATTGCTTACATTCTCATATGCTATCATGCAATTTTTATTTGCTCCAGTTCTTGGAAATTTAAGTGACAAATACGGACGACGTCCCGTTCTACTATTTTCTTTACTCGGGTTTGGCCTCGATTATATACTCCTTGCTTTTGCACCAAGTATTGGATGGTTATTTGTTGGACGAATTATTGCAGGCATAACAGGTGCAAGTATGACAACGGCATCTGCGTATATCGCAGATATTAGTACGCCCGAAACCCGCGCACAAAATTTTGGTATGATTGGTGCTGCTTTTGGACTTGGTTTTATAGTTGGTCCAATGATTGGTGGATTATTAGGCGAAATGGGTCCACGTATTCCATTTTTAGTAGCTGCCGGTCTTGCACTTTTAAATGCAGCATACGGTTATTTTGTTTTACCAGAATCGTTGGATGCTTCTAATAGAAGAGCTTTTGATTGGAGGCGTGCAAACCCCATAAGTTCTTTAAAAAACTTGTCTAGGTTCCCGGCAGTTTCAGGACTTATTGTTTCTTTCTTTTTAATTTATGTGGCTTCACATGCTGTTCAAAGTAATTGGAGTTATTTTAATATTGAAAAATTTAAATGGTCGCCCAAAATGATTGGTATATCTCTGGCTGTTGTTGGTGTATTGGTTAGTCTAGTACAGGGCGTACTCGTTAGGTTCGTGAATCCAAAAATTGGTAATGAAAAAAGTGTATATGTGGGTTTAGGATTGTATACCATTGGACTTGTTTTATTTGGTTTAGCAGCACAAAGTTGGATGATGTTCGTGTTTTTAATTCCTTATTGTTTAGGCGGCATTTCTGGTCCGGGCCTACAAGCCATTATTTCAGGAAGTGTTCCAGCCAACGAGCAGGGTGAACTCCAAGGTTCTCTAACTAGTATCATAAGTATTACTTCTATTGTTGGGCCACTAGTGATGTCCAATTTATTCGCCTTTTTTACGGGGCCAATAAAACCCTTTTATTTCCCCGGCGCACCTTTTATGCTCGCTGCGGTGCTCATGCTGCTAAGTTGCTTCTTTGCATACAAAGCATTGAGGACTAAGTAGTATTTCGTTTTTTTGAGCCTAAAATGACAGTGTTTTGACACTTTAACTTTTCAAATAACAAGTATTTATTGGAAGGGGGGCTATTTATGCTTACTTTTGCACTTTAATTACAATTTACAAATTTACAAATGGACACACAAATTCAAGGAACTGTAAAGTTCTTCAACGAGGAAAAAGGTTTTGGATTCATCAAGCATGACAATTCAAGCAAAGAAACTTTCGTACATGCTAACGGCTTGATTGACCAAATCGAGGCGAATGACAAGGTTATTTTTGACGTGCAAGAAGGCCGTAAAGGTCCTAACGCTGTTAACGTTAAACGTTTAAGTTAATTACTAAAACAAGCTTAACCAATTATAGGCCATTTCGCTAACCGCGAAATGGCCTTTTTCTTTGCCCTAGCTTAACTATATTTGTGGTCAATACAAGCACTTATGTCAACTATACTTGAACAGTTACAAGAAACAAAAACATATATACAGTCAAAGGTAAATGACGTGGCTGCCATTGGTATTATTTTAGGTAGTGGGCTCGGGAATCTAGCTTCAGAAATTGTTTCCGAAATTGAAATTCCATATGAGCAAATTCCTCATTTTCCAGTGAGCACTGTTGAAGGACATAAAGGCCGATTAATTTTTGGTACACTTGAAGGTGTAAAAGTTTGGGTGATGTCTGGGCGTTTTCATTTTTATGAAGGGTATACCCCTCAGCAGGTTTCTTATCCTGTAAGAGTGATGCGTGCGCTTGGTGTAGAAACATTATTGTTGTCTAATGCCGCAGGTGGTGTAAATACTAATTTTAAGGTAGGTGACTTAATGATCATCAATGATCATATTAGCCTTTTTACCATCAATCCATTACTTGGTAAAAACGAAGAAGCACTCGGTACGCGTTTTCCAGATATGAGCGAACCATATGCTAAATCATTAATTGCAAAAGTTAAAAACATTGCAGCTGCTAATGATATTAAAGTGCACGAAGGGGTGTATTTAGGTGTCACAGGACCAACTTTTGAAACCAGGGCCGAATATAAACTCATTTTGGCTGTAGGGGGTGATGCGGTAGGTATGAGCACCGTGCAAGAAACGATTGTGGCGGTGCATGGTGGAATGAAAGTATTTGCAATAAGTGTAATCACCGATTTAGGTATTCGTGAAGAGGATAATATCATTACACACCAAGAAGTTTTAGAAGCGGCAACAGCTGCAGAGCCAAAGCTTACTTTGTTATTTAAAGAATTAGTTAAACAATTATAAATGCTGCTTAAGCGCTATTCTTTATTTTTTGTAACCTACTGTTTTGTAGGATTAGCAGTAGCTCAATCTGATGATAGGCCGCAACTAAGGGGTGGTAGGCCTGGCGCAGGTGCTGTTTCATATGACCGTCAGGGTAGACCCATAAATAATAGTGCTGGTAAAAACGATTCTTTGAAAACTCGAAATAGTTTAGCTGATTCAATCACTATTTTTTATAAACATTTTGATTCTACTAAATTAAGAACCCTCGATAGTTCTATCAATGATTTTAGTAGATATTTTCCGCTCCCTTACTCAGTGCGTTCTTTGGGTAATTTAGGCACGGCAACTCAGTCAATACTATTTAATCCATATATCAAAGCTGGCTTTAATGCAGGCTTTCATGGTTATGATTTCTATAATTATTCATTGGAGAATACGAAGTTCTATGAAACAACAAGACCTTTTACAGAGTTAGCTTTTGTACTTGGTGCTAAAGCAGAACAAGTAGTAGATTTCTTGCATACGCAAAATAAAAAAGACAATTTTAATTTTTCGTTACAATACCGTTTTAGTAATTCGCCGGGGGCGTTAAAAAATCAAAACGCCAATTTAAACAACTTGCGTTTTACCAGCCATTTTAAATCAAATAACCGAAAATACGAACTCTTTTTTGTTTTCTTATCCAATAAAAATGCTTCTTCAGAAAACGGCGGTTTGCAAAGCCCTAGTAAACTCGATAGCCTTTCTTTAAACGATCCATATGAGTTGGAAACCAGGTTAGGTAAATCTGCAGCAGCTTCCCGAAATCCATTTAATACGAATGTGTCTACTGGAAATATTTATACCAGTAGTCAATTTGTAATCAGGCAACAATTTGATTTAGGAAAGAAAGATTCTAGTGTAGTGGATTCTGTAACCTATCGTATTTTTTATCCAAGGCTTAGGCTTCAACATACTTTATCAGTGGCATCGAGTGCGTATCAGTTTTTAGATACTTATGTAGATTCTAGTAAATACCAATTGTATTTTAATAAGCCTGTCCCATCTGGAAAGCCCATCAATTATAAAGATAGCTGGCAGGATATCACCAACGAGTTTAGTGTGCTGACCTTCCCTGATAAAAATAACCAAAGTCAATATTTAAAAACAGGAATTGCGTATCAAGCGCTCAAAGGAACTTTTGATACAACTAGTTCAATTTCTTTTTACAATATCTATGCAGTTGGCGCTTATAAGAACAGATCTAGAAATAAAGTTTGGGATATTGATGCGCATGCCAATTTGTATTTGAACGGGCAAAATGCCGGTGATTATGAGGCAGCTGTTTATTTGCAGCGTTATTTAGGAAACAAAGCTGGTTATTTAACTCTTGGTTTCAATAATGTAAACAGGTCTCCTGCATTTGTGCTCGACCCATTAAGTAGTTTTAGGATTAATTCAAATACAAATTTTGCAAAAGAAAATAGCGTCAAGCTAATGGCGAAGTACGAAAAACCCAATAGGCGTCTTTCTTTTACTGCAAATTATTATGGCATTAACAATTACATGTATTTTGATGGATTTTTTGCAGCAAAACAGGCTAGTGGGTTATTTAATTTGCTGCAATTATCGCTCGA
>CAMDLR010000035.1 GCA_945901845.1 Sediminibacterium ginsengisoli | reverse complement strand
CTCCAGGGTCCATTATTGGTTAAATAGCTGATAAACCTAGGCATGGCGTATACTGGTATTTTACTTCCATTCATGCCCTCTTTACCAATATACATGAGTCCGGTGTAATGCCCACTGTGCGCATGTGTTAGAAATATACCATCGATACTCTTAACGCCAGTTGTTTTAGATAAAAGTTGATATTGAGCAGTTATATCTGGTGTTGCATCAAATAAATAATTCTTCTTATTTTTTGTATCAGTAACGCCAAGACTCGCAACAAAAAACCTGTCTTTTAAATTTACACAACAACTTTTTTGACAGCCAATTTGAGGCTTGCCGGCATCTTGTGCAGTGCCAAGTACCACAAGCGTTTGAGCACCCGCAACAGACATAAAAAAGAACAAAAAAATAAAAATAATGTATGATTTCATTCGGTAACTAATTTTAAATAATTTTTGACCTTGTAGGCCCTATTTCATTCATATTAATAAAAACTTGCTTAACATTACCATCTTTGTAAAAAGAGGCATTATTTAAGTATATTGTTAATCAAAATTTAGGGTTAAAATAGTACAATATTTACCAATATGGCAATAAGCGCAACTTCTAATAGTAACAATGGTATAAGTAACCAAACCAATAACTGGCTTTATCCGTTTATACTGGTTACCAGCTTATTTTTCTTTTGGGGTTTTGTGCACAACCTAGATCCAATATTAATCCCGCATTTACGCAAATCTTTTCAATTAAATGATTTACAATCTTCACTGATTGACTCATCGGTATTTATCGCCTATTTTGTAATGGCGCTTCCGGCGGGATACGTGATGCGTAAGTATGGTTATAAATCTGGAATTGTGGGTGGACTTTTGTTATTTGCGCTAGGATGCTTTTTATTTTTACCGGCAGCCGATACCCATCAATATATTTATTTTTTAGGAGCACTTTTTATCATTGCTAGCGGTCTAACTTTTTTAGAAACAGCCGCTAATCCATATGCTACCATTATTGGTCCTCCCGAAACAGCAACACGTCGTTTAAATTTTGCGCAATCATTTAATGGGCTTGCTGCCATGGTTGCTCCTATTATTGGTGGTCAATTTATTTTGTCTGGTACAGAAATGTCAGATAAGGCTTATGCAAAATTATCACCCGAAGCGCTAAATAATTATTTAACCTCCGAGGCGCAAAGTGTAAAAATGCCCTACCTTATTTTAGGTATTCTTGTTTTACTAGTTGCTGTTTTATTTATGGTATCCAAGCTCCCTGATGTTAAAGAAGGAGACGATAGTAAAGCAGGTAATAATCCCTTAAAAGCCTTTAGACATAGGCATTTGACTTGGGCCGTAGTAGCACAATTTTTTTATGTGGGCGCACAGGTTTGTGTAGGTAGCTTTTTTATTAAGATGGCCAGAACGGGCGCCGGCATGGATGAAAAAACCGCTGCTCAATATTTAGGTTGGGGCTATGGTGCCGCCTTTATGATTGGAAGATTTGTAGGCACATTTTTAATGGGAAGGTTTGCTTCTGAAAAATTATTAAGTGCTTATGCACTCATCAATATTGTTTTATCTGCAGTAGCTATTTTTGGATCAGGCATTGTTGTGGTTTACGCATTAATTGCTATTGCATTTTTTATGTCCATTATGTTTCCAACTATTTTTTCATTGGGTATTAAAGAAGTGGGCGCCGATACAAAAATGGCATCTAGTTTAATTGTGATGTCGATAGTTGGTGGCGCATTTTTGCCTCCGGTGCTTGGAATTATTTCTGATACAACAGGTAGTATTCAAAATGGGTATATTGTACCACTTCTTTGTTTTGTTGTGGTGTTTTTATTTGCAAACAAAGGATATAAAGTTAAATCTGTATAGTACCCATGACTACTGTGCCACCAAAAAGATTAGTGATAGAGATGCACCCCAAAGACAATGTGTTGGTGGCGTTAACTCAATTAGCCGAAGGGCAGGTTGTGGAATATCGTGAAGAGCAGTATACTATTTTGGAACCCATCCAAAGCAAGCATAAATTTTATACAAGTAACCTTACAAAAGGCGCTTCTGTATTCATGTATGGCGTTTTAGTTGGTACTACCCAGCAAGATGTTGCCAGGGGAAGCCTTGTTACTACCGCTAATTTAAAGCATGCTGCAGAGCCTTATGCCTATCGTGAAACAAAATTTTCATGGGGAAAGCCAGATGTATCAAAATTCACCAATCAAACATTTAATGGGTTTCACAGGTCTGACGGTCGTGTAGGGACTGCTAATTATTGGTTATTTATACCTACCGTCTTTTGTGAGAACAGAAATTTAGACGTTATAAAAGAGGCACTACATCACAAACTTGGTTATGCAGTGAGTGATAAATATAGTAAGTATACCCAGTCGCTTTTAGAGGCATATGAAAAAGGAGAAGCGATTACTAATATCAATTTTTCTCCTACTAATACGCCTCAAAAAAACCGAGTATTTAAAAATGTTGATGGCATTAAATTTTTAAACCATAATGGCGGTTGTGGAGGCACAAGAGCAGATGCAGCAACATTAAGTGCCTTACTTGCTTCTTATGCAAATCATCCAAACGTTGGTGGGATAACGGTTTTAAGCCTTGGCTGCCAACACTTGCAGGTAGAAGATTTCAAAAATGATATTAAAAAAATAGCACCTGATTTCAATAAACCACTTTATATTTTTGAACAGCAACAATCAGAAAGCGAAGAAGAATTGATTGCATCTGCGATCAGAAAAACATTTGAAGGTCTTGTTGCAATCAATCAATTTGAAAGACAGCCTGCTCCACTAAGTGCAATTACACTCGGCGTAAAATGTGGTGGTAGTGATGGATTTAGTGGTGTTTCTGCAAATCCAGCTGTGGGATATGCCTCAGATCTACTAGTGGCGCTTGGGGGTAAAGTATTATTGGCCGAATTTCCAGAGCTATGTGGCGTTGAACAAGATTTAATTGATCGTTGTGAGACGAAGAGCGCTGCTAATAAATTTATAGACCTCATGCATAGTTATGATGCACTAGCACATAAAGTAGGTTCGGGATTTCATATGAATCCTTCCCCAGGAAATATTAAAGATGGTCTTATTACAGATGCCATTAAAAGCGCTGGAGCTGCAAAAAAGGGAGGGACATCTCCGGTTGTAGATGTATTGGATTATACAGAGCCTGCAACCAAACCCGGTCTTAGCCTTGTATGTACGCCAGGAAATGACGTAGAAGCTACTACTGGTAAGGCAGCAGCAGGAGCCACCCTGATATTATTTACCACCGGACTTGGAACACCAACAGGTAATCCAGTTTGTCCGGTCATTAAAGTGGCCACTAATTCATCTCTTGCAAAAAGAATGAAAGACATTATCGATATTGATTGCGGACCTATTATTAGTGGTGAAAAAACCATTGAACAAATGGGCGTAGAAATTTTAGAATATTGCATTAAGGCAGCGAGTGGAGAAGTTACTCCAAAAGCAGTGCTATTAAACCAAGACGATTTTATACCGTGGAAGCGCGGCGTTTCTTTATAATTATTTTTTATGTTTTCATTAGTTAATAAAAAAGCAGTTATCACCGGTGGTGGTAGTGGTATTGGAAAAGCAATAGCCGTCACTTTTGCAGCACAAGGAGCAGCAGTGCATGTGTTAGAACTAACCAGAGAGGCCGCAGCTGATACCGAATCAACTATTATAGCTGCTGGCGGAAAAGTGAGTGTACACGCTTGTAATGTTGCCAATAAAGATGAAGTAAATAAAGTGTTTGCATCGATTGGGGCATTTGATATTTTAGTGAACAATGCCGGCGTTGCACATATTGGCAAAGCCGACACAACACCTGAAGCAGATTTTGACAGGGTGATGTCTATCAATGTAAAAGGCGTGTATCACTGCATAGCTGCTGCTATACCAGGTTTTCGCGCCAACGGAAGCGGCGTTATCATTAACATGGCTTCTATTGCTGCATGGGTAGGACTAGCTGAACGTTTTGTATATTCTACTGCTAAAGGCGCTGTTATGGCCATGACACTTTCTGTTGCAAAAGATTACATGCATGAAAATATAAGGTGTAATTCTATTTCACCCGCGCGCGTGCACACACCGTTTGTGGATGGATTTATTGCAAAAAATTATCCGGGTAAAGAACAAGAAATGTTTGAAAAATTATCTGCATCACAACCTATTGGTAGAATGGCACAGCCTAGCGAAGTAGCAGCCCTCGCACTTTATTTAGCAAGTGATGAAGCTTCATTTATTACAGGATGTGACTATCCAATAGATGGTGGATTTATAAAACTCAATAATTAATTTTTAGATTTTAATAGAGCAAGCAATGAAACTTATAAGATTTGGACAAGAAGGACATGAAAAACCGGGTATCATCATAAATGATATTTGGTATGATGTATCTAGTGTGGTAGCTGATTACAACGAAGCTTTTTTTGCGAACAATGAAATAGAAAAAATTGAATCTGCGGTTGCTGCGGGCGTATCCCTTCCGGTTGTGGATCCTGCAACCAGACTAGGTTCTGTCGTTGCGAGGCCTTCAAAAATTATTTGTATTGGCCTTAATTACGTAGACCACTGTCTCGAAACCAATGCACCTATTCCAGCAGAGCCCGTTTTATTTTTTAAATCTACCACGGCATTATGTGGTCCAAACGATAGTGTTGTTATTCCAAAAAATAGCGTGAAAACAGATTGGGAAGTAGAGCTTGCATTTGTTATAGGTAAAAAAGCCTCTTATGTAGAAGAAGCTGATGCACTAGATTATGTAGCAGGCTACTGCTTACACAACGACTATAGCGAAAGAGAATTTCAATTAGAAAGAGGTGGACAGTGGGCTAAAGGAAAAGGTTGTGACACATTTGCACCACTCGGACCATTTTTAGCAACCCCCGATGAAATTGCAGATGTCAACAATTTAAAAATGTGGTTAACTGTAAATGGTAAAACCTATCAAAATAGTAACACGTTAAATCTTGTTTTCAAAATACCTTTTTTGGTGCATTACTTAAGCCAGTTTATGACCCTCTTACCGGGCGATGTAATTAGCACAGGAACCCCTCCTGGCGTAGGTTTGGGCATTAAGCCAGAACCGGTTTATGTAAAACCAGGCGATGTTATTGAACTAGGAATTGAAGGACTTGGTACTAGTAAGCAAACAGCGGTTGCGTATACAAAAAAATAAAAACATGGCAGCACAACAATATTTTTTAGCACTCGATTTAAAAGAGGATCCTGCATTAATTGAGGAGTACAAAGCATACCATCAAAACGTGTGGCCAGAAATTATTGATAGCATTAAAACTGCTGGCATTACTTGTTTGGATATTTACTGTGTAGCCAATCGTTTATTTATGGTATTAGAAGCGGGTGAAAACTTTTCTTTTGAAGCAAAGTCTGCGGCAGACGCTGCAAATGAAGTGGTTCAAAAATGGGAAACATTGATGTGGACATACCAGCAGGCTATGCCAGGATCAAAGCCAGGAGAAAAATGGGCGATGCTTGAAAAAATATTTACACTTCCTCAATAATATAATATGGAATTAGGACTTTCAAATAAAGTGATTGTTGTGTCGGGTGGCGCTAAAGGCATCGGTTATGGCATTGCTAAAGTATTAGCAAAGGAAGGAGCAACGGTTTGTATTATTGGCCGCAGTGCAGCTGATAATAAAGCAGCCGTAAATGCCCTAGTAACCGCTGGCGGTAAAGCATTTGCCGTTGAAGCAGAATTGACAGATCCAAATGCTTGTAAACAAGCTATTGATACCGTACTTGCTACATTCGGAACCATTGATGGGCTTGTAAACAATGCCGGCGTAAATGATGGCGTGGGCTTAGAAAATGGAAGCTATGAAGGATTTATAGCTTCATTACATAAAAATTTAGTGCACTATTATTTATTAGCACATCATGCGTTACCTGCACTAAAAAAATCTAAAGGAGCTATTGTAAATATTGGTTCTAAAACCGCAGAAACGGGTCAGGGCAATACGTCTGCGTATGCAGCATCTAATGGTGGCAGAAACGCGTTAACGAGAGAATGGGCTGTAGAATTATTAAAATATGGCATTCGCGTAAATGCTGTTATTGTTGCCGAATGTTTTACGCCGTTATATCAAACTTGGATTCAAACCTTTGACAATCCTTCCGAAAAATTAGCAAGTATCACGGCAAAAATTCCATTAGAAAACCGAATGACCACTGATATTGAAATTGCCAACATGGTTGCGGTATTACTTTCTGAAGTATCAAGCCATACCACTGGACAACTGATACATGTAGATGGTGGATACACGCATTTAGACAGAGCACTTTTATAGACATTATATTTTGGATACCTAAATTTCTCCGAATGAATTTTAAAAAATTAGTTTTTGTTAGTTGCCTTGTTACATTGCAGCTAACTGTAGTTGTGCGCGCACAAGATTGGTTAATTGACGCCTCGCCCTATAAGGCAGTAATCACACAAAAGGGTAATACCGTTGAACTTAACAACGGTTTAGTGCGACGAAAATTTACCATTGGTGCCAATTTTGCCTGTACCGATTATACCAACTTAACCAATCAACAACAACTATTACGTGCCATCAAACCAGAAGCGCGTGTTGTATTAGATGGTGTATTGTACAATGTGGGTGGACTCGTGGGCCAAAAAGAAAATGGATATATTTTACCGGGTCTTGCAGATACTTTAAAGGCCGGCGTAAACGATTTTAAATATGTTTCTCATACAACAGGGCCACTCAAACCATTTTTGAATTGGAAAAATAAAAGTTGGGCACACCACACTGCCGCGCCAACGGGACAAGAATTAATTGTTACTTATGCGCATCCATCACAAAAACTTAATGGCATTAAAGTTGAAGTGCATTATGAACTCTATAATCATTTACCACTTATTGTTAAATGGATTTCTATATTAAATACATCAAGTACACCGCATGCACTTGATAGAGTTGTTAACGAAGTACTTGGACTTGTAGAAGAAGAAAGTGCAGTAGTTGGATCGCCAGAAGAAATGAAAAAACAGCACGGCATTTATGTAGAAACCAATTATGCGTTTAACAATGCCATGCGTTATGATATCAGTGATCAAACCACGCATTGGAAAACAGATTCGGTATATACTTCACAGGTAAATTATAATTACCAAACACCATGCCTTTTAGAAATTTATCCTGAAAAGGCGCCTGGTATTGACTTGCAGCCTAATGAATTGTTTAAATCGGTGCGTACTCACGAGTTACTCATGGATAGTTATGATAGACAGCGTAGAGGACTCATGATACGTAAAATGTATACAGCTGTTGCACCTTGGACGGCGCAAAATCCAATATTCATGCACCTCGTTAGTAAAAATGACGATGAAGTAAAAACAGCCATTGATCAGTGCGTTGCTACCGGTTACGAAGCTGTGATTTTAAGTTTTGGTAGCCACTTAAATATGGAAGACACCACACAAAAAAATATTGCACGATGGAAAGGATTAACAGAGTATGCGCATACGCGTGGCATATTATTAGGCGGTTATTCACTATTTAGCAGTAGAAGAATTTCTGATGAAGACGATGTAATAGATATTAAAACTGGAAAACCAGGCGGCGCTTTTTTTGGTAACGCTCCTTGCTTTGGAAGCAAGTGGGGCCTCGCGTACAGAGAAAAAATAAAAAACTTTTTTGCTAAAACTGGATTTGATATTTGGGAAAATGATGGTCCTTATCCGGGTGATGTATGCGCATCAACAACACACCCAGGCCACAAAGGATACAATGATTCGCAGTGGCGTCAAATGGAAATTCAAAAAGAATTGTACCATTGGTTAAATGAAAGAGGCGTATATATCAATGCCCCCGATTGGTATTTTTTAGATGGCACCCACAAAATTGCTATTGGCTATCGTGAAGTTAATTTTTCCTTACCACGCGAGCAACAACGTATTTTAAATAGACAAAATATTCATGATGGTACCATCGAAAAAACGGCTTCTATGAGTTGGGGATTTGTACCATTAACCAATTACCAAGGAACCGATCCAAGAGCAGTGCTAGAACCACTTTCGGAGCATTTAACGGATTATGAACAACTCATGATCCAGTATTATGGTGCGGGTGTGCAAGCCTGTTATAGAGGACCTAGATTGTATGATACAGAAACTACTCGACAAATGGTTGCAAAAACCATTAACTGGTATAAAAAGTACCGCTCTATTTTGAATGCGGATATGATTCAGCTCCGAAGAGCAGACGGAAGAGATTGGGATGGACTCATCCACGTAGACCCTAGTTCAAAACAAAAAGCGCTGGGTATGCTGTACAATCCAACCAAAGAAAAAATTACCAGAACCATACCGGTACCCCTTTATTATACCGGTTTAACCACAACCGCAACACTTGCATTCAAAGATGATAAAGCAACCGCAAAAAAATATACATTAAACAGAAATCATGAGCTACTGCTTACTGTAACCATTGAGCCAGAAAGTTATACATGGTTTACGATTGAATAGTTTAGCCATTTAAATTAGCCATTCAACGAAGTTTTTTGGAAATTGATTAATTATTTAGGAAATTACCCGTTACAAAATCGCCATTTATGAAAAAAATCCTTTCCGCATTTACATTTTTAGTAATTGCTCTTTGCACAAGCGCGCAAAACATCGATATTGCGAAGCATTTTAAAACTTTAAAACCTAGAAGTATTGGTCCTGCTGGTATGAGTGGCCGTGTTACTGCCATTGATGCGGTATGGTCAAACCCTAATATTATTTATTTAGGAACGGCTAGTGGCGGTGTTTGGAAATCTGAAAATGGTGGTGCTAGTTGGACTTCAATTTTTGACGAACAACCCATTTTAAATATTGGTTCTGTAGCTATTACACAAAGCAATCCAAGTGTTGTTTGGGCTGGAACCGGAGAGGGTAATCCTAGAAACTCTGTGAGTTTAGGAGAAGGTATTTATAAAAGTATCGATGGTGGAAAAACATGGAAATGTATGGGCCTAGAAAAAACTAGAAACATCCACCGTATTATCATTGATCCTACTAATCCTGATGTTGTATATGCGGGTGTGATGGGTAATCCATTTGTACCACATCCAGAAAGAGGTTTGTATAAAACAACAGATGGTGGACAAACATGGAATATAATTTTACACACCAACGATACGAGTGGTGTAGGTGATATGGTAATGGATCCAGTAAATCCAAACAAGTTATTTGTAAATATGTACCAACACCAAAGAACACCATGGAGTTTACAAGGTGGTGGAAAAGGAAGTGGATTTTTTGTCACTTATGATGGTGGTAAAACATTTAAAAAACTAGGCAAAGAAGATGGGTTACCAGACGGAAACCTAGGCCGCATAGGTATTACAGTGGGTCGTAACGATCCAAACAGAGTATATGCACTTGTAGAAGCAACAAAAAATGGTTTGTATAAATCAGAAGATGGTGGTTTAAAATGGGAGCTTGTAAATAGTGAATCTTCGGTGGTAACCAATCGTGCATTTTATTTCCAAGACATCGCTATTGATCCTACCAATGAAAACAGATTGTACAATATCAATCAAATGATTACGGTTAGTGAAGACGCTGGTAAAACATTTAAATCTGTCATTCCTTATAGCGGTATTCATCCAGATCACCATGCTTGGTGGATTCATCCTCAAAATGGAAATTTTATTATTGATGGTAATGATGGCGGTATTGGAATTTCAAGAGACCGTGGTAAAACATGGCAGTTCGATGAAAAATTACCACTCGGACAATTTTATCATATTAATGTTGACAATAAAATCCCTTACAATGTAATGGGTGGTTTACAAGATAACGGAAGCTGGCACGGTCCTGCCTATGTGTGGGTAAACAGCGGCATTAGAAATGCATACTGGCAAGGTGTTGGCGGTGGTGATGGTTTTGATGTAGTTCCAGATGCTGAAGATGCAAACTGGGTATATAGCATGAGTCAGGGTGGTTCTGTAGGTCGTTATAATATTGCAACTGGTGAAGAGTGGAGCATTCGTCCACCAAGTCCAGCACCTGGCGTTCGTCAGCGATTTAATTGGAACGCCGCGATTGCGCAAGATCCATTTGATAAAAAAACAATTTATTATGGGTCACAATTTGTAAATAAGAGTTCTGATAAAGGAGCTTCTTGGTCGCAAATTTCAGACGATTTAACAACGCGCGATAGTGCAAAAATGGATCAGTCTAATAATGGTGGTTTAAACGTAGACATTACCGGTGCCGAAAATTATTGTACGGTTATTTGTATCGAACCTTCTGCAAAACAACAAGGCGTTATTTGGGCAGGTACCGATGATGGTAATGTGCAATTAACACAAGATGGCGGAAAAACATGGACCAATTTTAGAGGCAAAATCCCTGGAATGCCACTAGGTGCTTGGGTTCCACAAATTCGCGCTTCACGTTTTAAT
Source organism: Sediminibacterium ginsengisoli (assembly GCA_945901845.1). GTDB lineage: Bacteria > Bacteroidota > Bacteroidia > Chitinophagales > Chitinophagaceae > Sediminibacterium > Sediminibacterium ginsengisoli_A. The sequence continues at coordinate 6,424 of CAMDLR010000035.1, read as the reverse complement.
GCAGGGGAAGCTTTTGTAGTGGCCAACGATTACAGAAGAGGTAATATGAAGCCTACTGTTTTTAGAACCACCGATTTTGGAAAAACATGGACTAATATTTTAGAAGGTAAAAAAGTAATTGGATACGCACTATGTGTTTTACAAGACCCAACACAACCTAATTTAATTTTTGTTGGAACAGAGCAAGGTTTATGGATTAGTCTTGATAACGCTACAACATTCCAACAATTTAAAAATGAATATCCTTCTGTTTCAACGTATGATTTAGCGATTCAAGAAAGAGAAAACGATTTAGTTATTGCAACTTTTGGTAGAGCGCTATATGTATTGGATGATATTGGCGGCTTAAGAAAAGCAGCAGCAAATATGGGTAAAGTATTTTCGAGTAAAGTAACCGTATTTAATGCACCAGCTGGTTATCAAGCACACCGTAAAAACGCAATGGGTATTGAATATAGCGTTTGGGGTACGTATGAGGGTGAAAATAAAAGAGCCGGACTACCAATTAGTTTTTATGTAAATAAAGCAGCGTCTGATACGGGTAAAAATGCTATCGGAGACACAGCTATGCTTCGTTTTTATGATGCTAGCAATACACTCGTAAGAACAATTCGTACAAAAACAGATTCTGGCTATAATAGATATTTCTGGGGTATGGAAGGTCGTGGTTTACGTGCAAGTGGTGGTGGCGGTAGAGGTGGCAGAATGGGTGGTGGTGCAGGATTTGGTGGCGGTGCACCACAAGAAGCACCAGGTTTACCAGTAGATCCAGGTACCTATAAAGTAGTGGTAAGCGTTGGTCGTAATTTTTCTGATAGTACCATGCTTGTAGTTAACGATGATCCATATGCGCCTACTTCAAAAGAAGTGCGCGATGCGATCAGAAAAGCAAATGCAAGACTTGATAAAACCACCGAGAAACTAAATACCTTAAATGAGCGAATGACAGAAGCAGATGGCATCATTGCAAAAATTGAGGCTAATCTAAGAGACATGGATAAAAAAGCAGCCGATACGATTCGCAAAACAGTAACGGTTGTTAAAGATGAATTGAAAGCGATTAGAGAAATGCTGAATGGTAAACCACAAACCAAACAAGGTTACGGAAACATACCGCAAGTAACGGTAAGTAGTGTATTTGGTGAAGCTAGAATGACAATAATGGGTAAACCGGTAGTGCCTGGCGCACAAGAAGACAGGCTTATCACATTTGCTGAGCAAAAAGTTGGCGAAGTAATTATACGCGCCAATAAGTTTTTTGATGGCGCATGGAAATCATTTAGAACATTAGCAGAAGCTGCACCAGTTAAGATTTTTAAGGATTATAAAACAATTGAATAAATAAATTGAATACCCCAACAAAATTTTACAACCATAACTAGTAATCATTTATGAGTTCATTAGCACTATCAGATAAAATTGTTTTTGTTCTCTATTTTTTAATGGTTGCTAGTTATGGTTATTGGGTGTACCGCAAAAAAAAGGATACCGTATCGGCATCGCAAGACTTTTTTTTAGCCGAAGGATCCCTTACTTGGTGGGCTATAGGAGCCTCGTTAATCGCCTCTAATATTTCTGCGGAGCAGTTTATTGGTATGAGTGGTGAAGGTTTTTTTGTAGGCATTGCGATTGCAGCCTATGAATGGATTGCAGCACTTGGTTTAATAATTATTGCCGTTTGGTTTATTCCTATTTACCTCAAAAATAAGATTTACACCATGCCTCAGTTTTTAAAAACGAGGTATAACGAATCAGTGGCGCTTGTAATGGCCATATTTTGGTTGTTGTTGTATGTGTTTGTAAACTTCACTTCAATACTATATTTAGGCGCTGTTGCAATCAATGGTTTATTGGGTGGTGATTACTTACACGTAGTCATGATTGGACTTATGTTAATGGCATTGATTATTACCCTTGGGGGTATGAAAGTTATTGGATATACCGACGTTATTCAAGTGGCTGTATTAATTATTGGCGGTTTTGCAACCGTATATATGGCATTACAAATTGTAGATCAACGAATCAACAATGTAATAGATGGTAATGCACTAGCAGGATTTAAAACCTTGTTATCGCAAGCGCCAGAACACTTTCATTTAATTTTACCAAAACCCAACAATACCGATATGAGTGCTGCTGGGCAGTTGGCAAGAGATAAGTATATTATTTTACCAGGTATTGCCATGTACTTTGCGGGCCAATGGATTTTAAATTTAAATTATTGGGGTTGTAATCAGTACATCACACAACGTGCACTGGGTGCACAATTGGAAACAGCTAGGAAAGGAATTTTATTTGCTGGCTTCATGAAATTATTTATGCCCGTTATTGTAATGCTTCCGGGTATTGCAGCGTTTGTGTTGTATAAAAATGGTCAGTTAGCAGGCTTTGAAGGCGGAAAAGATGGCGCCTATTCTGCGATACTTGCTTTTTTACCAGCTGGTTTAAAAGGGCTAGCTATTGCTGCACTAACGGCTGCTATCGTTGCATCACTTGCTGGCAAAGCAAATAGTATTTCAACCATTTTCACATTGGATATTTATAAAAAATACATCAACCAAGGGGCCGATGAAAAAAAGTTGGTATGGACGGGCCGTTTAACTGTTTTTATTTCAATGTTTATAGCGGTTATATTTACTTGGAAAGATTTATTGGGTATTGGTGGAGAAGGTGGTTTCACATTTATTCAAAAGTATACTGGCTTTATTAGTCCAGGGGTATTTGCCATGTTTATGCTTGGATTTTTCTGGAAGCGAACTACTGGTGCAGCCGCCATGACAGGTTTGATCACTGGGTTTTTATTAGCTATATTTTTTAATAGCTATGCTATTCCTCTGTTTGGAACCGATAATATCATGTACACGGCATACCTCAATAAAAGCGGCGCTTTCGAAATTCCGTTTTTAATAAATATGGGTTGGTCGTTTGTGCTTACCATAATAATAATGGTCATTGTAAGTATGGCAGGACCTAAAGTGAATCCTAAAGCATTCGAAATTGATGCAAGTATGTTTAAGGTAAGCAAATCAACGCTCGTACTGATTGTAATCATACTCATGTTGCTAAGTGCCCTGTACGTTAAATTCTGGTAGCATTATCTAACATCTTTTGCGCAGCCGCAGCCACCTTTTCTTTGGTAGCCTGGCTTGAATACGCTGCAGGCAGATGCCGAAACAGCAATCATAAGCGTGATGATAATAATTTTAAGAAGACTGTGTTTCATAATTGAATACTAAATTACGTAAAAAATCACCCATTTACCATTAAAACAGAGGCTTCCATACAACGTATTTTAGTTGCCCCACTCGATTGGGGGCTTGGACATGCTTCTAGGTGCGTACCTATTATCCACGATTTCATAGAAAAGGGACACTCCGTTACCATCGCTGCAGATGGCGCACAAAAAAAATTATTACAATATTATTTTCCTACTACGAGGTATGTATCAATCCCTAAATACAATATCAGGTATAGTAAAAAAGCTTGGTGGCTTCCGTTTGCTTTATTTTTTCAGTTACCTAAAATGGCATTGGCAATTTATAAAGAACACAGGTGGCTGCAGACAAATGCGAATGCCTTTGATCATGTCATTTCAGATAATAGGTATGGGCTATTTCATGCTCGTTTAAAAACTACTTTTATAACCCATCAGTTGTTTGTTAAAGCACCTTTTACATGGGCAGAAAGAGCCATTCAAAAAGTACAGTACTATTTTATTCATAAATTTTCTGAGTGCTGGATTCCTGATATGCTAGGTTACCCTGGCTTTGCAGCTGATTTGTCTCACCCTGCTATTATGCCCAATATACCCGTTACCTATATTGGGCCACTCAGTCAATTTAGTATTTTAAAAAACGCATCCACTACTGCGCTTCCCATAAAATACAAGTACTGTTTTTTGTTATCAGGTCCCGAGCCTCAAAGAAGTATGTTGCAACATATAATTGAATCAGAGGCGCACCAATTACAATCAGCTTCTATACTGATAGAAGGTAGACCTTCCGATTTACCCAATCATTATGAAATAAAAGATTCATTGACCAAGCTTCGTTATGCATGTGGCCAAGATTTACTAGACATTATTTTACAATCTGAGTTTGTGGTGTGCCGCAGTGGTTATTCTACACTTATGGAACTGTTACCGCTGCATAAAAAAATGATATTGGTGCCTACGCCTGGTCAAACAGAACAGGAATATTTGGCCACTTCTCTTGCTAATCAGCAAATGGCTGTAATGATGGATCAGTCTACATTTGACGTTGTTACTCTAAATGAAAAAGCAGACAAGCATTGCTTTATATTTGCTTCATGAATTCAAAGACAAAGGCACATATTGCAGTATTAATTGCCAATTTAATTTTTGGTGCTGGCTATGCGGTTATTAAAACAATTACACCACAATATTTAGCACCCTATTCATTAAATGTGGTTCGCGTTGTGGTGAGCCTTGTATTATTTTGGTCTCTATTGTTATTTAAACCTTCTAAAGTTTCTATTGATAAAAAAGATATTCCTTTATTTATACTTTGTGGTATAACGGGTGTTGCCATCAATCAAATTATGTTTGTCAAAGGACTGGCATTAACATCTGCCATTCATAGTTCACTGCTTTCATTAGCTACACCCATATTTATTACCATCATTGCTATTTGGTTGCTCCATGAAAAATTTAGCATCAATAAATTTTTTGGACTAGCGCTTGGTATTGGCGGCGCTAGTTTACTCGTACTTGTAAAAGACGTACAATCTAGTAATAGCAGTAGTTTGCTTGGAGATTTGTTTATACTTGTAAATGCAATTTCCTATGCTTTTTACATGGTGCTTGTAAAACCCCTGATGGAAAAGTACAATGCACTTCATGTGTTGCGTTGGGTATTTACATTTGGTACTATTTTTATTTTGCCCATTGCCCTACCTGATTTTGTAGCTACCGATTGGTCTATGTTTGGACCGCCACAATGGTTAGCACTTGCATTTGTGGTACTCCTGGTTACTTTTTTATCCTATTTATTTACGGTATATGGGTTATCTGAATTAGGCCCATCCGTAACGGGGGCATACATATACACCCAACCTGTTTTTGCAACAATTATTGCAATGGTTTTTGCTGATGAACATTTTACAATCATCAAAGGAGCAGCAGCCGTCCTTATTTTTTCGGGTGTTTATTTAGTGAATAGAAAAAAAGCTATCTAGCGGCGTTTCTTTATATTTGTAAGGATGGCTGTAAAACGTATATCTATAACAGAATTTGTTTCCATGATGGAACAGCATCCAATCTTGGATGTACGAAGCCCATCGGAGTATGCGCATGCCCACATGAAAAACGCATATTCTTTACCCCTATTTTCTGATGAAGAACGAAAAGTTGTGGGTACCGCATATAAACAACAAGGTAAACAGCCTGCCATCAAATTAGGGCTTAACTATTTTGGCGTAAAAATGGCTGCGATGGTAAGTGAAGTAGAGGCGATACTCGCTGCTAGCCCTGACCCAAACAATAAACTGGTACTTGTGCACTGTTGGCGCGGTGGGATGCGCAGCGCAGGTGTAGCCTGGCTTTTAGATTTATATGGCTATACAGTATATACCTTAGCTGGCGGCTATAAAGCCTATCGGAACTGGGTTCTGGCTCAGTTTACTATACCGTATCAATGTAAAGTGTTGGGTGGATTTACGGGATCTGGTAAAACAGAAACCTTGCATGCGCTTCAAGCATTAAAAGAGCCCATTATTGATTTAGAAGGGCTAGCACACCATAAAGGTTCTGCGTTTGGAAATTTGGGTCAACCCATACAACCTTCGCAAGAACAGTTCGAAAATATATTAGCACAATTACTTTTTAAAATACATACTGAGCATGCTTATGTTTGGGTAGAAGATGAAAGCAGGCGTATAGGTCTTGTTAATATTCCTGCACCATTATTTGAGCAAATGCGAAAGAGCAAAGTTTATTTTTTAGATATTACTTTTTCTGAGCGCCTTCAATTTATTGTTAGTGGGTATGGTAAATTTGAAAAAGATAAATTGATGACCGCGATACTTCGAATTAAAAAAAGATTGGGAGGCTTAGAGACAAAAACGGCGATTAATTTTTTAATTGAAGATGATGTTGTAAGTAGCTTTAGTGTTTTACTAACCTACTACGATAAGTTGTATTTAAAGGGAGCCAATAATAGAGAAAATCCAGAATTATTGATTCAAAAAATAGAAGTAGCGGATATTGATCCATCTGCAAATGCTGCTACTTTATTAGCCTGTGCCAGTTTACAATAATCCTTTACATTTTTTTGTTAAATATCTCACTACTCCAATAGGTGGAGGACCCTGCGCGTATATTTGAATTCTAAAATTTTAGGTATGAATGAATTTGTTTTATACGTTTTGCTAGCTGTGAGTTGTGTGTCACTTTTATTAGTCATCC
>CAMDLR010000034.1 GCA_945901845.1 Sediminibacterium ginsengisoli | reverse complement strand
GTTAACTGCGCAGGCGTATAAGTAGGGCCTGGTGTAATAGCAGGGCTGCCCGCATTAAAATTCCACTGGTACGAAAAATTAGTAGCACCATCTGCAGATGCTGTACTATCTGTAAAAACCGCGTTTGCATCATTTAAGCATACTTCGGGAATTATAAAACCAGGTTTAGGTGACGTATGAACAAACACTGGATTTGCTAATCTAAAAGTATCACTCTTACACCCAGTGCTAGATTCTACTAATAAACGCACATCCTTGGTTCCAAAATTTGGATAAGTAATATTTTGATCTGCATTAGAAGTGTTTGTGTATGCACCAGAACCATTATCAGTATTCCAAATCCATTTACCAATGGAGCCCACTCCTATTGTAGAGGCATCCGTGTATTTAACAGGCGCATTAATACATCTTATATTTTGTGCTGTGAAATTTGCCACCGGTTTATCACTAATAGATACGGTTGCTGTAGCGTCATCAGAAGCACAACCAATATCCGAAACCACGCGTAATTTTATGGTATAATTATTGGCAATTGAATACCTGATAGGACTTACTGTATTGTTAAGATTAACTAGATTATTACCATTTCCTAAATCCCATAACCACTTAATTGCATTTGTTACTGGAGCAGTAATGTAAACTGAATCTTGTAAACATCCTGCATGGGTGAATGTAAAATTAGATGCTGGTTTATCGTTTACTTTAACTGGTATACTAACCAATTGCTCTGTACTACCGCATCCATCAGGTGTAGTTGAAGTTGTGTACATTTTTATCGTATCTCTTAGTGCAGCACTATTAGACGCTGTAAATGAAAAAGACTTATTTGGGCTGTAGTAACTAATATTTTGTCCATTGATAAAAACAGTGCTATCTGGTATTGGATTTGTTGTTGGCCCAATTACAGCAGAAGGTGTAATATTTTTTGCAGCACTAAAATCCCATCTGACACTAACAGGCGTAAAATTTAGTGGAACAGAAAATGAAACAGGTGTATTTACACAGGTTACAGCCGAATCAATTCGACCAAATGGATTTTGAAACGATGCTGTTTGAGAAAAATCTTTTACGTTGGTTCCTGCGTTATATCCATATGTTTCTGCTGCACCAAAGCCATATGCAATGGCATTATATCCTGTATCTGAATATAAGTTATGATTCCCTGTATTTACTTTTAAAATGGCATATTTATAATTGGCATCACCGGGGTGCGTTATAAAATTTGATGTTTGTATAACACCATCGAGTGTAAAACTATTTTCTCCTCCCTTTTTCAAAATCACATTGATATAGCTCTGTAAAATATTAAATCTGTTAGCAGAGTATAGCGTAATATTATTAATTGTTTGTTCTACCGGACTTAAATAAATCATTTCGGGGTCACCTCCTGGTACAGCATTTGAATTTCCATCTACACCTTGTGTTGTCATATACTGTGCAACCGTAATGGGTTGGTCGGATTCAATTACGTTAGGAATTGCTGGATTTGTAGATGCGCTAACGCCATTAAAATTCCCATTAAAAAATTCATAATAAAAGCCATTCATTAATCTACTAGTGGGTATAATGGAACCATTTAATTTTACGACTGTGTTAGGGTTAGTTACACAAATACGGTAATAGTTATTGGGTTGTGATCCTGTAGGCGCAGTCAAATATTTTTTACCCCATGCAACTGCTGGTAACGATTGTGCAATTAAATTATCGGCACTTCCTGTCCCAGTTCCACCAATGCTTATTTTTCCAGATCCAGAAAATACAGCAATTTTTTTACATCCAACAGAGCCTGCTGTGCTTATAGATCTAATTTTAGAACCTGTTAAGTCGGTTCCTATTCTGCCAGATACAGTTCCAAAAACACTATATACATCTCCTTGATTCAACGTAATAGGTATGGTTGTAGCTACACCAGGAGCTAAACCATTCACATTGCCTGCCGAAGGTGTGATTTCGATGGTTGTATTGTCTTCGGTGGCAACCACAAAAAAGAAAGAGTTTGAATTATTATTTTCATTAGATAACTGCGTAAAGTTTACAGAATAATATTCTTTACCAAGGGTGTTGGTAGGAAACAGTAAAGTAGCACCTGAAATAGCGCTATTATAAATATGCGCATAGGCAACAATGGGTACATCCGATGTTATATGTATCCCTTTTTTTAAGAGACCGGTTGAATTTATGCGCGCATCTTGTGCACCAGATTTAGGTAAAGGGTTGGATAGTGTTGTTTGATTGGCTGTAACGGTGTAGGTAGCAGTATATCCAACTCCTGGAATTTCTACGGTAACCTTTGCATTTTTATCGGAGGTTAAATACAAGATCATTTCCTGTGGTCCACCATTCGTATTATTGTTAAACATACTCACGTGGTATCCGTATCCCAACCAAAAATCTGTACCCTTATTGGAATAATCTTGTGCATATACCGTGCCGCTAACTAGTATACATATTAAAATAAAAAATAATCTAATTGTAAGTGTAAGTGTAAGTGTCTTCATATGGTTACCCTTAGACATATTTCAAGGAGTAATGTTTAAAATATTATTTCATAAATCTACTAAATTATTAAATGCAAAAAGACTATAAACCACTGTCTTTCAAATAAATATTTGATGTTGAACCCATGCAAAACAAGAGGTCTAAAATGCTTGCATTGGGTATAAAGGATTGTTTATCCATAAAAACTTGTGGATAGTCTTGATATGCAACATTTTGAATGGTTGCTATCGAATTAGAAGAATCTCTAACATCAATAAAATGAGGGTCTACATATGGTAGCGTTTCATTTGTTTTTGAAATGTTAAATTCACTTTTAAGTGCTGAAGATAACCAGCTTATAATACGCATGTTTAGGTCTACTAAATAAATAGGCTTATTATTCAGTAACTGGCTTATGGCATCTTCATAATATTCGTAAAATGGAGATCTTCTATAACAAGAAGCCAATGTCTTCATATGCTTGTTAGGCCAGTTTTGCCTATAGCAAATTTTTACATCTTGCATGGGTGATTTTTGGTCTCTCCCCGCCTGCAACGGCACCGTCAATAAAAGGGGGCCTTGTGCACTGATAATTGTAGTTCTATTGCGGTAACTCATTTTTTTGAAAGGTTCATGTATATCAATTACTGCGGCATTTGCCCTAGCAATTTGTTGGATATAATGGATCGATCCAAAATATTGAGATTCAATTCTTAATGGTTGCATTCATTAATTTTAACACTAAATACTAGTTCCCTTGAACTATCCAGTTAACTTTGTGCAAAATAATTCAATTGAAACGATTTTGTCTATTTTATTGTTTGCCCTTGTTGCTAATATTGAGTTGTTCAACTCCAAAAGGTTTTGAATACAAAGGACTCAATAACGTAAAAGTTGATAATGTCGGGTTTGAATACCTCGATCTATCCTTAAATCTTGTTTATTTCAATCCAAATAATTTTAAAGTAGATTTAAAAAAAGTTGACTGTGATGTTTATATAGATAACAGATACCTTGGTAAATATGCACTAGATACACTTATGCATATTCCCAAAAAACAAAACTTTGAACTCCCTTCACGTATGCGAGTGTCAATGGGTGGTGTATTTAAAAATGCGTTTTCACTTCTTATGAATAAAGAGGTACTCATTAAAGTAAAAGGGAAAACAAAAATTGGTAAAGGATCTATTTTTATTGATGTTCCTTTTACTTACGAAACAAGGCAAACCATTAGTTTATAAATAGGGTTTTATATGGCAAGGCTTTCGTAACTGAGGCCCTCCTCCTTCTGCTGCTCTTTTGCAACTTGGCGGTAATTTTTTATATGCTTCGTCTAAGGCCTTATCAATGTCTGTGTCAAAGCCTGCATTGTTAACAGCTACCCTTACTTCGTCGGCGCTGGTACGATCGGGTAAAAACTGAACGCGCAATTCGCCTTGTAGCAAATTAATTTTCCACTGCACAATACCACCATCCGTATTTTCTTTCTCCTTGGTTAAGTATTTGTCAAGCACGTCTTTACACGCCCAACATTTTAAATTGTTCGATTTTAATATAACCCATTCTGCTTTCGCAGATTGTGCAATGCCATTATAAAAACTAAAAAGAAGTGTTGCGAGAATGATTATTTTTTTCATCGTATTATTTTCCTGTCCAAGTGGATGGACTGTTACGCCATTCTAATAAAATACTTTCTTGCTCTTTAGTAACGTATCCTTTTTCTACGGCAAGTGTAATTAAAGAAGGATAATTGGTTAAACAAACAAAGGGGACTTTTGCTGCTGCAAATGCTTCTGATGCCTGTGCAAAATCGTACGTAAAAATAGCGACCATCCCTACTACTTCTGCGCCTGCTGCTCTTAATACATCCACTACCTGTAAAGAACTTTTACCCGTAGAAATTAGATCTTCTATCACGAGCACTTTTTGACCAGGTGTAAAAGCGCCTTCTATTTGATTGCCTAAGCCGTGTTCTTTTGGTTTAGGTCTAACATAGATGTATGGAAGTTTAAGTTGATCTGCAGCCATGGCTCCCCATGGAATACCGGCTGTAGCAACACCTGCTAACGTATCTGCTTCTCCAAATTTTTCGAAGATCACATTACACATTTCACTTTTAATAAAGTCTCTTACATACGGAAAGGAAAGTACTTTTCTATTATCGCAATAAATAGGACTCTTCCAACCACTTGCCCAAGTAAAGGGGTCGTTTGGGCTTAATTTTACGGCTGCTACTTGTAGTAACTTTTCTGCAACGGCTATCTCGTTTGTCATGCTTCAAATTTAGGGTCTATTTTAGAATAAATTGTTCGAACAATTCAAAAAATAGTAGACATTTGATGCACAATGGAACAACCTATAATTACAGCAGCTGGTGGGCTCGTGCAAAACAACGAGGGGGCATTTTTGCTGATATTTAGGCGTGGCTTTTGGGATTTACCCAAAGGAAAGCTGGATGTTGGTGAATCAATACCTGATTGTGCTGTTAGGGAAGTTAGGGAAGAAACAGGGCTACAATCACTCGAACTTGGGCCGTTTATTTGTACCACTACCCATCCATATTTTGATACATGGCTTAACAAAGACGTCGTAAAACAGACGCACTGGTTTTCAATGCTGTCTTTAGCAAATGATATACTCGTTCCTCAAACCGAAGAAGACATTGAAAAGATTGAGTGGGTTCCTAGGGAACAGTTACCTCAATACTTTATTCAGACCTACCCTACTATTCTCACTGTTTTTGAAGCGTTTAACGCAGGTACCCCAAAATTTTAAGCATTGATTGCGCAGTTTGCTCCTTAGCGTATACCCATTCGATTAGCTTGCCATTTCTATCTCTTTCGACAATCACGTGTTTAGGGGAAGGAATTAAGCAGTGTTTAATACCGCCATAGCCACTAATTTGATCTTGATATGCACCGGTATGGAAAAATCCAACGTACAATGGTTCTTTATTGGAATCTAGGTCTTTGGGATCTAGGGTTTTTAATTTAGGTAAAAACACTTCATTGATATGTTCTTCGGAATCGTAATAGTCGTGACTATCGCATGTAATACCGCCTAATACTACTCGGTGGTATTCGTTATCCCATTTATTAACAGGAAGCATCAAAAACTTTTCACCAATACCCCAGGTATCTGGAAGTGTTGTAATGAAAGATGAATCAATCATATACCAGCACTCTCTATCGTTCTGATTTTTTTCTGTTAGTACGCTGTAGATATGTGCCATACTCTCACCTACGGTGTAGCTGCCAAATTCAGTATAGATATTTGGCATAGGAACCTTCGCTTTTTTACAAGCCTTTTTAATATTACTTACAATTTCATTGATGATGAACTGATAGTCATATTCGAAACCTAAGGAGTGTTTGATTGGAAATCCACCACCAATATTTATAGAGTCTAATTCTGGACAAATCTTTTTTAATTGACAGTAAAGGTTGATGATTTTATTAAGTTCAGACCAATAATAAATATCATCCTTGATACCTTTATTTAAAAAGATATGAAGCATTTTTAATTGAAACTTATCTTCGAAACCTTCAATATCATCTACATAAAATTCTAAAATATCTTTTGCGCGTATACCTAGTCTAGAGGTATAAAATGGAAAGTTCGGTTCTTCTTCTGCGGCAACTCTAATGCCCACTCTAAATGGTTGTTTGGCACCTCGTTTATAGGCCATCAATTCCTCTTTATTGTCTAAAATTGGAATAACATTTTTAAATCCGGTATTGATAAGTTTGGTAATACGAGATGTGTAAGACTTTTGCTTATAGCCATTACAAATTATGTAGGTATCCTTATTAATTTTTCTGCGCTGATACAAACGATTAATAATTTCAATGTCGTAAGCGTAAGAAGTTTCTAAGTGGATATTATGCTTTAGGGCCTCTTCTACAACAAAGGAAAAGTGTGAACTTTTAGTGCAATAGCAATAAAAATATTCACCTTCATATTTATGCCTTTTAAAAGCGGCCTTAAACATATCTTTTGCCTTGTTAATTTGCATACCAATTTTTGGTAGGTATGTTAACTTTAAAGGCGTACCATGCTTTTCAATGATTTTTTTTAAGTCTAAATCATTGAACTGTAAATAACCATTGTCATTTAATTCAAAACCTTCTTGTGGAAAGTGGAATGTTTGGTTTACGAGCGAGGTATACGTATTGTTCATTTACATGTTGGCTTTTAAAAGGGGTGAACGACAATATTTTGAAATAATTGATCTATTAACGAATAAAAAAACCGAACAGTATAATACTACTCGGTTTTTTTATATTATTTTTTTGCGTAAGCTACCTTATTTAACTTGGTCAACTAAAGCTTTGAAGCTAGCTGGCTCGTTCATGGCAAGGTCTGCTAAAACTTTACGGTTAAGTTCAATACCTTTAAGGCTCAATTTATTGATAAATTGGCTGTAAGTAAGTCCTTCTTGTCTAACCGCTGCGTTGATACGTGCAATCCATAATTGACGGTATTCACGCTTCTTAAGTTTACGCCCTACATACGCATAGGTTAAACCTTTTTCAACGATATTTTTGGCTACTGTATAAACGTTTTTACGTTTACCGTAGAAGCCTTTAGCTTGCTTAAGAATTCTTTTTCTCCTAGCTCTCGATGCTACTGCATTTTTTGAACGTGGCATATTAATTTGTTTGAAAGCGCTTACCTATTTGGTATTTGCTGTTTAGTAATGTTGTTTGTGCGTGGTACTTCTAAAGAATTAACCTTAAATATTAACCTTTAAGACGCAATAAACGAAGAACGAAGTCTTTGTTAGTAGAACCAACTAAACCTTTTTTGTTTAGTGCTCTCTTACGTTTTTTTGATTTTTTGGTTAAGATGTGCCTTTTAAACGGCTTTTGGAATGTTACTTCACCACTACCAGTGACTTTGAAACGCTTTTTCGCGCTTGAGTTTGTTTTTACCTTTGGCATGTTAATAATCTAGTTAAAGATTACACCCTACTGGCGGTCTTGCACAGGCGAGACACTTGTTGAGCCGTTTGGGAAATTGGGAAGCAAAATTATGGATAATCTCCTGTTTGAGCAACTATTTCTTTTTACCTGTTTTAGGGGTAAAAATGGCAAACATACGCTTACCTTCTAATTTAGGCATACTTTCTAGGGTGCCAGCCTCTGCTAGGCGTTCCGCAAATTTTAGGAGTAGTAATTGGCCTCTGTCTTGGAACATGATGGCTCTACCCTTAAATTGTACGTATGCTTTTACCTTGTTACCATCTTTAAGGAACTTTTCGGCATGTTTAGCCTTAAAGTCAAAGTCATGGTCATCGGTACTTGGTGTGAATCTAATTTCTTTTATTTCAGATTGCTTAGAGTTGGCTTTCATTTCCTTCTCTTTGCGCTTTTTCTCGTATAAGAACTTTTTGTAATCTATTACCTTACAAACTGGGGGATCTGCGGTTGGAGAAATTTCAACGAGGTCTAATTCTTGTTCTTGAGCAATTTTAAGTGCCTCTTGTGTAGAATAAACGCCAACTTCTACGTTATCGCCTACTAAACGTACCTGTGGTACTCTAATTCTGTCGTTAATTCGGTGTTCTGGTTCTTGTTGTCTTAGGAACCTTGGGTTAAATCTTCCGCCGCCTCTTGGTGGTAATGCCATTAAAACTTGTTTTGTTAATAATATTTTGAAGGATAAAGGTAAAGCTATTTGGGCTATTCGCCGGATTTACGTTCATGAATTTCCTGAATAATTGCATCGATAAATACCTGTGTGTCCTGCATCCCTAAATCACCTTTACCTTGTCTGCGCACAGAAAGCTTGTTTTCTAGGGTTTCTTTTTCGCCCACTACAAGCATATATGGTACGCGCTGAAGTTCGGTATCTCTAATTTTTTTACCAATTTTTTCGGATCTATCATCTATCTCAACCCTTACCCCTGCTGCTTTTAACTGTTGTTTAACCGATTCGGCAAACGCCATAAACTTGTCGGAAATTGGTAATATTTTTACCTGTAAAGGAGATAGCCATACCGGGAATTTACCCGCATAATGTTCCAGTAAGAATCCAATAAAACGCTCGTGGGTACCCAGTGGTGCACGGTGAATAATAAGTGGAACTTCTGGCTGATTGTTTTGGTTAACGTAGCTTAATTTGAATTTATTACCAGAATTAAAGTCTACTTGGTTGGTGGCAAGGGTAAATTCTCTACCAATAGCACTCCAAATTTGAACATCAATTTTAGGGCCATAAAACGCTGCTTCGTCCTGAACTTCAACGTAAGGGATCTCAGATTCGATGAGTACCTGGCGCACCATGGCTTCCGTTTCCTTCCATAAAACAGGCTCATCTACATACTTTGCGCCTAATTTAGATGGATCGTGTAAGCTTAAACGCATCACATATTTATCAATACCAAATATTTTAAAGTACTTGGTATACATATCATTTACCGCTCTAAATTCAGCAGCAAATTGTTCTTTGTTACAATAAATATGCGCATCATTCATGTGTAAGCAACGCACACGCATGAGTCCAAATAATTCACCACTTTGTTCGTACCTGTAACAGGTTCCATATTCTGCAATACGGTATGGTAAATCTTTATAGCTCTTAGGTTCTGCATCAAATATTTTATGGTGATGCGGACAGTTCATGGCTTTCAAATAATACTTGGTACCATCTAGTTCCATAGGTGGAAACATACTATCTGCATAGTAAGGTAAGTGACCACTGGTGAGGTACATACTTTCTTTCGCAATATGCGGTGTAACCACGCGTTTGTATCCAGCAACTTCTTCGGTTTGCTTGGCTAATTTTTCTAACTCTTCAATAATAATGGTACCATTTGGTAACCACAAAGGAAGGCCTTGACCCACATCATCATCCATGGTAAAAATACCTAGTTCTTTACCTATTTTTCGGTGATCTCTTTTTTTAGCTTCTTCCAGCATTAAAAGATACGCATCTAATTCCTTCTGACTCGGGAAAGTCACGCCATATAAGCGTGTTAGCATTTTATTTTTTTCATTACCCTTCCAATAGGCACCCGCAATATTGGTTAGTTTAATGGCTTTAATGGCAGCTGTATTAGGGATATGTGGCCCTCTACACAAGTCGGTAAAATTACCTTGTGAATAGAGTGTAATATTGCCATCTTGTAATCCTTCTAATAAATCTAATTTGTATGGATCATTACGCTCAGTAAAATATGCAATCGCATCCGCTTTTGAAATTTCTTTTCTATTAAATGTATTGGCTGCTTTTGCGAGCTCATTCATTTTTCTTTCGATCGCAATTAAATCATCCTCTATTAAATGACGATCCCCTAAATCAATATCATAATAAAATCCTTTGTCAAGTGCAGGCCCTACCCAAAATTTTACACCCGGGTATAATGCTTCAACAGCCTCTGCCATTAAGTGCGCAGATGAATGCCAAAAAGTATTTTTTCCTGCATCATCATCCCAGGTTAATAATTGCAAAGAAGCATCAGAAGTAATGGGTCTTGTGCTGTCCCAAACTTCTCCATTAACAGAGGCAGCTAATACTTTTCTGGCGAGTCCTTCACTAATCGATTTTGCGATGCCGTCGGCAGAAATACCCGCTTCATATTGCCTAACGGCCCCATCTGGAAATTTTATATTTATCATAGGTCTAACTTAACTGTTTAACCGCTAATGGGTTACTTGTGCAAAAATAAAGGAAAGCGGTGAGTTTTTCGTTTTAACGCTTCTTTAGATTATAATACTTTTATAAGAGCTTACATTTGTACCAATGAGATTGACTTTTATCCTATTTTCTTTAATGCTCTTGATTTCAAACCTGCAAGCCCAAAAACTTACAGGGATATGGCGTGGTTATTTTAGTTCCTCTTCAGGCATTTTTAGGGATGATGCTGAGGAGGAAATGTATAAATACGAGGTTCAAATAGATCAGCAATCAAATAATAGCACTAAGGGTGTTACCTACTCCTATAAATCTTCTGTTTTTTTCGGGAAATCTACGATGCAAGGGATTTATACAGAAAGCACTAAAAATCTAATTTTAAAAGAAATTAAATTAGTAGAATTAAAAATTGGTAAAAATAGCGAACCCTGTCTAATGACCTGCTATTTAGATTATGTAAAAATTGGAAAATTAGAAGTATTGCAAGGCACATTTATTTCATCCAATGCAAAAAATAAAAAAGATTGTGGCACTGGAAAGGTATACCTAGAGCGTGTTTTAAAAAGTGATTTCGAATTAGAAGATTTTTTAGCGCATCCAAAACCACAGACTCCAATTACCCCAAAAAAGCCAATTGTTAAGCCTTCCATTACTACTGAAACGGATAAATTAAAAAAGAAAAAAGAATCAATTGTTGAATTGCCTGCTAACAATGAAGTAGTCGTATCTAACAATGATAAAAAATCTACTAATACTGCGCAACAAGCTAAAGTGCTAGTCAACAGAGAAAACTTTTTAATGAAAAGAATTATTAGTACAGAACCTGAAGTTAAAGTTGAACTTATAGATAATGGAACCATTGATAATGATACCATTAGTTTGTACCATAATGGCGAGCAGGTAATCAAAAAAGGGAAACTTAATTACCAGCCACTCACCTACACCTTTAATTGTAGTAGTGGCCCTGTTTCACATGAATTAATTTTGGTGGCTGAAAACCTTGGAGAAATCCCACCCAACACGGCCGTTATGGTAGTAACCATTGGCAAAAAAAGACAAGAGATATTTTTAACTTCAGACGAAAAAAAGAACGCCAAAATTATTATTGAATACAAACCAAATAAGTAGGTTTAGGATATAAAATTTGGGGCTACCTTTGCAGCCACAAAAACTGTCTTGATATGCTTATTGGTTTACAAAATGTAACGTTCGAATTTGGTGCTAGGGTTATTGTAGAAGAAGCAACATGGCATATTCAACCTGGTGATCGTATTGGTCTTATTGGTTACAATGGAACTGGGAAGTCTACCCTATTAAAAGTATTGGTAGGTGAATATACGCCGTCGAAAGGTACCGTTGAAAAAAGCAGGGATACCACCATTGGCTATTTACACCAAGATTTATTAAGTTTTGATACCAGTGAAACGATTACAGAAGTTGCACTCGGCGCTTTCGAACGCGTTAGAGCACTCGAAAAAGAGATTGAGGCACTTGGTATAGCACTCGAAAATGATTCAGATAACAATGACCTACTTATTAAATATACAGATGCACTTCATGAATTAGATGTGTTAGATGGATACAATATCCAGCATAAAGCAGAGGAAGTATTACATGGACTTGGTTTTAGCAGTCAAGATTTAAAAAGACCGTACAAAGAATTTAGTGGTGGTTGGCGTATGCGTGTGCTGCTGGCTAAAATGATTTTGCAACAGCCCGATGTGCTCTTATTGGATGAACCTACCAACCACCTTGACTTACCATCTATCGAATGGTTAGAAAAATATTTATTGCATTACCGAGGTAGCGTTGTGATTGTGAGCCACGATAAATTTTTCTTAAACCGAATGGTCAACAAAATCGTAGAAGTTTACCAACAGTCTTTACATATTTATAGTGGCGATTATGATTATTATGAAAGCGAAAAAGCATTGCGTATAGAAATGCAGCAAAAAGCTTTTGAAAATCAACAAGATTATATTCGTCAACAAGAAAGGTTTATTGAGCGTTTTAAAGCCAAAGCTAGTAAAGCGGCACAAGCACAGAGTATTCAAAAAAGACTTGATAAAATCGACAAAATTGATGATGTTCAATTAGAGCGCCCCGATTTGCGTATTAATTTCCAGCTTGATAAAGTGCCAGGTAAAGTGCTGGTAGATTTAAAAAATATTACAAAAAGTTTTGGCGAATTAACCATCTTAAAAAATACCACCGCCGAAATTGAACGTGGCGATAAAATTGCCTTAATTGGAGCGAATGGTAAAGGTAAATCAACCGTCCTTCGTATTGTGGGTGGCACCGAGCAGCATAGTGGTGAAAGGGTTTGGGGTCATAACGTTGATGAAAGTTTTTACGCACAGCACCAATTAGAAGCACTAACTCTTACCCATACGATCATGGAAGAAATGCAACAATGCGGTAGTAAAAAAACCGATGTTGAATTACGCAGTATTTTAGGTGCGTTTTTATTTGGTGGTGATGATGTAGATAAAAAAATACGTGTTTTAAGTGGAGGTGAAAAAGCAAGGGTGGCACTTGCCAAAACAATGGTAAGTAAGGCCAACTTTTTATTACTGGATGAACCTACCAACCACCTTGATATGCACTCGGTAGAGTTACTTGCTGGTGCCCTTAACAAATACGAAGGGAGTTATATTTTAATTAGTCACGACCGTTATTTTATATCTCAAACAGCGAATAAAATTTGGGAAATTGTAGACCATCAAATTAAAGAGTTTAAAGGTTCATACGCCGAGTGGGTCGAATGGAATGAACGTATGGCTGCCAAGCAAAAAGAAAATAAAGGATCTGCTCCTTCTACACCTTCACCAACTCCAACTCCTGCCCCAGCTCCAAAGGTTGTAACTACAGAAATAAAAGCACCAACGCCTAATACTGCTATCGATAAAGATTTTCAAAAAGAATTGCAAAAGCAAAAAAAGAGACTCCAAACATTAGAGCTAGATATCAATAATACCAAGGTTCAAAAGGATACTATTGAGCAGGAACTTGGCAATCCAGATACCTATACCGATCCAGCAAAATTTACAACACTCGAGTCTGCATACAAATCGGTTCAACAAAAACTTGCCACACTCAATGCTGAGTATGAAACTGTTTTTGAAAAAGTATTAGAAATGGAGTCTTAGTAAATTGTTTAACCAATTAGTTGGTTAATATGTGTCTACTAATTACAATTCTTTGAATTTCTGAAGTGCCTTCGTATATCTGGGTAATTTTGGCGTCGCGCATAAGACGTTCTACATGGTATTCTTTTACAAAACCATAGCCACCATGAACTTGCACGGCTTCTGTAGAAATCCACATGGCAGCTTCACTGGCATAGACCTTTGCCATCGAAGATGAAAACCCATAATCCTTATCTTCATCTTTGTCGGCAGCTGCTTTAAAACAAAGTAGTCTTGCTGCTTCCACTTTTGTAACCATGTCGGCTAACTTAAACTGAATGGCTTGATGGTGCATGATTTCTTTACCAAATGCTTTACGTTGTTTGCTATAGCCTAGTGCTAATTCGTAAGCACCACTTGCAATTCCAAGTGCTTGTGCGGCAATGCCAATACGGCCACCAGCAAGGGTTTTCATGGCAAACTTAAATCCAAACCCGTCTTCTCCGATTCTATTTTCTTTTGGAACTTTAACATCGTTAAACATAATTGAATGGGTATCGCTTCCTCTAATGCCTAACTTATTTTCTTTAGCACCAACGGTAACGCCAGGGCTGTTTTTTTCTACAATAAATGCATTGATGCCTCTACTCCCTTTAGCAGGATCCGTTTGTGCAATGACTAAATATACAGAGGCGCTAGAACCATTGGTAATCCAGTTTTTGGTACCATTTAATAAATAATAATCTCCTTGATCTTCGGCAGTAGTTTGTTGACTAGTAGCATCACTTCCTGCTTCTGGTTCACTTAATAAAAAAGCCCCAATATAAAGGTCATTGTCTTTAATGCCTTTTGCAAGTGGCGTTAAATATTTTTGTTTTTGCGCTTCGTTACCAAAGGCTTCAAGCCCCCAACAAACTAAACTGTTGTTTACGCTCATACACACACTAACGCTCGCATCAATTTTACTGATTTCTTCCATGGCAAGCACATAGCTAATCGTGTCCATACCTGCCCCACCATAGTTAGGGCTCACCATCATACCCATAAAGCCAAGTTCTGCTAGTTGCATAATTTGTTCTTTAGGAAATGATTGTTTTTCATCTCTTTCAATAACACCAGGTAAACAACTATTTTTAGCGAAATCACGTGCTGCAGCCTGAATCATCAGTTGCTCTTCAGTTAAATTAAAATCCATAGAAGCTTTATTTGTGGTACAAAAATAAGCTAACAATTGTTAGGATTTATAATTTATCGGTACTTTTTTTAGAAATATTTGCGTTGCAAATTGGAGAGCACCAGTGTATCAACAGCGTTTAAACGCCTAGTGGTGTCCTGTAAAAAGTGTCTCTTAAATGACCTTACGGCTGCCGTCGAATCTTTTAAATCGTATCCTATAATACGAAGGGCGATGTATGGATTAAAATTACTTGGGGCTTGTTGTAAATTTTCGTCATACCAAAGGCCATAGCCATTAGTAGCTAACAATTTCCATGGAAATCTATAGTTTGGATCGTTTTTTCTAGTGGGTGCAATATCACCATGTCCAATAAAATTAGGCGTAGGAATGGTATATTTTTGTTTGAGTCTATTTAGCAGTACAAGCAAGCTTTTAATTTGTAAACTTTCAAAAGGTTCAAATCCGTTGTTGTCTAGTTCAATACCTATCGACGAAGAATTAATATCAATTAAATTACCCCACTTACTAATGCCAGCATGCTGGGCACGCATGTAATCATTGAGCATTTGGTGTATGGTACCATCTTTGCATATCACATAATGTGCACTAACCGCAGTTCGTGGTATGGTAAATGTTTTAAGTGTTTCTTCACATGAATTTTGAGCCGTATGATGAATGATTACAAAATTTGGTTTGCGTAATCCAAAATTGGTGGTACCTACCCAGTAAGGAGGTTGTTTTACAGAGTCTGAAAAAATACCACCATTGTTTGTTGATGACGCAATATCTGATAAAGAATCTATTTGATGGGTATGCTTTTTATTGGTGGCCTTGTATGGATTTCTAAAACAAGCCGTAAAAATAAATGGCAAACTTAACAGTGCTAAAAAGCCAAACATTTGTACCAAATCCATTTTTACTTTTGACATAATAAAAAATTGATAGCGAATTAAGTAGTATGTTTTATGATGGCATCAAAATTAGAAAAGCCAATTATTTTTTCGGTGATATATCCTTCGGCGTATCCTACACCAATTCTTTTGCCCAGCATGAGTGCTCTTGCTTTTACGGTTTCTAAAAATTGTGGGGATGATATATAGGTTTGTGGTTCGGAGCTATCAGCGCTGTTAAATTGTGTGCCATACGCAAGTACTGCTTCGATTTTACGATCCATGTATTTTGTAATATCAATTACGAAGGAAGGTTGAATAAAACGGTCTTGTATATAATGAAAGGTGTAAGCAGGCCTCCAAGCATTTTGTCCTGCACCATCATGCATGGTTTCTATTTTTCGAAGTCCACTTAAAAAAGCAGCATCCGAAACAAGCTTTGCACTTCGGCCATGATCTGGATGACGATCTTCGGGTGCATTGGCTAAAATAATATCGGGTTGGTATTTTCTGATAATAGAAATAATTTTTCGTTGGTGCGCTTCATCATTTGCAAAAAAACCATCAGCCATGTCTAGGTTCTCCCGAATAGATACACCCATAATGTTGGCTGCCGCCGCTGCCTCCTGAGTTCTGGTAGCTGGTGTTCCTCTGGTACCTAATTCACCTCTCGTTAAATCTACGATACCCACTTTTTTGCCTTGATCTATGGCAGCCATAATACTACCAGCACAGCCAAGTTCTACATCATCGGGGTGAACACCAAAAGCTAAAATATCTAGTTTCATAGGATTAGAATTAAGGCAAAGGTAAGGGTTGTAAAAAAGAAAAGCCGCTAGATAAACTAGCAGCTTTTAAAAACTTATGTGGAGAAGAATTACTTCTTCTTTTCGTAACGCTTTTTGAACTTATCGATTCTACCAGCAGTATCAACCAACATGTTTTTACCGGTGTAGAAAGGGTGAGATGTGTTTGAAATCTCCAATTTGATAACTGGATATTCGTTACCGTCATCAAAAGTGATGGTTTCTTTAGACGCTGTAGTTGACTTACTTAAAAAAGTAGTACCGTTAGACATGTCTTTGAAAACAACGAAACGATAATTTTCTGGATGGATACCTTGTTTCATATTTATGGTTTTTAGGTAGTACGGATTTGGCCGTACACTTATTTTAAATGAGATGCAAAATTAGGCTAGAATCGCTTACATGCCAAATTTTATTAGCTTTTCATGTTGGTGTATTGTAGTGGGACACCAAAGTTTCCGCCATTTAAAAGGGCAATAACTTCTTGTAAATCATCGATTTTCTTGGCTGTAACCCTAATAACATCGTCCATTATAGCTGCTTGAACCTTTAAACCGCTGTCTTTGATGGCTTTTACCATCTTTTTAGCGTCTTCCTGCTTTAGACCGTTTGTTACTGGCACCTCTTTTTTTACCACTTTCCCACTAGGGTATGCGTCTTTAGAGAAGTCAAAGGCATTACCGTCTATCCCTTGCTTGATAGCCCTGCTTATTAAAACATCAATGAGTTGCTTCATTTTCATGTCGGAATCCACTTCTAAAGAAACCACATAATCCTTTTTGTTGAGTTCTATCGAAACTGGAGAATCTCTAAAGTCAAAGCGTCCTGCAATTTCTTTTTTTACCGTATTAATGGCATTATCTAAGGTTTGTAAGTCTACCTTACTTGCTACGTCAAATGATGGCATATCGTTTATTTTAATTGTTTATTTTGGTTCCACTTGCCTGCTTTCCACCACAAAAATACACCACCTAAAAATAAAACAAGGGCAATAATTTCTGCTTGTGTAGGTTGAAATGGAAGGTCAACATATTTTGTATTCACTCTAATTTGTTCGATTGTAAAACGCTCGATCCCATTAAACATAAGATAGAGCGCTGCTAACCTGCCCGCTACCTTTATTCTTGTTCTCAAAAACCACAAAACGCCAAATAAAATTAAGCAGGCAATAACTTCATATAAAGCCGTAGGATATACTGGCATTGGAAGTTGGTTACAATAAGGCCCAACGCAATCTTTAATTGGAACACCTTCACCAATGACGTTGTGCGCATACACCGATGACCATAGTCCGTCGGGTAACCAAGAAAAAGGATTTGGTCTGTTGTTTACAATACCCCAATCACCATCTCCACTTACTTGACATCCTATTCGGCCCATGGCATATGCAAACATCATGGTTGGTGCCATTACGTCTGCTAGATGTACTACACCAATTTTGTGTTTACGCGCAAATCCAATGATAGCAAAGGTTGCACAGATGAGTCCTCCATAAAAAGTAAGTCCACTAAATGCGATTAAATTACCAATAGGATCTTTTACAAATTCACCCCAATTTTCGAGGTTGTGAAATATTTTAGCGCCTAAAAAACCAAATATAGCTGCATATAAAACAATGTCTCCTACCCTATTGTGGGGCCAAATTTTAAATATTTTTTCTTCAGGCTTTGGAAGTTTAACTTTATTTTTTTCGTACCATTTTAAAATCAAAAAGAAGATACCTGTTAAAATACCAACAGGTGCGCTTCCATTTGTTGAAAGTATAAATGCTTGTGGGTCATTGAGTGCAGAAGGCACGACAAATGCACCTATAATTTTGTATCCAAAAATAAAACCGAGTAAAAAATTGAAGAGTAGTTCCTGAATTGAAGCGGGTGCTCCTATTATCATTTTCTCTTCCTCATGTATGAGTAGCCCTTCTTTTTCTTTTCTTTTTAATTCAGCGCTTAAAACAGCTGATGCAGAAATAAAAGCAATTGCTACAAAAAATCCAAAAGAATTGATGAGTTTGAGACCGTTAATTTCTATGCCAAAAAGGTCTTTAACAGCGTAATATAAGTTGGGATACATAGGCTGGATTGGGTGTTAGGTCTTAAAAGTGAAGGCTCCACTTACATGGAGCCCTTACTTACTAACACATCTAAACAAAATTAAGATAAATTAATTGCAATGTTCATCAAAAATAGAGATTAGGTGTTGGGCAATTACTTGCGCCGGACGACCTTCAATTTGATGTCTTTCTACTAGGTTTACAAGCATACCGTCTTTAAATAAAGCGATAGCTGGTGATGATGGTGGGTAAGGCAACGAAAGTTTACGTACTTCGTTTACCGCTTCTACGTCAAAACCAGCAAAACTAGTTGCTAAACGGTCTGGGCGGTTAGTGGCATTTTGAACAGCCATTAATACACCTGGGCGACAAGTGCCTGCAGCGCAACCACATACCGAGTTGATCACCACAAGTGTGGTTCCTTGTTTACTTAATGTTTCTGAAACTTCAGCGGCTGTAACCATGTCATCAAAACCTGCGTCTGTTAATTCTGCCTTCATAGGAAGGACAATCTCTGCTGGGTACATATTGGAATGTTTTAATAGTAATTAAAACGCAAAAATACAGCTAATTTGAAGGATTCTGTTGCTGAAATACGGAAATTAACGCTTTAATGATTTGATAACGGCGTCGGGTAAGAATGGAGAAGCATCACCACCGTTTCTTAGAATGTCTCTAACAATGGTAGAAGCTACAGATGTGAACTTGGGTTCACCTGTTAAAAAGATGGTTTCTATATGTTTATCAAGGGTTCTGTTAG
>CAMDLR010000033.1 GCA_945901845.1 Sediminibacterium ginsengisoli | reverse complement strand
GATGGTAAATCTACAAAAGTTCGATGGCAGGATACATTCAGAGTTTCAAATGGAAAAATTGTAATGATGAATGGATTTGCTAAATATCCAAAATAATTTTTTAATGTGAGTAATAATTTAAGTTAAAAAAATACGACTGAGACCTCTAGTAATAGGGGTCTCTTTTTTTAAAAGACCTCACGCAAACCTCACGTAGCAAAGGACCCACGATTTAACGTAAGTCCTTGATTTTCATGTAGCGAGACCGGGATTTGAACCCGGGACCTCAGGGTTATGAATCCTGTGCTCTAACCAACTGAGCTACCTCGCCAAGAGGTCCATTTAGGGCTGCAAATATAGGGCTTAAATGTTTTTACTTGATAGCTAATTCAAACAATTTCTCTTCCCCTAAAAAACCGGTTAGGGTATCGCCCGGTAAACAGGGGCCTACGCCGGCAGGGGTGCCCGTGTAAATAAGATCGCCGGGAGATAGGGTAAAGTAGCCAGATATGTGTTCTAAGAGGGTTTCAAAGCTATAAATCATGTCTTGGGTGGTGCCCGATTGTGCGGTTTGGCCGTTTTTGGTCAAGGAAAACAAAATATCGGTACCATCTGCAGTAAATGGCTTCCACTCCCCTACAATGGCCGAATGGTCCCAGGCCTTGGCTTTTTCCCAGGGTAAACCCTTGGCTTTTAAATCGGCTTGTACATCGCGGGCAGTAAAGTCTATCCCTACCGTAATGGCGTCTACACAGCTAAGGGCGTTAGCGGCGCTAATGTTTTTGGCTGTTTTGCCAATGCGTAGCACCAGTTCAATTTCGTAATGCAAATCCGAAGTAAAACTAGGGTAAACAAAGTCCGCCCCTTTTGGTAATACCGCCGTATCTGGTTTCATAAAAATAACGGGCGCCTCTGGTACCGCGTTGCCTAATTCTTTGGCGTGGGCTGCGTAATTACGTCCTACACAAAATATTTTCATAACAAATTAAATTTCAAAATTAAGTGCGTTACAAATAGTCATGGTTCTATCCAGTCCAATGGCAGCAAAAGATTCAATCATCTCTATGCTCTTGTCTATTTTTTGCGCAATAACAGGCCCCTCGCTGGGTAGCCATTTACCTAACACAAAATCTACTTGACCACCTTTATTAAAGTTATTGCCAATTCCAAACCTAAGCTTTGGATACACATCGGTACCAAGCATGAGTTGAATATCTTTTAATCCGTTATGCCCCGCATCAGATCCACTGCCACGCATGCGCATTTTATTAAGGGGTAATGCTAGATCATCAACAATGGTAAGGGTTTGACTGGGCTCCAATTTTTCTTTGTCCATCCAGTATTTAAAAGCCTTACCACTTAAGTTCATGTACGTAGTAGGTTTAATACACACAAATTGTTTGCCCTTCCAAGTAACGGTGGCCACGTCTGCTAAGCGGTCGTTTTTAAATATGCCACCATGCTTGAGCACAAAAGCACTCACCACATCAAAACCAATGTTGTGGCGGGTGTGCGCGTATTCGGCACCAATGTTTCCAAGTCCTACGATTAAAAATTTATGCATGCGTGTACAGTGAGGGCCAAATTTAGTTAAAAACGACCACTAATGTGGCAGCTTCTCACTAAAATAACCATAGGTCCAAGTGCCAGCAACAGCACTTGCAATGACAACAATGACAGCGTAAAATCCGGCACCAATATGTGCAAATAATGGACCCGGACATGCACCCGTTAAAGCCCAACCAAATCCAAACAACAAGCCACCATAAATTTGGCCTTTGTCAAATACTTTATTAGGAATTACAATTTTTTCACCATCCAAGGTTTTGATGTCGAATTTTTTAATTAAAAAAACACTGATAGCACCCACCACCACCGCTGTTCCAATCACACCAAACATATGAAAGCTTTGAAGCCTAAACATTTCTTGGATTCTAAACCAAGAAATAATTTGGGCCTTCACAAAAACAATTCCAAAAACAATACCTACCGCCGCGTATTTTAAATGATACCAAAAAGGTTGTTGCTCTTTTTTCATGATTCGTTAATTATAAAGATAAAATCCAAGGTAAAATAATGTTCGCCATAAAAAAACCGCCCACCATAAAACATATGGTAGCCACTAATGATGGCCATTGTAAATTACTAAGTCCCATAATGGAATGTCCCGATGTACAACCACCTGCATAGCGTGTGCCAAAGCCCACTAAAAATCCACCCACTACCATAACAATAAAACCGCGTAGGGTAAACAAAGATGCAAAACTAAAAAGATCATGCGGTAGCATATAAGCATAGTTGGTTAATCCATAACCCGCTAACTCGCTTTGTAATGCAGGGCTCAAGGCAATTGGCGCATCTGTCATTAAAAATTGATTGGCCATATATGCACCCACAAAAATGCCGCCTACAAAAAATAAATTCCAGCTTTCTTTTTTCCAATCGTATTTAAAATAGTTAATGCCGGCCGGAAAACAAGCCGCACATATATGCCGTAGGTTAGAGGAAATACCAAATACTTTATTTCCTAAAATAAGTAACGCAGGCACTATAAGACCAATAATAATACCGGCTATATACCATGGCCATGGTTGTTGAATTTGTTCTATCATCTTACAATATTTTATTTTTTATTCCCTTCTTGTATAGGTGCAAATGGACCATACTTATGCTGTGTTTCAGAAAAATCATCGGCGTATGGCGCAAAAGGAAAATCGATGGGCTTATTTTTTACAACAGGCCAATCACTATTTTGATTTTTATGTGGCCTAGGCTGGCTGTTTACATAAGCAGCTACATCCCAACACTGCTCTTCTGTTAAAAAAGGATTTTTATGAGAAGCCAAATCAAAAGGCATGTTGTTTTTTACATAACCAGCAAAGTTGCTAATGCGGTATAATCCGGCGCCATCGTTGTAACTATGAGGCCCCCATAGTGGTGGATATACATACTCCACATTATTAGGTGCTAACTGCCCCTGTCCTGCATCGCCATGACAACGCATACAATTTGTGGTGTATACCACCTGCCCTTTTGCAGGATCTGCGGCACGGTTTAAATACGCGAGTTTTTCGATGCCCACACCGTTTGGCTTTTGTCCTTTTTGTACGTCTTGACCAAGCCACTTGATGTATGCGTATATGGCTTTAAATTCTTTACTATTACTATCAATAGCGGTTCCGTTTAAACTTCTTTCCATACAATCTGAAACACGCTTGTAAATACTTTCTACCTCTCCACTCCTGTCTCTAAATTTTGGATAGTTGGCAAATACCGCTGCATAATTATTGCCCCAAACTTTTGCGCCTGCTTGCAAATGACAGTTCTGACAGTTCATGCCATTGGTAATTTGCGCAACGCTTCCTTTTGGTCCTAAATACTTTGCCGTATGTGCAATTAAATCTTGACCATAAATAATTAATTTTCGCTCTTCACCATGCACCGTATTGTCAGTGTAAATACTTGGTGCTACCCAGTTACTATCTGTTACCGCAACTGGCTTATTGGTAGGAATAGGAAATAACAACTGCTGCGCAATAATGTAAACGCCCATCACAAGCACAAACCAACCAAATCCTTTTTTTAATTTATTGCCATCTATTTTTTTACTGAGCCTGTCGCCAATAAAAATACCTACAATGGCAAGTGCCGTTACCATTAACAAGAGTGTCCAATTGATATTGATATGATTACTCACATCACCGGTAAAACCAATTAACGATTTTGCTGCTATAATTAGTAATGAGGTTCCCACTGCCTGCTTCATAGGTAGTTTACTTAATAGCACCAGCGCAGGGATAATTAAAAAGCCACCACCTGCACCTACAAGTCCCGTAAGCACACCAACAAAAGCACCTTCTAGGAGTATCAGCAAAAAATTAAATTCTTGCTCGGCGGGCTCATTGCTATCATTGGTTTTTTGGGAGCGTATCATAGAAAAAGAAGCAGCAATCATGAGCACTGCAAAAAGCATCATCATGAGTAACGACTTTGTAACAACTACACCAGCAATTGTTCCAAGCTCGGCTGGTATTGCTGGCACCAAAAATTTTCGGGTGGCATACACCGCTGCAATTGATGGGATACCAAAAATGATGGCTGTTTTTATATTTCCAAAGCCCTGCTTAAACTTAGGCCAAGCACCAACAAGGCTACTGGCTCCAACAATAAATAATGAATAGGCACTTGCTAAAACGGGTTCCACCCCAAATAAGTATACGAGTACTGGAACAGTTAATATACTACCGCCACCACCAATGAGGCCTAGTGAGATCCCAATTAAAATTGACGCTACGTATCCAACTATTGCCATGGCTTATTATTTGACACCTTGGTGCCCTTACAAAAATAGAAGAAATGCGTTAAATTGTGGCATATGAAAAACACATTACTCCTTTTCGCATTTGGTATGCTCTGTTGCAGCGCCACAGTAGTAGCTCAAAATACAACACCCACTACTACGCACAAAGTAGTAGTGCAACTAAACAGTGCCGACACAGCTGCCTGGGGTGGCGTTATTGGCAATATTAAAAACCTATCTAAAATTTGGCCCGATCAATTACAAATAGAAGTAGTGGTGCATGGTAGGGCGCTCGATTTTTTAGTAGCGTCAAAATCACATTTAGTAAATGATGTAGAACAGCTCTCTAAAAAAGGAATTGTGTTTAGTGCTTGCGAAAACACCATGGGTAAATATGGTATTACAAAGCAAATGCTGATACCAGCTGTATTTACAGTACCGTCGGGCGTTGGTGAAGTGATCTTAAAACAAGAACAGGGATGGAGTTATTTACGCGCAGGTTATTAATACTATTATATGCATACAATAAAAAAGGCCTTCGAAAAACGAAGGCCTTTTTATTAAAGCTATTGTTAAGTGAATTACTTCTTTTTAACTTCTTTAGCTGCTGTTGCTTCTTCTTGCTTTAACTGACGTGTCATTACTACAGAAGCAATAGGAATACGTGGAGAGTTAAGGATTTCAATACCATTTGCTTTCACGTCTTCTACTCTAATGTTTCCATTAAGTACTAGGTTAGTGATGTCTACGCTAATAGTTTCCACTAAATCTTTTGGTAAAGCTTTCACTTTTAAAGATTTGATTTTAACAACAAGCTTACCACCTTCTTTAACACCTACAGAAGTTCCTACAAATTTAAGTGGTAGGGTTGCTACTACTTTTTTGTCTTCTACTAATTCTAAAAGATCTAGATGGATTAACGCATCAGATACTTTGTCAAACTGAAGATCTTTTAAGATACATCTGTACATTTTACCGTCAACGGTAACTTCAGCAATTTGGAACTCACCAGTGTACACTAAAGGCTTAAATGCCTTCGCAGAAGCGTAAAAATTTACCTCCTGAGCACCCCCGTAAATTACAGCTGGCACGTTTTCCTGAGAGCGAATTTGGCGGGCGGCTTTTTTGCCATGATCGGTCCTCAGGTGTCCTTCGATTGTAATTGATTTCATAATAAAAAATTTGGACGGCGAAGGTAAGGAAAAAACCTTTTAGCCGCGCTCTTTAAGCTGAGAATGTATGAAAAGGCTGGTAATGCTCTCATTTTCATAGGCATTACGAATAGCGATGGCAAACAAATCGGCCACCGAAATCACCTTGATTTTTGGGCTAGACTGCTTTAAAGGAATGGTATCACATACCACAAGCTCCTCTAAAACACTGTTCTCGATGTTTGCATAGGCGTTTCCGCTTAGTACGGGGTGGGTAATCATGGCTCTAACGCTTCTGGCGCCCTTTTCCTTTAAAAGGCCGGCAGCCTTGGCTAGCGTGCCCCCTGTGTCGCAAATATCGTCTACCAGTATAATGTCTTTACCGGTTACGTCACCAATTACCACCATGCTGGCAATTTCATTGGCACGCTTGCGGTGCTTATCACAAATCACCATTTCGGCATTAAAATAGCTCGCTATTTCACGCACACGGTTGGTACTTCCTACGTCCGGAGCAGCAAAAGCTAGGTTTTGTAATTTAAGGTCGTTGATATATGGGATAAAGATGGCTGAACTGTCTAAGTGGTCTACAGGCACTTCAAAGAAGCCCTGAATTTGGGCCGCGTGTAAATCCATCGTGATAACACGGTTGGCACCCGCTGCTTCTAATAAAGTAGCAATAAGCTTGGCACCAATGGCTACCCTTGGCTTGTCTTTGCGGTCTTGACGCGCATAGCCGTAATAAGGTAAAACGGCTATAATTTTATAGGCACTTGCTCTTTTGGCTGCATCAATCATGAGCAGCATTTCCATTAAATTATCGGTGGGTGCAAAGCTACTTTGTACTAAAAAAACATAGTCTCCTCTAACACTTTCTAAAAACACAGGTTGGATTTCTCCATCGCTAAAACGCTGGATATTTACTTTGCCGATTGGGGCACCAAAACGTTGTGCAATTTTTTGTGCAAGTTCCTGAGAACCAGTGCCTGAGAAGATTTTTACAGAAGGATTCATAGTCGTTTAGAATATGCCTACGAAGTTATCATTTACCCGTTTAACTTTTAAACAGACTTATGCCTAATTTATTGACATTTATGTTTGCGCCGGATTTTGCGGGTTTGGGCTTTGCGCAAACTATGCTTGTGCCGTTGGACCGCCAAAATTCATGGGAATCTCAATTTGCTCCAGGTCTTTGATGGTTCCGTTACCAGCTTCGTAACGCTCAATGTTTTCGGCGAGGGCCTTCATAAAACGCTTGGCGTGCTGTGGGGTAAATATCACCCTCGACTTTACTTTACTTTTTGGCGTGCCTGGCATCACATTTACAAAGTCTATTACAAACTCTGCATTGCTGTGCGTAATAATAGCGAGGTTTGCGTAACTACCTTCTGCTACTTCTTCTGAAATTTCAATGTTTAACTGATTGCCGGGCTGTTGTTCCATGGTAAAAATTTGAGCGTAATGTTGTGGGGTAAAATTGTGTAGCAAAAGTAACCGAAATTTTTAAAAAAAAGCGGCCCCGAATTTTCGGGGCCGCAATAGTATTAGAAGGTCAGATACATATTATTTATCCCACCATACTTTAGCATCAGAAGAGTTCACACCATCAGCACCAGAATAGTTAGCTGCAGCTGCAGTAACATTTTTGGAGTTGGTAGAATATTCTCTAGTACCATACATATACCTACGTGGAATTTGCTTGCTTGCGTTAGCAGCATAAGTAGTTGGTGTTAATACAGGGAAACCAGATCTTCTCCAGTTGCTCCAGCCTTGAAATCCATTTGGATAAAAAGCGAGGTAAGCTTCTGTGTTAATTAACTTAAGGTCATCAGCGCCATTTAAAGCAACTTTTAACATGTAAGCATCATAAGCAGTTTGTGAAAACACACCCCAATCGGTCATATTTTCTTTAACACCATTTGCATATAAAGTAGCAGCGCTCTCAGAAGTCCAGCCTAATTTAGCGGCTTCTGCACGAGCAAACTTTAATTGAGCAGATGATAAAACAATAACAGGAGAGTTTGCAGCACGCTTAGCAGCAGGAAGTACATAAGCCCAAGTAGGGTTTGCACCAATAAAAGCAGTAGCTAAATCTCTGGTTAAACCATAAGGGATACCCACCGATGAAGAGCCAAATGCAGCAGCACGAGGATCAGCGTTTGCCGTTTGCATACCCGTTACAAAACTAGCAACACCTTGGTCTTTTCTAGTAAGGTAGTTGTTAAACCATGGGTTATTAAACGCACCACCTGGGTAGTTTACTGTAAAATTATCTGCAGAGGCATCTATAAAGCTACCAGTAGCAAGTGCAGCAGCAAATTCTGCTTTACCTGCCGCAGCATCCACCTTAGTTAAACGAAGTGCCATCATCATACGAAGTGAGTTGGCAAATTTTGTCCACTTAGTAGTGTTACCAGCATAAATAATATCTCCTTTAACAGTAGTACCTGCATCAAACTGAGCAACAGCTGCTTTTAATTCTGCAATAAGTGCAGGATAAATAGCACTTTGCTTATCATAAGCGATATCTGAATTGCCTTTTAAAGCTTGTGTGTACGGAACGTCACCCCAATAATCGGTAACAATCTGGTAGTAATAAGCCTTTAAGATTCTTGCAATCGCAATTTGATTGGCATTGCTACCATTTAGTGCAGCAAGATCTTTATACTTAGCATCTGAATTTACATTAATGATGTTTTGTAAATCATTTAATACACCAGAATAGTAACCATCAAAATCTGCTTGTGGTGGTGTGTAACGAGATTCGTCGGTATACTGCGTTTGAGCAAAATACTGACAATAGTAACCTGGCGTAATTCCAGAAGCAGTTCCACCAATGCCCGATAAGACGTTGGTTAAAAGCGCACTGGTTACAGGTATTGGCGTTGAGTTTGGATTCACGTTCATGTCACCAAAATCATCGATACTTTTTGAGCATCCGAAAAGGACAACCGATGAAAGTGCTAGCGCAACTAATTTATTTTTCATGTCTTTAATTTTTAAAATTTAATGATTGGAATGAATTAGAATGTTACTCTGATATTCATACCAACACCTCTAACACTTGGGAACTGACCGTTCTCACCAAACGTTGGAGAAATTTCTGATGGATCAAACATTTTGTCTTCAGACCATAATAGTAATGGCTTTCTTGCGATAAGCGATACTGTTAAGTCTTTACAAACTTTTTGAAGACCCATTTTAGCAACTGGTAAATGGTATCCAATACTTAACTCCTGTAATTTCACATACGATAAAGAGTGAATAAACGGAGTAGCGTTTCTTTGGAAATAGAACTGTGTGAAATAAGTATTTGCATCAATGTAACGGTCTACTTTTGCACCAGACTCATCTACACCACTCACTTTAACACCACCGCCATCGGCAACAGCATCACGTACGTTTTTACCTTTATCGTTAAGGGCAGCTGTTTCAGCTAACAAACCAGAGAAGTAACCCCACATGTGAGAAAGAGAGTAGAATTTACCACCAAACTGATACGTAATGTTTGCATTGATTTCTAAGTTACCCTTAAAACGTAATGTATTTAACATACCACCTGTGTGCTTAGGTAATACAGAACCAAAATTTTGATCTGCAGCAACTTTATAATAACCATTGGCTAAAATAACGGGTTGTCCTTTATCATACACTGTTTTAGAACCAATTAATTGACCCCAAGTTTCGTTCAATGCAGCAAAAGCTGTTGCACCTCTTGTACCAAAAGCAGAACCTCCTAAAGAAATTCTTGAGATACCTGGCGCAATAGCTACTACTTTATTGTATAATAAGTTAGCGTAGTTAACAGATACTTCATAGTTCCAGTTTTTAGTTTTGATAACATTCATGTTTAACTGAACTTCAAAACCTTTTTTGTCAATACGTGCAGCATTGATGTTTTTACCCGTAAATCCGGAAGCGCCAGAAACAGATACGTTTACAGGTTGCTTATCATTGATTTCTTCAAAGTAAGTAAGGTTAACATTTAATTTATTAAATAATTTAATGTCGATACCTGCTTCTTTGGTTGAAATTAATGAACCTCTTAATTCAGGATCAATTAACGCATCTGGTGTACCCATTAAAGCGTTACCATTCCACTGGTTAGCACCTAAACCATAGTTGAGTGCAAATGCATACGCACCTAATAACTGCGGTTTGTTACCCCAGCTCGCAAAGAATTTTAGGTTATTAATGTAAGAAGGCATTTTTACCAATTCAGACATAATAAACGCAGTACCTACAGAAGGATAAAAAATATTGGCACCTTTTTGTAGCACAGAAGCATAGTCACTTCTAGCTGTAAGGTCTAAAGAGATCCACTCTTTGTAACCAACGTTTGCAGTACCAAAAATAGACCTATACTCAGATTCGTTTCTAGAGCTAGAATATGAAACTGGGTTAATTGAATTACTTAAAGTATACAAGCCAGGGATAATTAATCCTTGGTTAGTATTTGTACCCATGCTAAATCCTTTGTTATTTCTTAAAGAATAACCAGCAGTAGTATTTACAGCAAACTGACCAAACTTATTCGTATACGTACCAATTAATTCATAGTTATTTTCTGAAGAACTAGAAGAACTTACACCATAGCGTGCAAGCTCTCCGGTTTGTGTACCTGAGTTTTGCATATCAGTAGGTGTAATAGATTCGGAAGTAGCAGAAATGTGATTTCTACGAATGTTACCAGTTATTTTAAAGTGGTTGTTAAATTTATAACTAAGTGAAACGTTACCCACTAAACGATTTGTTTTTTGAACTGGGTTAATCCATTCAAAAGCTTTGTACGGATTATACCAGTAGTTACCTGCATAAAAATTACGAGGACCAGAAGCACCCGCTAAATAAGTAGATGGGTTGTTGTGATTCCAGCTACCATAATATCCTTCTGGAGATTTAATATCTTTTAATTCCTTCATGATTTTCATATCCAAATCACGGTGGAACCATTGGTTAAAGCTTCCTGAAGAGTTATTTGCATAACCATCATCAAATTGACCATTAAGAGAGCTATACACATAGTTTATGTTTGTTTCCAAAGTAAACTTGCTAAAAGTAGACCTATTGGTAAAAAACAAAGTATGCTTATCCTGCTTAGAGTTTGGTAATAAACCTTTGATATTTTGGTTGGTATAAGAAACCCTTGTACTACTATTATCACCCGTTTTAAAGAAACTTAAGTTACTGTTACTAGAAGTACCCGTATTCCAGAAATCTCTTACGTTGTTGGGTTGCGGCGTTAATGATGCCGTTTTAAAAGAATACTTTGTATTAGGGTACCAAGCATACCAAGGAATATATTCTTGACCTGTCATTCTAGGACCCCAGCTAGCATCATCAGAATAGTCGTGATAGAACTTGCCATCTAAAGGTTTCCATGTATCAGGCATACCTGTTTGCCATGCAAACTTTTCAAAGGTACCACTACCACCAGCATACAAGTCTTGGTATTCTGGTAAACGGTACACCACGTCTGCAGTAAATGACTGTGTAAATTCTATACCAACACCTTTTTTAGAACCACCTTTTTTAGTGGTAATAACAATAGCACCAGAAGATGCACGATCACCAAAAAGGGCAGTTGCGTTAGCTCCTTTTAATACTGTAATACTCTCAATATCTTGAGGGTTAATATCAGAAGAGTTCATGGGTGTACCATCTATTACATAAAGTGCAGAAGAACCACCTATAGAACCTTCACCACGTAAACGCACGCTACTGTTTCTACCGAGCGCAACGTTTGATTCGTCACGAAGTTGTAAACCAGCAACCTTACCACCAAGGGCCGCATTTAAATTGGGTTGAACGACAGTGTTTAATTTTTCTCCAGAAATCACTTGTACACTGTACGGTGTTTTCTTAGAACTTTGTTTTAAACCAAAGGCGTTTGTTACAACTACCTCTTTCAAGTTTTCCGCAGCACTTGGTAATACAATGCTTAACGGTTTACCTGTAATCTCTACTGTTACGCTTTTAAAGCCAACACTAGAGATGGTCAGTTTTTTTGCAGTACCTGCTGTTTTGATAGAGAAACTACCATCAGCATCAGTTAATGCAGTAACTTTTAAACCTTCTAATTTAACGGTTGCAAATGGAACGCCTGCTCCATTTTCATCAACAACCTTTCCGCTTACGCCAGCAGTTTGTGCTAGCAAAGCAAAACCGGAAAACATCACTATTAATAGTGATAGAGCTAATTTTTTCATCAACGAATTAGTTTTGTGAACCCCTAAGTTAACAAATTGTTAACGAAAAAATATAGCTTTACTATAAAATTTTAAGTTTGGCTTAAAAAAGTTATATTTTTTATTGATTATCAATACTTTATAATGGAATGTTGCTAAAAAAAAGCGGCCCCGAAAATTCGGGGCCGGTTTGGTATGATTAAGTTAGAAATAAGTTATCTCCAACCTTTGTTAGATGTATTTACACCATCAAGTCTTGTTGGACCACCAAAAGTGTAAAACGGTAAAGTTTCAGCTAAAGTTTCTAAAGTTTTAGCTGGAACTGGCCAATGTAAAGGAGTACCTGCTTGTAATAAATCGTTCTTTCTCATTTCATAAAACTGTAAGCCTAAGCCTGAAACATATAATTCAATATGTCTTTCTGCATTCATAGCAGCTTTGATAGCTGTTAAATTTGCAGCAATATCCGCTAAGCCACCACGTGTTTTACGGGTACCAGCATTGATAATTGCAGCAGCGCCCGCTAAATCACCAGTCCAAGCTCTAGCTTCTGCACGATATAAATCGTTTTCAGCTTTCATAAGTTCTGGTAATGGACCTTCCCCTAATGCATATTGACCATCGTATCTGCTATGACGGTAAATAGACCAGTGGTAGTAACCACGAACCGCTTGTAACCAGTTTGATGGTACATATTCAAAGTCAGTAGCTAAACGCTTATCAGCATTTGCATTGGTAGACTTTAACGGAGTTGGGAATGAAGCCTCATCTTTCCAATGCGCACCAATATTTGGATCCAACTTGTTTACTACATACATATCTGTTAAGCCCCAACCTGGGTAGGTAAGGTAGTCACCAGATTCTGCATACCATCTGTTGTAACCATCGTTTACTACATTAAAATCTGCAGTTACACCTGCATCAGCTGCAGTTTTAACAGCAGCCCAGTTAACAGCAGCAAGTTCTGTTGCGTTACGTGGCATGTTAGATAAAATACGAGCAATGTAAGAGTTAGCCATTGCTATTAAAGTAGTGTTAGATACAGCACCAGCGGTACCCATCCATGTGCTAGGCACAGAAAATGAGCTTGCAGATAAAGCAATTGCTTCGTTCAGATATCCAACAGCTGCATTAGCAACTACTTTGTAAGATTTTGCATCCGATAATTTAGCACCAGGGATGGTTGTTTTTTCATCCACAATAAACGCTTTGTCAAAGTTTAATGCAAGTACTCCATAAGAAATGCCCATGCAAAAACGTGAGTAAGCTTTTACTAAATTATCATCGGCACCATTTACGCCAATTTTAACACCACCATTCATTGCTTTGATAACATTTGATGCAGTATTAATTACCGAATACATTTTATCAAAAGTATACTTAGTAGTTGCTTGGTAAGGATAGTTAGGTGCGTTGTTCCACTCTCTACGTGGTTCCCAAGACATGTCACGCATGGCTTGATTACCCCAAGAGCATGTTACGTTGTCTGCAGCTGTTGACATAAACATTTGCATACCACTATAACTTTTGGTACCACTGTAATATGCATTAAATAAACCACTGGCTACGTTGTAAACGTCATCGCCACTAGCGTATACTTTCTTAAAATCAGGTTGGTTGTCATTTTGTACATCAAGCGTTTTTTTACAAGATGCAAAACTCAAAACCCCAATTGAAAGAAATAATAAAATTTTATTTTTCATATTGTTTAGTTTTCTATTGTTTAGAAATCGAATGATAAAGAGAAAGCTACGTTTCTGTAGTTAGGGTATGAACCAGTATCGTCAAATGGACTTCTGATTGAACCAACTTCAGGATCGTAACCACTGTACTTTGTAAAAGTTAATAAGTTACGTCCAATGATTCTAGCATTCATTGTTTTAACAACTTTGCTTAACCCTGGAAGTGAACTACCTTTTACAGTGTAACCAATAGCGAATTCTCTTAGTTTAACAAAAGATGCATCTTCTACCCAATAGCTGTTGTTTGTATTTACATCATAAAAAGCTTGGTAGTAGTCGTAAGCTTTCTTTTCAGAAGCAGCTTTACCGCCCATATCCATGATACCATTTCTGTTATCACGTGTTAACCACTGAGATTTTCTGTTGTATACATCACCACCACTCTTGATATCAAATAAGAAGTATAGTGTAAAGTTTTTGTAAGTAATGTTGTTGCTGATACCCATTGTGAAATCAGGTAAACCAGAACCCATTTTAACAAACGCTAAAGCACCATTTGCATCGTTTAATTTAACAGGCTTTTCAAGTAATGAACCTTGAGAACCTTTAGGAACAACATATCCTTCGTTGTTAACTTCATAATCAGCAATTGATTTACCAGCTGGTAATTGCTTGCTCATTTGATCTAAAGATTTTACCCAATCGTAGCCATAAATAGCACCATAGGTTTCACCTTTTTTGATGAAGAATAATCCATCAGGACCAGATTGGTAGGAAGGAACTGGAAGTTCTGTAATCACTGTCTTTGTTTGACCAAAAACAACGTTTGTATTCCAAGAGAAGTTTTTAGTTTTTACCCAATTTGCACCTAAAGTAATTTCTAAAGTTTTAGACTCTACAGTACCAGCATTTTGGAATTGAGAAGTAAAACCATCGTTTACGAAAGGAATAAGTGGTACGTTAAGGAACTGATCTTCAGTAATAGATTTTGCATAGTTCACTTGTAAGTTAAACTTCTTTAAGAAGTCTACGTCGATACCAAATTCAGTTTCCGCAGTTTGAGAAGGTCTTAAGTCTTTGTTACCTTTTTGACCAGGAGAAGTTACACCATTAGAAATGTTGTACGTCTCGTACTGCCAGTTAAAGCCAGGACGTAAACCTGCAGTTCCATGTGCTGCACGTAATTTAAATTCGTCAACACCAGGAATTTTAATGTCTTCAGATAAACGGTATGCACCTGATACACGGTAGTAGTTAGCCCACTTTGCATCAGCACCAAATAATGAAGAACCATCATAACGGTACATCGCATCTAATAAGTAGCGGTCTTTGTAATCAAATGAAATAACACCAAAGTAGTTTCTAGCTCTGATGTTTTGTCTTTGAGAACCTGCATCTCTGATGGTTGTAAAGTTTTCCATAGTAGGTAAATCTCTTACAGCAAATTGAGAAGAGTATACTTCAAAATTCTCGTAGAACTTATCCTCAAATAAATAAGACAACTTACCTTTTACACTTAAGTCTTTGTATTTCTTAGGTGCAAGGTTTAAAGTTGCTTGCGTATTCTGGTTCATGGTATGATCGAAGTACTTGTAAAGGCTACCCTTAGTGTACGTGATACCATACGCATTACCACCACCATTACCAACAGTCCAAGTATCAAATGGATTGTATGAAGTATAGTGGTAGTTGTTTGATTCGATTGTGTGTGCTACGTCTAAACTAGCCCACTTTGTAAACTTAACGTTTGCAGAGTAGTTACCAATCCATCTTTGAGAAACGTCATCACGCTTATTTTTCCATGTAGAATAAAACGGATTACGCTCGTTACTCCAATGGTTGTGGCGTAAGTAGTAAGGTTGACCATCTACTGGGTTAGCCAAGTTTAAATTGTTATCTGGCTCAGCAAGTACAATGTTAAAGAAGATACCACCACCATCACCAGGATACTGGGTTCTGGTATTGATTACAAGGTTTGTAGCAGAAAGCTTTAACCATGGTGCAATTTGATGGTCTAAGTTTAAACGGAAGTTTTGACGTGCATAACCATTGGTATTTTGAACGATACCTGTTTGCTTGTTGTTTTCAAAAGAAGCAAACATATTTGTTTTTGCATAACGGCTCGACACAGCAACATAGTTGGTCATGTTTGTACCGGTACCAAAAAATTCTTTTTGCAAATCTTTTGTAACAGCAAAAGGATTATCAAGGTAGTGGTCTGCAGCAATTTTTCTTGAACCAATAATGTTAGGGTTATAACCACCCGCATAGTTTGCTGGATAAGTAACGCCTGCATATTTAGTGTACACTTTTTGAGTAGCATAATCAGAAGCTAATTCAAAAGCATGGTTTTCTGCAAGATCAATATAGTTAGCGATTTGTTGGAAACCAACTTCATTTCTAACAGTAACCTTAGAAGAACCAATGTCTAATTTGTTACCTCTTTTAGAAACGATAGCGATTACACCGTTTGCCGCTCTTGAACCATAAAGTGCAGATGCCGCAGCACCTCTTACCACTTCCATTGCTTCAATATCGTCTACGTTGATGTCTGCTAAAGAACCATCAAGGATAACACCATCCACTAAAATAAGTGGAGAAGAACCAATACCTAAGTTGTTGTCACCACGTAACAAGATGTCAACGCCAGCTCCTGGAGAACCAGAACCCATGCTAACTCTTGCACCAGCAACTTTACCAACTAGTGCGCCTGCTGCAGAAACAGCTGGAACAGCACTTAATCTTTCTTCACCTACTCTTGTTACAGATACGGTCATTTTTTTCTTTGAAGTGGCACTAGCAACACCCGTTACAATTACTTCATCAAGCGCACTTGTTGAAGGTTGAAGTGTTACAGTCATTCCTTTTGCAGCAGACACCTTTGCATCGGTATAGCCAACATAAGAAACGGTAAGTGAAGCACCTACTGCTACTCTAATACTAAATTCACCATTACCGCTAGTTAGTGCGCTAATGTTTCCAGATTTAACAGTTGCTCCAGAAA
The DNA here is from genome assembly GCA_945901845.1 of Sediminibacterium ginsengisoli. Taxonomy (GTDB): domain Bacteria; phylum Bacteroidota; class Bacteroidia; order Chitinophagales; family Chitinophagaceae; genus Sediminibacterium; species Sediminibacterium ginsengisoli_A. The sequence goes on along the minus strand of CAMDLR010000033.1, from coordinate 2,828 downwards.
GAGCAGCGCCTGTGTTAGATAGTACTTTACCATCTATAACAGTTTGCTGCGCTAACGCATACTTACTAGATGTAAGCATGAGCACTGCAACCATGAAAAATAAAAATTTTCTCATTTGCATATTATTTGGTTAAAAAATAAAGCCCTAAATTATATAATTATTACCAATTTGTTAAAAATATTTAACATCTAAGTTTAATTAATTCATTTTCAATGAATTATAGCCTAACAAACGGTCGTTTTTTTTTGTAAAACTTGAATTTTTTATCTACCAAACGGCAATATGAAAGGATGAATGGTAAAAAATATGCTTTTATAGCGCCTCATTTTAGGGTACTTTTGCAGCATGTTAGTACTAGACGGAAAAATTGCAGCAGCCGCTGTAAAAGCATCATTGCAAGCGCAAACAGCAGCACTTGCTGCAAGTGGTAAAAGAGCGCCACATTTGGCGGCCATTTTAGTGGGCAACAATGGAGCCAGTGAAACTTATGTAGCTAGTAAGGTTAAAAACTGTGAAGAAACAGGCTTTATATCGTCGCTTATTCGTTTAGAAGAAACCGTGTCTGAAGATGTCTTGTTAGCAACGATTCAAAAGTTAAATAACGACCATACCGTAGATGGTATTTTGGTGCAACTTCCTTTACCAAAACATATCAGTGATCAAAAAGTAATTGAAGCCATTGATCCTACAAAAGACGTGGATGGTTTTCATCCAGTAAACGTTGGAAAATTAGTGCAAGGCCTTGAAACCTTTATCCCTGCTACACCTTACGGCATCATGTTATTACTAGAACACTTTAATATTGATACTAAGGGCAAACATGCAGTTGTTGTTGGCCGCAGTAATATTGTAGGACGCCCTATGAGCATTTTACTTAGCAGCAATGTAAACAAAGGCAACTGTACCGTTACCATTTGTCATTCACATACACCAAACATTGAAGCCTTTTGTAAAGACGCAGACATATTAGTTGCTGCACTTGGTAAACCCGGATTTATTACTGCTAACATGGTAAAACCTGGCGCTATAATTATTGACGTAGGCATTACAAGAGTTGCCGATGCAACAACTAAAAGTGGATTTAGAATTAAAGGCGATGTTGCCTACAACGAAGTATCAGATGTTGCAAGTGCTATTACACCGGTACCAGGTGGCGTAGGACTTATGACCATTGCGGGACTTCTAAAAAATACCATGCAGGCTTATTTACAGCACGCTTAATTAAACCATGAAAAGCACAATAACAGCAACAGCTATGTTACCCGTGATGGAGTATTTTTATACCCTCCAAGGTGAAGGCTATCACCAGGGTAAAGCTGCCTATTTTATTAGGTTAGGTGGTTGTGATGTAGGCTGTGTTTGGTGCGATGTAAAAGATAGTTGGGACGCTACTAAGCACCCATTACAATCTGTAGAATTTTTAGTGTCTGAAGTACAAAAAACACCTGCCAAATTAGTCGTAATTACAGGTGGTGAACCACTCCTACACAATTTAGATGCACTTACCGCAGCACTTCAAGCAGCTGGCCTCGAAACCAATATAGAAACATCTGGCTCCTCACCATTATCTGGTAGTTGGAACTGGATTTGTTTATCACCTAAAAAATTTAAAGCACCACTAGATCATGTCGTACAAGTAGCACACGAATTAAAAGTGGTAATTTTTAACAAACACGATTTTGAATGGGCCGAAACTTTTGCGGCGCAGGTGCCTCCTACTTGTAAATTATACTTGCAACCGGAGTGGGAAAAAGCGTCAAGTATGCTGCCTTTAATTACAGCATATATTAAAGAAAACCCAAAATGGGAACTGAGTGCACAACTGCACAAATATATTAACGTACCTTAATTGCATGAAGCAAAAAAATAGGTTTAGGCAGCTGATCATTTGTTGTGCTTTTCTTTTATTAAGCACTTTATCATTTGCACAAATACCGCCTCAATCTAACAATCCAAAAGCTTTAAAAAAATACAACGAAGCGCTTGTTGCACTTGAAGACAACCGCAGCACAGAAGGCATTGCACTACTTGGCAATGCTTTACAAATAGACTCCAATTTTATTGATGCCTACTTATCACTGGCCGGTGCACTTGGCAATACCAAACAGTATAAAAAAGCAGTTACGGTGTATGAGCGCGCGCGTTTAAAAGGCAGCAATTATTTTACACCTTACGAATTACCATTTGCCATAAACCTTGCGGGGCTTGGACAATTTGAAGAAGCACTTGCAGCCATCAAAAGGTTTTTAACACTTACTGATTTGAGTGGCAGAAGTTTAAAAGCCGCACAGTACCGAAAAAAAACATTTGAATTTGCGGTTAGCGCGCCTCAAAAAAATAAAAACGCTTCCTATGTTTTTTCACCAAAAAATTTAGGCGATAGTGTAAACTCTCGTTCTTCCGAATATTATCCTTCTGTTACTGTTACCGATGATGCACTTGTTTTTACTAGACGCACCGGAAATGCCAGAGAAGATTTTATGCTAAGTGGCATTCCGCACAAAGACAGTTTTAATAAAGCAGCGCCACTTGATGGGGATATTAATGTAGAACCACGCAAAGGGGCTATTACTGTTTCACAAGATGGCGACTGGTTGTTTTTTGCAGCAGATATAGCAGGTGCGGGCCTGGGTGGATTTGATATTTATAAATCGGTGTATACACCAACTGGGTGGAGCGAACAGGAAAATTTAGGCGATTCTATTAATACCGATTTTTGGGAAAGTTCACCAGCTATTAGCCCCGACAAACGCGTCTTATATTTTAGTAGCAACAGACCCGGCGGATACGGTGGTGCCGATTTGTATGTGGGTTATTTAAAACCAAA
>CAMDLR010000032.1 GCA_945901845.1 Sediminibacterium ginsengisoli | reverse complement strand
CTTTTACCTGCCGTTGTATCTGTAGGCACATCAATTCCTTCATAGCGCGCAATCACTCTAAACACATTTCCATCTAGTACAGCATGTGGCGCATTAAAAGCAAATGATGCAATAGCTGCCGCAGTGTAAGGGCCCACTCCTTTTAATGTTAATAACGTCTCATAATCATTAGGAAATTTTCCATTAAACGTTTTCACGATTTCTTTTGCAGTGGCGAGTAGATTTCTGCAACGGTTATAATAACCAAGTCCTTCCCATAATTTAAACACCGTTTGGTCTTTTGCTTTGGCTAAATCAAATACCGTTGGATACGTAGAAATAAATCTATTATAATATGCAAGCCCTTGTTCCACACGCGTTTGTTGTAGAATTATTTCGGATAACCAAATTTTATACGGGTCCTTTTCACCTTTCCAAGGCATTTCTCTAGTGTTTGAGTGGGTGTGCCAATGAAGAAGGGTGCTGGTAAAATTCAATTTCATCAATTAAGAATGGGCAAAATCAGGATTTTAGGGGCTAAAAAGCCTTCGTTTGAGGTATAAAGTTAATTTTTAGGGCGTATATGCACATATTTAGTTGGTAAAACGTATAAAAAAATTTAATTTTCTGTTAAATAAGTAAATTTTTAGCTTATTTTTAAAAACATATACTCTAAATTAATTTTGATACAATGAGAAAATCAGATCTCATCAACCAGATTTCAGACAAAACAGGTATTCCTAAGGTGGACGTGCTCGTTACGCTTGAAACCATGTTTAAAGAGGTAAAAGAAAGTCTCTCTAACGGCCAAAACATATATATACGCGGCTTTGGGAGCTTTATCACCAAAAAACGTGCAGCTAAAATTGGTAGAAATATCAAAAAAAATATAGCTGTGGCAATTCCTGAACATTTTATTCCTGCATTCAAACCAGCAAAAGAATTTGTTACAGAAGTTAAAACCAAGCTCAAGTAAAGTTAACTTCGCGTCCTAATTCTTTTCTAAAGTGAAAAAACAGCAACTACTCCTAATTGGCGGAGCTATACTCCTATTTGCCATTTTATTGTATATGGGTTCTACCGTATCGCCTAAAAACCCTGCAACAGCGGAAAATGCTAAAAATGAAGCTGATAGTCAACACATTGAGTTTAAAGACCTACTTGCAAAAGCAAAAGAAAAAATCCCTCAAGACCAAGTTTTACGCCTCAATATGCTAGAAAATAGTGTAGTTAGAGGAGATGTAAAAGACCAAAAAATACACGTTTACCACCAACTTGCTAGGTTTTGGTCAGACTCTGCAAAACTGTTTGAACCCTATGCTTGGTACACCGGCGAAGCGGCTAAATTGGAAAATTTAGAAAAAAACCTCACCTTTGCCGCCCAACTGTATATAGACAACCTAGTTACGGAAGGTGATCCAGCCATGCAACACTGGTTGGCAGAACAAGCAAAAGATCTTTTAGAGAAAGCTTTAGTTATCAATCCAAACAACGATTCTAGTAAAATTGGTTTGGGTGCTTGCTACATATTTGGAAACATTTCAAACAATCCAATGGAGGGTATTTTACCCATCAGAGACATTGTTCAAAAAAATCCAAACAACCTGTATGCTCAAATGATTTTGGGATTGGGTGGTAAAAAAAGCGGGCAGTTAGATAAAGCCATTGAGCGCTTCTTACTAATTGTAAATAAAGACCCAGAAAACCTGGAAGCCATATTTCATTTAGCAGAATGTTACGAGATGCACAATGACAAACCAAACGCAGTAAAGTGGTATACACTTGCCGCAAAAAAAGTTAAAGTGCCCGAAGCAAAAGAAGCAATCGCTAAGAGAATTGCGGAATTAAAAAAATAAATTATTATTAACAAATAAAATTACTCCCTGTATGCCTTGTGGTAAGAAGAGAAAGCGTCATAAAATTGCGACACACAAACGTAAGAAACGCCTAAGAAAGAATCGTCATAAGAAGAAGAACAAGTAATTGTTTTTTCTTTACTGACTTATACAAACACGCCCTATCTAAACAATAGGGCGTGTTTAACACTTATCTGTATCTAGCCCCTTATTTCCTTTTCTGCAACTTTTCCTATTTCCTTCCTTAATAGGGCTATGATTGTTAAGATATGGTTGTATGCATACGCCGCCCATAGGGCAGGTGATTTTGTATTTAAAAGTTGCTCATTTTGAACAAAGAACTTATTATAAACGCTACGCCCACAGGTGTAGAAATTGCTTTGCTAGAAGATAAAAAACTAGTAGAGCTGCACAACGAAAAAACTGATGCAAATTTTGCAGTAGGTGATCTTTATCTTGGTAAAGTAAAAAAAATAATTCCCGGACTTAACGCTGCTTTTGTTGACGTTGGTTTTGAGAAAGATGCCTTTTTACATTATTCCGACTTAAGCCCTTATGCAAAGTCCATTATAAAGTATACGCAGGCTGCCATGTCTGATAAAAGTGAACATGGATTTGATTTTGCCCGCTTTCAATCGGAACCTGAAATTATCAAAACAGGAAAAATAAACGAAGTATTAAATGGTAAGCCAAACGTACTCGTTCAAATTTTAAAAGAACCCATTGCTGCAAAAGGACCTCGCTTAAGTTGCGAACTTTCATTACCTGGAAGATTTGTTGTGGTTACGCCTTTTAATGAAATTGTAGCGGTCTCAAAAAAAATACATTCTTCGGAAGAGAGAAAAAGATTACATAAAATTGTAGAAGCCATTAGGCCTAAAAATTTTGGCGTAATTGTGCGCACTGCTGCAGAAGGTAAATCAACTGCAGAATTACACCAAGACATGTTATCACTTGTTGAAACATGGAAAACCATACAAGGCAATTTAAAAGGAGCAGCTGCGCCCGTTCGTATCTTAAGTGAAGAAACAAAAACAACCAGCATTTTAAGGGATTTGCTCAGTGCAGATTTTAACAGGATTGTGGTGAACGATAAAGCCCTTCATGAAGTAACCCAGCGATACATTCAGCGCATTGCGCCTGATAAAACGGATATCGTAACACAGTACAGAGATGGTCTTCCCATTTTTGATCATTTTGGTGTTACCAAACAAGTGAAAGCTTCTTTTGGCAAAACAGTAAACTTACCTAGTGGTGCTTATTTAATTATTGAGCACACCGAAGCCCTCCATGTTATTGATGTAAACAGTGGTTATAAAAGCGTGAGCAATAGCCAAGAAGAAAATGCATTAGAAACAAATTTAGAAGCAGCTGAAGAAATTTCAAGACAATTAAGACTTAGAGATATTGGCGGCATCATTGTGGTTGATTTTATTGACATGAAACTTCCTGACAATAAAAGAAAAGTACAAGAAGCCATGGATACTTTTATGAAAGCAGATCGTGCCAAGCATTCGGTACTTCCTATTTCTAAATTTGGACTATTGCAAGTCACGCGTCAAAGAATGCGTCCAGAAGTGAATATCAATACTTCTGAAAATTGTACGGCGTGTAATGGCAGTGGTAAAATGACTTCTGCGCTACTATTAGAAGATGAAATCGAAAATAAGCTGGTTTATTTGGCCTCTCATGCCCATAATAAGCTTCAATTGGTGGTTCACCCCATTATTGCTGCTTATTTAACCAAGGGGCTATTTAGCAATAAACTAAGCAAATTGCGTAAAAAGCATGGGGTAAAGCTCAGTTTGGAGGAAAACACCAACTACCACCTAACCGAATTCAGGTTTTTTGACGCCCAGGAGGAAGAAATTAAATTTTAAATCGGACCAATCAAAAATAATTCTAGATATTACTATATTTAATAATACGAATTATTTTTCCCACCATAAGCTTCAAAAAAACTTTAAAAAAGGCCGATTGGGCCTTTTTTTTATCCAAAAACACGTAAAAAATACCCTAAAAATACCCGCCGCCAAACTGTCGGGCTGGACCTGGCCTAATTGTCAGGTTAGCTGGTTTATTACGAAGAGAATCGTAGATTAATTTTTTGATTAAACATAAAAAATATTTTGCCATCTGCCCCATTATTGTACCTTAGCTGTAGAATTTAATGGGTTAGTAAGTAATAAGGGCCAGTAGCAATGCTGGCCCTTTTACATGCCTACTACCACTGCATTACAGCAGATTTTCATTGTTTTTTATACAAGTATTTTCTACGCTAATTACCTGATTTTTTCTTCCTTTTGTAGGAAACGAACAATGGTTATTTTTTCATTCGTTCGTTTCTAATTTTTCTGAAATATCTTTATGCAATGAGTAAAATAAAATCTGCTTTTTTCTGTAGTAATTGCGGTTATGAAAGTGCAAAATGGATTGGAAAATGTCCAAGTTGTGCGGAGTGGAATACTTTTTCAGAAGAAATTATTGATAAAGGAATTTCGAAGGAACAAAACTGGGATTCTTACCACGAACAAAAGCGCAATTCAAAAATAATTGCCCTTGATGAAGTAAAAACATCCGAAGAAAAAAGAATCATTTCAAAAGATCCAGAACTGAACCGCGTACTTGGGGGCGGTATTGTGATGGGAAGCATCGTTCTCGTTGCTGGAGAGCCCGGAATTGGAAAAAGCACTTTGTTTTTACAGAATGGATTGCAAGCCACCGATCAGGTTGTGTTATATATAAGCGGGGAAGAAAGTGAGCAGCAAATCAAAATGCGCGCAGATCGACTCAAGATTCCCAACAACAATTTTTACCTGCTCACCGAAACCAATACAACCACCATTTTTGCAGAAATAAAGAAACTAAAACCTACCCTTGTCATTGTAGATTCGATTCAAACACTGCAATCTAATTTGATTGATTCTGCAGCTGGATCTGTTTCTCAAATTAGAGAATGCGCTGCCGAATTCCAGAAGTTTGCCAAGCAAACAAATACACCTGTTTTTTTAATTGGCCATATCACCAAAGACGGCGCCATAGCGGGTCCTAAGGTATTAGAGCATATGGTTGATACAGTTTTGCAATTTGAAGGAGACAGACATTACGCGTATCGAATTTTGCGTACATTAAAGAATAGATTTGGTAGCACTGCAGAATTAGGCATTTATGAAATGACTGGTGAAGGCATGCGTGTTGTTTCCAATCCATCTGAAATTTTAATTGCACAAAGAGAAGATAGTTTAAGTGGTTCTGCCATCGCTGCAACACTTGAAGGTGCCCGTCCATTATTATTGGAAGTACAGGCACTGGTTACACAAAGTGTATATGGAACACCCCAAAGAACGGTAACTGGTTTTGACCTTCGAAGATTACAACTATTACTGGCCGTTTTAGAAAAAAGAGGTGGCTTTCAATTTGGCATGAAAGATGTTTTTGTAAATATCGCGGGTGGCATAAAAATAGAAGACCCCTCTACCGACCTTGCCATCATTTGCGCTCTTTTATCGTCTTATGAAGATGTTCCACTTCCACATCAAATCTGTTTTGCTGGTGAAGTAGGACTCAATGGAGAAATTAGAGCCGTTAATAGAATTGAACAAAGAATTGCAGAGGCTGAGAAGTTAGGATTTGAAAAAATTATTGTGTCGAGCTACAATAAAAAGAGCTTTAATCCTAAAGCATTTGGAATACAAGTATTAGCGTTGAGTAGGGTGGATGAAGTATACAAACAGCTATTTTAGCAACAATAAACACGCATTAAAAAAAATCTGCGGTTTATTTTAATGGCTTCTAAATTATTGCCATTAAGTTGGGTGTATGCAAACCACTTACTTACCCAAATTATCAAGTTGGATTGACCCTATTTTTTGGCTCTATTTCCCTAAAAACTGCCCTGCCTGTGCAAGACCTTTACGGCTCTTTGGAGCCAATATTTGTGGTCGCTGCAGCCAAAACCTACCCGAAACCCATTTTTTTGAGGCCCCTGGCAATCCCATTGAAAAAATATTTTACGGTAGGCTCCCCATTAATGCTGGGGCAGCAGCCTGGTACTTCCACAAAAACTCGGCCCTTCAGGCCCTACTTTTTGAGCTAAAGTATAAATCCAACGAAGATGTAGGCTTATTTATAGGTAAGCAAATGGGCGCCCTATTAGCCGCTTCGGAGCGTTTTACCAGCATAGATGCACTGGTTCCAGTGCCCCTCCACCCCCAAGCACTATCCAAAAGAGGCTTTAATCAGGCGGCCCTTATTTGTGAGGGAATTAGTCAGGTCTGGCGCAAACCTGTGCTTACAAGCGCCATTGCCAGAACCAAACATACAAGTACACAAACCAAACAAACCAGGGCCGTGCGCTGGGATAACATGGAAAATGCATTTACCATCAAGAACTCCGAAAATATAATTGGCAAGCACCTCTTACTCATAGATGACGTAATAACCACAGGTGCGACCATTGAGGCATGCGGAAAAACATTATTGAGCGTCAAGGATGTGAAAGTGAGCGTTGCAGCCGCCGCTTATCCATTAAAATAGTTGTACGATGCTTTTTTGAGGAAAATGTTGGAACTTTCAACAAATAACGATTGGCTTTGTTATATAACCACACAAATTCAACAACACACTATGAAAAATCTCATCTTAATAGCAACTTTATTTATGTTACAATCATTTACAAACCCGGGCAAAGAAAGCATACATCAGTTTAAAATTAAATCGATAGACGGTGGCGTAATAGATTTTTCAAAATTTAAGGGAAAGAAAATTCTAGTAGTTAACACCGCTTCTGAGTGTGGATATACCCCTCAATACGAAGCACTTCAAAAACTAGCGGATACCTATAAAAATAAATTAGTGGTTGTTGGTTTTCCGGCCAACAATTTTGGTGGTCAAGAGCCTGGTTCTGATGCCGAAATCAATCAGTTTTGTAAAGCCCGATTTGGTGTGACATTTCCACTCGCTAGTAAAATAAGTGTAACCGGCACCGACGCTGCTCCCATTTACAAATGGCTTACGCAGAAAAAAGAAAACGGTGTATTAGATGCCAACATCAAGTGGAATTTCAATAAATTTTTACTAGATGAAAATGGTGAAATGATTGCTTATTTTCCAAGTAGCACCAAACCTGATAGTCCAGAAATTACTGGACAATTAAAATAGTCGCTTTTTAGTAACGGTGCTTGGAGTAGTTAGCATACATTTGGCAAACTATTTAACCGGAATTAAAGGCACGCACATTGGTATTCAAAGACATTATAGGACAAGCATCTGTTAAATCACACCTCATAGATATGGTGCAGCATAACAGGCTAAGCCATGCCCTATTATTTCTAGGAAAAGAAGGATCAGGCGCACTTCCACTTGCCATTCATTTTGCACAATTTGTAGTAAGCCAACCAGCGGATAGCGCGCCTGTAGCTGATTTGTTTGGCGGCTTTACACCCATCGAAGCAGGGCCTGCGTATAAGTCTCCAGCTGATTTAGCAGAAGACCCTTCTTATTTGAGAGCATCAAAATTATTACATCCCGATTTGCATTTTTCATACCCAGTTATTTCAAAAAAGCCTGGTGAAAAACCAGTAAGTGCCGATTATATTTCTGATTGGAGAGATTTTTATTTACAGTTTCCGTATGGCAATATTTATGACTGGTTACAATTTATTGGCGCCGAAAATAAACAAGGAAATATTACTGCAGAAGAGTGCAATGAAATTATTCATAAACTCAGTTTAAAAAGTTTTGAAAGTGCTTACAAAGTACTCGTACTATGGATGCCAGAATATTTAGGTAAAGAAGGTAATAAATTACTCAAGCTCATAGAAGAGCCACCACCCAACACCCTGTTTATTTTAGTAGCAGAAAGTGAAGAACAAATTTTACCTACGCTGTTAAGTAGGTGTCAACTCATAAAAGTGCCGCTTCTTTCTAATGAAGAAGTAGAAGAAGCTTTGTTTGAAAGAGCTAAGGCTAGCAAAGAAACCGCAAGTCAAATTGCAGGGATTGCAGAAGGAAATTACCGCGAAGCTCTTCAACTTTTACAACACTCCGAAGAAGACTGGCATTCTTATTTAAGAGAGTGGTTAAATGCCACTTTAAAAGGTGGACCCATAGCACAGGTAAAATTTACCGAGGAAGCCGCTAAACTAGGGAGAGAAAAACAAAAACAGTTTTTGCGCTACTTTAACCACCTGCTACAAATGAGTATTCGCATTAAGGTACTCGGTGCAGACCAGGTTAAAATGGGGGACCAAGAAAAGGATTTTGCCGTAAGGCTCAATAAAATTGCCTCGGTAAGCCAGCAACAGGCCATTATTGAAGAATTAGATAAAGCGTCTTATTATATTGAGCGCAACGCCAACGGAAAAATGCTATTTCAGGCCCTTACTATTAAACTCTACCACATCATTCAAAACAAAACCTTAATTTTGAATGATTAGCATGTGCCTGACAGCCATGTTACGATTAGATAAACTATAACTAACTGTTTATCAATCAATTATTAACTAATAGTATAACTACATAATATGGGCTGTGGATCTTGTGGAACAAGCAAACCTGGTGGTTGCCAAAGTAATGGCGGCTGTAGCACCGGTGGCTGTAACCGTTTAAACGTACATGATTGGCTATTAAACCTTCCTTTTAGCGACCCCGAAAGTAGCTGTAAAATTGTTGAAGTAATCTTCAAACAAGGCAGCCGGAAAGAATATTTTAGAAACGCTACCCTTCAATTTTTTGAAAAAGGAGACTACGTTACACTAGAAGGTGTGAGTGGTTTTGACGTAGGTGAAGTAAGCCTTACTAGAGAACTCGTGCGCATGCAGCTTAAGAAAAATAAGTTGGAAGAAACCAGCCCAGAAATTAAAAAAATTATTCGCCGCGCCACCGAAAGAGATATCGAAGCTTTTCATATTAGCAAAGGTCGCGAAAAAGATATTTTAGCTAGAAGTAGAGCCATGGCCATGGAGCTTAAATTACAAATGAAATTAAGCGAAGTTGAAATTCAGGCAGATGGTAAAAAAGCAACTTTCTTTTATACCGCAGATGACCGTGTGGATTTTAGAGAACTCATAAAAATGTACGCCACAGACTTTAAATTTAAAGTGGAAATGCGTCAAATTGGTATCAGACAAGAAGCTGCAAAGCTTGGTGGTATTGGATCTTGTGGTAGAGAACTTTGTTGTAGCACTTGGTTACACGATTTTAAAAGCGTTAACACCACAGCTGCTCGTTACCAAAATTTATCAATCAACCAAACCAAATTAAGTGGACAGTGCGGTAGACTTAAATGTTGTTTGAATTTCGAACTCGATACCTATTTAGATGCACTTCAAAATTTCCCTGATTATGCAGATGCACTTGATACTGCTATGGGAACAGCGCACCTCATTAAAAAAGATATTTTTAAAAATTTAATGTGGTATATCTTACCAAATAATTCTAAACATTACCCACTTACCATACAGCGCGTAAAAGAAATTAAACGCCTCAATCAGCAAGGTGTTAAAGTAGACGAGTTGCAAGCCGTAGAAGTTACGAGCAGCAAACCAAAAGAAGTAGAACCTGCTTTTGCGGATGTGGTAGGACAAATTAGTTTACGCACATTAGAAAGAAACGATAAGAGAAGAAGAGATAATAGTAGGGACAATCGCGGTGATAGTCGTGGACCTAACAATAACAATAGACCTAATAACAATGGTCCAAGACCAAACAATAACGGACCAAGGCCTGATCGTGGACCTAATAATAACGGACCTCGCCCTAATCGCGGACCTAACAACGGTCCAAGACCCAACAATCCAAATAACAACGGACCTAGGCCAGCTCCGGATGCTCCAAAAGCACCTGATCAATAGATGCTAAAATAATACGGCAGGCCGCGCGTATTTCAGTTTCTGTAATAATAAGTGGAGGTGCTACTCGAATGCAGTCGGGTGCAAATAAAAACCAATCGGTAATGACGCCGTTTTGTACGCAGGCATGCGCCACTTTTTGTGCGCGCATATCTGATGAAAATTGCAAAGAAAACCAAAGTCCAATGCCCTGCATTTTAAGTATGGCAGGATGCACTAATAAAGATTGTAGAAGTTCACTTTTTGCAGCAACGGTGTCCATGTATTTTTCTTCCAATAAAATTTCTAATGCTTTTTTTCCTGCCGCACAACTTACCGGATGTCCACCAAATGTGGTGATATGTCCAAGCACCGGTGCCACCGTTAAAGTACGCATGAGTTTATGACCCGAAATAAAAGCACCAAGCGGCATACCACCACCAAGTGCTTTACCTACGAGTAAAACATCGGGCACCACACCCATTTGTTCAAACGCAAAGAGTGTACCCGTGCGGCCAAAGCCAGATTGTATTTCATCAAAAATAAGTAGCACACAGTGCGCATCGCATTTTTTACGAATAGCAGCAAGCCACTGTTTGCGTCCAGGTGTAACGCCACTTTCGGCTTGCACTGGTTCTACAATTACACAGGCTACCGTATTATCAATTGCTGCAACAAGTGCATCGTCATTGTAATTAAAATGATATACTTCTGGTAAGAGCGGTCTAAATGCATTGCGCCAATACTCATCGCCCATCACACTCAGCGCACCTTGCGTGCTGCCATGATACGCTTTATTACAAGCAAGTATTTTTGTTTTACCCGTAACACGCTTGGCTAATTTAAGTGCCCCTTCTGTGGCTTCTGCGCCACTGCTGGTAAAATAAACACAGTCTAAATTTGGGGGTAAATGACCCGCAAGTAATGCCGCATATTGCACCTGCGGGCTTTCAATAAACTCTCCGTACACAATGAGGTGCATATATTTTGCAGCCTGATCTTGTACGGCTTTTACAACATCTGGATGGCTATGTCCAATATTGCAAACACTAAAGCCTGCAATAAAATCGGTGTAGGTTTTGCCGTCAATATCGGTGAGGGTTACACCCGCAGCCTCCACCATTTCTATACCCAGTGGTGCCGTGGAAGTTTGGGCTACATGCTGTAAAAAAAGTTGACGATTGTTCATAGCGCTTAAGGTGCTACAAAGGTAAAGGATTACTAAAGAACCGCACTTTACACAATTTTATTACATTCGTTTAAAAAAGAAGATGCCGGTTATACTTCCCGTTTTAGGAAAATCACCCAGTTTTGGAGAAAACTGCTTTATTGCACCCAACGCTACCATCGTTGGCGATGTAACCACTGGAAAAGAATGCAGTTTTTGGTTTAATGCCGTAGTAAGAGGTGATGTACACTTTATAAAAATGGGCGACCGCGTAAATGTACAAGACGGCGCCATAATCCACTGCACCTACCAAAAGCACCCCACCACCATTGGTAACAATGTATCTATTGGACACAACGCCATGGTGCATGGATGCACCATCCATGACAATGTACTCATTGGCATGGGGTCCATTGTAATGGACCGGTGCGTAGTCCACAGCAACTCCATTATTGCAGCAGGTGCTGTTGTATTAGAAGGAACGGTTGTAGAAGCAGGAAGTATTTACGCAGGTGTACCCGCCAAAAAAGTAAAAGAAGTATCACCAACTTTAATTGAATCTGAAATTAATAGAATCGCAGAAAATTATGTGAAGTATGCGAGTTGGTATGAAAAAGACTAATGCGCCGCGTCCATAGTGGTTAAAATATTAAGATAACTGACATAACGATCTGCTGCAATTTTTCCTTCTTCAAGCGCCTGTTTAACAGCGCAACCAGGCTCCTCAATGTGCATGCAATTATTAAAATGACAATTAACCATTTGCGCGCGCATTTCAGGAAAATAATGTGCTAATTCTTGTTTAGAAATATCTACAAGCCCCAGCTCTCTAATACCCGGCGTATCAATGATAGCACCCGTTGTAGGCAGGTCAAACATTTCTGCAAAAGTGGTGGTATGCATTCCTTTTCCACTCCATCCACTCACTTCTTGTGTACGCAATTGTAAGGTTGGAAACACCGCATTGATAAACGTAGATTTACCAACGCCACTATGTCCACTGAGTAAAGTTGTTTTGCCCTCGAGTAGTGCAGCGATTTCTTGTACACCACTATTTTTTTCTACACTACAAAGCATCACCTGGTAACCAATGCTTGAATAAATTTTTTGAAGGTGCGCAAAATGATCCAATTCTTTTTGTTTGTATAAATCGGATTTATTAAAAACAATAATGGCCGGAATATGATAGGCTTCACAAGAAATTAAAAAACGGTCAATAAAACCTTGTGATGTTTTTGGATCTTTTAGTGTGGCAAACAGTAAGCTCTGATCCAGGTTTGCAGCAATAATATGATGCTGGTGTTTGTTGTGCGGCGACACGCGCGCTACATAATTTTTTCGGTCACAAATGGTATCAATCATTGCCGATTCTTCAAGTACATCTTCAATTTGCATGTCTACTTCATCACCTACTGCAATAGGATTGGTAGAAGTGAGTCCGCCTATTTTAAACACCCCTTTGATGCGCGCATTGTACATTTTGCCCGTTTCAGCCTTGGCCACATACCAACTTCCAGTAGACTTGTAAATTCTTGCTTTCATTTGCTGGAACGAAGATACGGCCGCACTTTAAAAGGGAGCGAATTGCTCGAAAAAGAATTTTTGCGAAACATTAACGGGGTATTTAAGCTTTTAAGCCTCCACATTGCCCCTTAAAAGGGCTATAATTTGGTATCTTTGGAACCTATGGGAAAGTATGCACATGATAAGGTGGTGCCCTATGAACAAAGCGGGCTTACTAAAAAGGAGCAGGTGGCGAGCATGTTTGACAGCATCGCGTTTAGATATGATTTTTTGAACCGCTTTTTAAGTGCAGGAATTGACATAAGCTGGCGCAAAAAGGCAATTCATGCATTAAATGAAGTGAAGCCTAAAATTATTTTAGACGTGGCCACAGGTACTGGCGATGTTGCCATACTAACACATCAACTTATTGGACCTACTCATATCACGGGCATTGATATTTCTGAAGGTATGCTTGCAGAAGGCAGAAAAAAAATTGCAGCCCTAGGTCTACAAAATTCGATTGATCTAATTAGTGGAGACAGTGAGCAAATAAAATTTAATGACAACCATTTTGATGGCGTAACGGTTGCATTTGGCGTGCGTAATTTTGAACATCTAGAAATAGGCTTACAAGAAATGTACCGCGTGTTAAAGCCAGGGGGCAAACTCGTTATTTTAGAATTCTCTAAACCTAAACAGTTTTTATTTAAAGGCTTTTATACTATTTACATGAACCTGGTAGCGCCTGGCGTTGGTAAAATGGTTGCAAAAAATAAAGAAGCCTACCAATATTTAAATGATAGTGTGCAAGCTTTTCCAGAAGGAGATGCATTTACAAACATCATGGGTAATGTAGGTTATACATCTATTACAAGTAAGAAATTGACATTTGGCATATGCACTATTTACTGCGGAAAAAAATAATAGCCACCCTAGGCATTTTGTTTTGCGCGGTGAGCAGTATACATGCACAGCGCGAAATTTACCGTTCTTACAGAGACGACCTGCCTTACTATTTTGGATTAACACTAGGTTTCAACAACAGCTATTTACACCATACCAAATCCGATCTTTTTTTAGCTTCTGATTCTATCATGTATGTAAACCCTGCATCTAGTGGTGGTATTACCATGGGCCTTTTAGCAACCCTCAAAATAAATGATCATATAGAACTACGTGCCAATCCACAACTCATTATTGGCGGATCGAAATACATCGACTATACATTAAAATCGGTGAAGCCGGGCGAGCAAACGCAACAACAACAAATTTTACCCTCAACCCTAGTAAGCCTTCCGGCTCACTTTAAATTAAATTCCGATCGTATTGGCAATTTTAGACTCTACATTTTAGGTGGTGCAAAATTTGACTTTGATTTATCCAGCAATTCTACAGCGCGTAACGCCGATGATTTGTTAAAATTACGCGCAGCTGATTTTGGATTAGAAGCAGGGCTTGGTCTGAATTTTTATTTACCTTTTGTAACCGTTTCGCCAGAAATAAAATTTAGCTACGGCCTTACCAATTTACATCAACTAGATCGTGGACTTAAATTTTCCAATGTGCTCGATAAATTGCAATCAAGAATGATTGTATTTTCGATACATTTAGAAGATTAAGGTTGGCGCTTAAGCGGTGCATCAACCATTCAATAAAAGATTATGAAAAATATTGTCATCAAAAACGTATCAATAGTAAACGAAGGCGCCACTTCAATTGGTGACGTATGGATTAGAGATACGCGTATCGAAAAAATTGGACCACAACTCGATCCTAGCATGCGTATCGAGGAAATTGACGGCACTGGCCAAACACTTATTCCTGGGGTCATTGATGATCAAGTACATTTTAGGGAACCCGGCCTTACCCACAAAGCAACTATTTATACCGAGGCAAAAGCTGCCGTACGCGGGGGTGTTACCTCCTTTATGGAAATGCCTAATACCAATCCACCGGCGTTTACCCATGAGCTACTGGAACAAAAATATGACATCGCAAAAAACCATGCACTTGCCAACTACTCATTTTTTATGGGTACGTCTAACGATAATTTAGAGGAAATTTTAAGGACCAACGATAAAAAAAATGATATCTGCGGTGTTAAAATATTTATGGGTTCTTCTACCGGCAATTTACTAGTTGACAACCCTATTTTATTAGAAAAAATATTTGAAGGGTCTGAAGTTTTGATTGCTACACACTGTGAAGAAGAGCGCCTCATTAAACAAAATTTAGCAATTGCCGCTGCCGAAAATAGAAAATTAACTGCTGCAGATCACCCTATTATTAGAGACGAGGACGTATGTTTTGAATCTTCTTTTAGAGCGGTACAAATGGCCAAAAAATTTGGCACACGACTTCATATTTTACATATCACCACAGCTAAAGAATTGCAACTCTTTAGCAATATGCTACCCCTCGAAGAAAAAAGAATTACTTCGGAAGTATGTGTACATCATTTGCACTTCACATCCGATGACTATGGACCGCTAGGCAATCAAATAAAATGCAATCCAGCCATTAAAGCACCGCATAATAAAACGGCTTTATGGGAAGGATTACTGGATAACCGCCTTGATATTATTGCCACCGATCATGCGCCGCATACCTGGGCCGAAAAACAAGAAGATTACATGCATGCGCACGCTGGCCTTCCGCTCGTGCAACACGGACTAGGTCTTATGCTTCATTATGTGGCCGAGCAAAAAATTACAATAGAGCGCGTTGTAGAAAAAATGAGCCATGCACCTGCACGTTGTTTTCAAATCAACAACCGTGGCTATATCAGAGAAGGCTATTTCGCCGATTTAGTGCTACTTGACAGAAATACACCTGAAATCATTACCAAAGAGAATATTCTATACAAATGCGGCTGGAGTCCACTCGAAGGTTTTACGCAACCAGCTACTGTTTCAAAAACTTTTGTAAATGGACATATGGTGTATGGAAATGGTGGATTTGATGAATCTAAGACAGGCATGCGCCTTCAGTTTAACAGATCTTAAATTATGCAGGTAGATAAAGATACCCTTCATGACCTCTCTATTTTTAACAGCGATGAGTCTGCGTCTATATTTAATTACCTCAATCAAACGGGGACGGTTGGAGGCAAAGAAATGCTTCGATACCTTGTAGAACATCCACTTGGTAGCATCGAAAAAATCAAAGACGCACAAGCTGTCATTAAGGCCCTTGCCAACACATTACCTAATTGGCCTTCTAGTATTACCAATGGTACCATTATGGTGGTCGCTAAATATTACGAAACACAGTTTGACCCTTACCCGCAGCACCCCACCTATTTTAATAGTAACTGGTATAAAATATTTCATGCGCCAGATTATGCGCTTACAAAATATACCATCACGCACTGTATAGATTTTTTGAAGGGGATGTTTGCGGTACATCAACTTTTACTGGACTATAAACAGCATCCAATTGCCTCAAGCTGGACCGAAAGCATCGAAAAAAAATTAAGTAAGCCTGCACTTGCGTCGCTTCGTTTAATGGATATAAAAACAGCAACACCGCAACAAATTTTAAGTATTGCTGGTCAAATTAGAAGGAGACACAAACAAGATTTTTATGATCTCATAGATTTATACAGTGCCATGGATGCCTACCAAAGTTTGGCACGCGTATTTGTAGCACAAGATCTTTGCTTTCCAAATTTTACGACAGCGCCTACTGCATGTATAGCGGCAACAAACTGCTACCATCCACTTTTAATAACGCCAACTTCGTATAACATTACACTAGAAAAAGACAGCAACTTTTTGTTTTTAACGGGCGCCAATATGGCGGGCAAGAGTACTTTTATTAAGGCTGTTGGCATTAGCGTTTACCTGGCACATATAGGCATGGGCGTTCCTGCAAAAACAATGGAGCTTACCTTATTTGATGGACTCCTTAGTAACATCAACGTCATGGATAATATTATAAAAGGAGAAAGCTATTTTTACAATGAAGTAAAACGCATAAAAAATACCATCGAAAAAATTAACGATGGAAAAAATTGGTTGATTTTGATTGACGAACTCTTTAAAGGTACCAATGTAGAAGATGCCATGAAATGCAGCACAGCTGTAATTGAAGGTCTTCGCAAAATCAAACCTTCGTTGTTTATATTATCAACGCACCTCTACGAAATTGGCGACAACTTAAAACAGTATGCCAATATTCAATTCAAATATTTTGAAACAAGTATCAATGATGGTGAGCTTGTTTTTAATTACCAATTAAAAGAAGGCATTAGCGATGACCGCCTTGGCTATCTCATTTTAAAAAGAGAAGGTGTGGTGGATTTATTACAAAATCTCTAATTTTTTTATCCCGTTAGTATTTCAGGTATTTATTCGGTGTCGTTTTTATAAGGCTATATAGCCCTTACCTTTCTACAAGTATCAAAGAGTTTGTATGCTTGTAAAAACAATGGGAGCCGCAGTTATGGGCGTTGATGCCATCACTATTATTGTAGAAGTAAATGTAAGCATGGGTCAGGGCTATCAAATTGTGGGCCTTCCTGACATTGCCATTAAAGAAAGTTTACAAAGAACAGAGAGCGCTATCAAATCAAATGGCTTTAGTATGCCACGCATTAAAGTGGTGATCAATTTAGCCCCAGCAGATATTAAAAAAACGGGCTCTGCATTTGACCTACCTATTGCTATTGGCATTTTAGCAGCTAGTGACCAACTCATACAAGAAGCACAAATTCATAGATACATGCTCATGGGTGAACTGGGTTTAGACGGCACCATTCATCCCATCAGAGGGGCACTGGCCATGGCCATTCGCGCAAAAAAAGAAAATGCACTTGGTATTATTTTACCCGCTGCCAATGCCAATGAAGCTTCCATGGTAGAAGGCCTAAACGTTTATGGCGTGGCGCATTTACAAGAAGTAGTTAACTTTTTTGCCTCGGGCCAGTATCGTCCCACAAACCAAATTAATCCGGAAACTTTTTTAAATCTAGACCCTACACTTTCAACCATTGATTTTAGTGAAGTGAGTGGCCAGGATAATATTAAACGGGCCCTAGAAATAGCGGCGGCTGGATCACACAACGTTATTTTAATTGGACCACCAGGCGCTGGAAAAACCATGCTCGCCAAAAGGCTACCTAGTATTTTGCCTCCACTTAATGTAGCAGAAGCCCTAGAAACAACTCAAATTTATAGCGTCGCTGGAAAATTAGCGGCAGGGTCTTATTTGGTGCAAACAAGGCCTTTTAGATCGCCGCATCATACCATTTCAGACATTGCATTGATTGGCGGCGGCAGTCATCCGCAACCCGGAGAAATTTCTTTAGCCCATAATGGCGTTTTGTTTTTGGATGAATTACCAGAATTTAAAAGATCCGTTTTAGAAGTACTCCGTCAACCCATGGAAGAGCGTATGGTAAACATTGCAAGAGCCAGCATGTCACTCACTTACCCAGCCAATTTCATGCTCATTGCATCCATGAACCCCTGCCCTTGCGGTTACTTCAACCATCCAACAAAAACCTGCAGCTGTCCGGCGGGCGCCGTAGAAAAATATTTAAACCGGGTATCGGGCCCACTCCTCGACCGTATAGACCTTCATGTAGAAGTAACCCCCGTAACACATCATGAACTAGACCGCACCTCCCGGGCCTCAGAATCAAATAGTATCAGAGAAAGGGTTTTAGCAGCTAGGGACATACAAAAAAAGCGGTACCAGGGTTGTACAAATACCTATACCAACGCACAAATTTCAAATAAAGAATTGGCTGATTTTTGCCCGCTTGGTGCTAACACCAAAGCCTTGCTAGCAGCGGCCATGGAAAAATTAAACTTAAGTGCTAGGGCCTACCACCGTATCATTAAAGTGAGCAGAACCATTGCAGATTTAGCGGGTGCTCCAAACATTTTACCAGAACATATTGCAGAAGCCGTTCAGTATAGAACCCTAGACCGGGCCAATTGGAGCGCGAGTGGGGGTTAAGCAGATAACAATAAATTAACTAATACTGTCCTGTATTTAAAAGCACAAGCGTGCAGGCATCCATGGTTTCAATCCCTTTTTGCTTTGCCACCATTGTAAATGCTTCATTTTCTGTGCCCGGATTAAATATAATACGCCTCGGATTTAATGAAAACAGATAAGGTATTAATGCGTGCTGTGCAGTAGGGTTAACATACAAAGTAATCGTATGAATCTCCGTTAAAACGGGCTCACCGGTTACAATGGGCGTATCGTCTATATGGCCCGGCTTAAGACCTATACACGCAACAGGATGTCCATGTGCTACGAGTAATTTTGTAGCCAAATAACTATAACGCTCCGGATTTTCGGAAGCTCCTACAACGAGTGTTTTTTTTGGACTGTTGGGTTGCGCTGTCATTTTTCAAAGATACATACTAATTGATCGAATTAAAGCAGGGCTTATACCCTGGGCGTTTTTAAATAAATTATTTTTTATGTAGTCTCAAAATATATTTTAACTTTACGCCTCAAACTTTTAACCCAAACAAACAACTATACCATGGCAAAAGCAAAAAAAGTAGCGCCTAAAAAAGCCGCTGCAAAAAAACCAACTGCTAAAAAAGCAGTGAAAAAAGTAGCACCTAAAAAAGCCGTTGCAAAAAAACCAGCTGCTAAAAAAGCAGTAAAGAAAGTAGCGCCTAATAAAGCTGCTGCAAAAAAACCAACTGCTAAAAAAGCAGTGAAAAAAGTAGCGCCTAATAAAGCTGCTGCAAAAAAATCAACTGCTAAAAAAGCAGTGAAAAAAGTAGCGCCTAAAAAAGCTGCTGCAAAAAAACCAGCTGCTAAAAAAGCAGTAAAGAAAGTAGCGCCTAAAAAAGCTGTTGCAAAAAAACCAACTGCTAAAAAAGCAGTGAAAAAAGTAGCGCCTAAAAAAGTAGCCACTCCAGTTGCAGCACCAGCGCCAGTTGTAGCACCTACGCTTTTTGAAGCGCCGGCAACAACAGAAACGCCAAACGCTTAATTGAATAATCGAACACTCGTTCAGATCATAAAAAAAATCCTGTTACAATTCGTAACAGGATTTTTTTATTGCTATCTTTAAAGGACTGCAGCTTTTAGTTATTAAATCTCAAAAAATAAAACCATGCGCCGTTTTCTTTTTTTAATCATCCTTGTAATTCCTTCGTTCCTATTTGCACAAACAGCAAATAGTTTTTTTGAAAAAACAAAAAACATGAAACGTCAATCTGGATTTTTCACTTTTTTTATAGACGAAG
>CAMDLR010000031.1 GCA_945901845.1 Sediminibacterium ginsengisoli | reverse complement strand
TGATGTCTATTTGGACAAACCAGCTACTTAAAGGGGGGAGGAAAAGGAATTTGACGCCCAAAAAACCAATGAGTACTTTAACCGGCATGTTTAATGGATCCATTATTTGGTGTTATTTCGTTAAAAAACAAACTAAATTTTCTGAAATTATTTTGACAAAGAGGATGTAAATAATCTTTGTTGCCCTATTTTTGCACTTCCAAATCATTACTATGTCTGAACAAACAAATAATATCCCAGAAAAAGATTTAGCCAGTAATTGGGTATCTTCTTCGAAATTCTTATTTTATTTACATGTTTTTTGCATTCTTGCATTTGTTTTAGGTGGTTGTTACCGTTTATATGACCAAGGTTATAAAGGTAAACCAGACGTTGAAGTGCAGGGAAGTAGCCAATACAAGCCTGATTACAAATAATTTTATTGAAGTTTTCAATAAAAAATTTTGTCAGCAACTGCAGAATCCTATTTTTGCACTCCTAATTTAGTTCTTTATAATCAAGCGAAAGTAGCTCATTTGGTAGAGCACGACCTTGCCAAGGTCGGGGTGGCCGGTTCGAGCCCGGTCTTTCGCTCTAAATCCCGAGCATCGTTCGGGATTTTTTTTACACCATGCCCTGGTGGTGGAACTGGTAGACACGCAGGACTTAAAATCCTGTTCGCCGCAACGCGAGTGCGGGTTCGATTCCCGCCTGGGGCACTATCCCTTCGCCTACGCGAGGGGATTTTTTTTGTTATCTTGTGGCTAGTAAATACACCTAATGCCCATCATTTTATTTGATAATTTATTCAGACATCAGTTGTATCCATTTACGCATACAAGGGCTGTTGGTACTATCAGGTCGGGTATTTTTACCCCACAAGAAAGATGGGGTATAATCACAAGTAATCAAGTGCAAATTTTTACCAACAAAACATTGCAACCTTTATATGGAACTCCACAAATCAATTCAAATACTTTATGGATTGACGCGGCCCTCATTTTAAACCATCCATTAATTTCCCAAATTGTTGCCTTACAAGCTGGTCAATGCATTTTTGATGAGACCGGTTTTATTGCTGGCATAGGTGCAACCAATGATTTAAATGATTATGCTGGTGCTGCAAAGTTGGATGATCAAAAAAGGTTCCAATATGCATCTGATTTAATCGCAATTAATGATGCGCAAATTAGATTTGATTTTGAATTAGCTACCACTGGTAAAACCTCCGCTCCAATACCTGATACAAGTTCGGCAATCAATAAAGAACAAATTTTTATTGAACAAAATGCAACCCTTTTAAATTGCCAATTAAATGCAAGCACTGGGCCAATATATATTGCAAATGGTGCAGAAATTCAGGAAGGTTCCTGTATTAGAGGACCATTTTTTTTAGGGAAAGATGCCTGCGTTAAAATGAATACAGTGGTGTATGGCGCTACTACTATAGGGCCTAAAAGTATTGTAGGAGGCGAAGTGAAAAATAGCATCTTATTTGGATATTCCAATAAAGCGCATCATGGTTACTTAGGAGATTCGGTTATTGGTGAATGGTGTAATTTAGGAGCTGGCACTTCCAATAGCAATGTAAAAAATACAGGTGGAATTGTTGGTGTATGGGATGAACAAACAAATACCACAAGATATGTTGGTAATAAAATGGGTGTATGCATGGGAGACTATGTTAAAACAGCCATTAACACGAGCATTACTACAGGTGCTACCATTGGAGTAGGTGCCAATGTTTTTTGTGCAGGTCTTACACCAAATGTTGTTCCACATTTTAGCTGGGGAACTGAAAATACTACCTATCAAATAGACAAACTCATAGATGACACAACCAATTGGAAAGCATTTAAGAACGAACCCTTTACTGATATTGAAAAACAGATGATCCGAGCTATCTTTGAATCATTAAAAAACAATCCATCATAATAAAATAAGCAATAAAATAAGCAATCATGAGAAAGCAAATCGCAGCAGCCAATTGGAAAATGAATTTAACCCTCACCGAAGGGGAAGCTTTATTAGATGCCATAAGTGCTAAGCCACATACATTAGCCCCTAACCAAGAAGCTATTTATGCGGTTCCTTTTCCATACATATCAATGGCCCAAGCAAAAGTAGGTGCCAAAACAAATGTTTATGTGGCTGCTCAAAACTGTTCCAATAAATTATCAGGTGCTTATACAGGAGAAGTATCAGTTACGATGCTTCAAAGTATGTGTGTTAAATATGTTGTAATTGGACATTCTGAAAGAAGAGAATATTTCAATGAAAGTAATGAGTTATTGGCTCAAAAAGTTGATGCCTGTTTAGAAAATCAAACGACTCCCATTTTTTGTTGCGGGGAGTCTCTAGCTATCAGAGAGGCCGGTACTCAAAATGATTATGTAGCTGGGCAATTGACTGAATCGTTATTTCATTTATCAGAAACTGCCATTTCTCATGTTGTTATCGCTTACGAACCTATTTGGGCGATAGGCACTGGCAAAACGGCTAGTAGCGACCAAGCACAAGAAATGCATGCTTTTATTAGAAGCCATATTGCGAGCAAATATGGTGCTTCAGTAGCTGATTCGATCTCTATTTTATATGGAGGAAGCGTTAAAAGTGCCAATGCCGTTGAAATTTTTGGCCAACCAGATGTTGATGGTGGTTTAGTAGGTGGCGCATCCCTTATTGCAGACAAATTTGTGGCCATTATTAATGCACTAAAAAAGTAGTTTTAAGCTTATCTTCGCGCACTTATGAAGCAACTACGTAATTTTTGCATTATTGCACATATTGACCATGGTAAATCAACCTTGGCAGATCGTTTATTGGAACATACCAAAACAATTGGTGAAAGGGACATGATGAACCAAGTTTTGGACGACATGGATTTGGAGCGCGAAAAGGGTATTACCATTAAAAGTCACGCCATACAGGTTAGCTACATGTACAAGGGTGTAGAATATATTTTAAACCTTATTGATACACCTGGCCACGTAGATTTTAGTTACGAAGTAAGCAGAGCACTAGCCGCTTGTGAGGGTGCTTTATTATTAGTTGATGCCTCCCAAGGCATTCAGGCACAAACTATTTCAAACTTATATTTAGCCATTGACAATAATTTAGAAATCATTCCTGTCATCAATAAAATTGATATGGATGGTGCTAAAATTCCGGAAGTAACGGATCAAATTGTTGATTTAATTGGTTGTAAAGCAGAAGATATTTTATTAGCGAGTGGAAAATCAGGCATTGGTATCGAAGAAATTTTAGAAGCTATTGTTGAGCGAATTCCTGCGCCAACTGGAGATACCGAAGCACCACTACAAGCACTTATTTTTGATAGTGTATTTAATAGTTTTAGAGGCATTATCGTTTATTACCGCATCATGAATGGGGTACTTAAAAAAGGCGATAAAATTCAATTTGTTGCCTCAGGTAACGATTATTTTGCCGATGAAGTGGGCGTTTTAAAATTAAGCATGACTCCAAAGCCCGAAGTTAGGGCAGGAGATGTAGGTTATATTATTACAGGGATTAAAAATGCTAAAGAAGTTAAAGTGGGTGACACGATAACACTTGCCAACAATCCTGGAAAAATGATCAATGGTTTTGAAGAGGTTAAGCCCATGGTATTTGCGGGTATCTTCCCGGTTAACACCGATGAGTTTGAAGAACTTCGTGATTGTATGGATAAGCTTCAATTAAATGACGCTTCTTTAACTTTTGAGCTAGAAACTTCACAAGCATTAGGCTTTGGTTTTAGATGCGGATTTTTAGGCCTCTTACACATGGAAATTATCCAAGAGCGACTAGAAAGAGAATTTAACCAAACGGTAATTACTACTGTTCCCAACGTAGGATTTATTGCCTATACCACTAGAAACGAAAAAATCATGGTTAACAATCCAACAGAAATGCCGGATCCTGTTAAAATTGATCGAATCGAAGAACCATTTATCCGTGCACAAATTATCACCCTTCCCGATTATATTGGAAATATCATGACACTTTGCTTAGGCAAAAGAGGAATGCTTATTAACCAAAGTTATTTGACACCTACTCGTGTAGAACTCATTTTTGAAATGCCATTAACTGAAATCGTATTTGATTTCTATGACAAACTAAAAAGCTCTACAAGAGGTTATGCTTCTTTTGATTATAACCCGATTGGCTATCGCGATGCAGACATCGTAAAAATGGACATCTTACTTAACAATGAAAAAGTGGATGCATTAAGTGCCCTTATTCATAGAGGAAGAGCTGCCGATTTTGGTAGAAAATTGTGTGAGAAATTAAAAGAACTGTTACCTAAACAACAATTCCAAATTGCGATACAAGCAGCAATTGGTGCTAAAGTAATTGCCAGAGAAAATATTAGTGCGATGCGTAAAGACGTTACCGCAAAATGTTATGGTGGTGACATTAGCCGTAAACGTAAACTACTAGAAAAGCAAAAAGAAGGTAAGAAGCGTATGCGTCAAATTGGAAACGTAGAAGTTCCCCAAGAAGCATTTTTAGCCGTACTTAAATTAGACTAATTTTTCTTTTGAATGGTTTGATCTGGGTTAACACGCGGATCAGGATCTAACTCTTTAATTCTAGGGAGATGTATCCATTTGCCTTTATCCCATTTAAATCCTTCGTAGGTTCCGTAAGGCACGAGTGTTTCTTTTTTTTCGGGGTTATTTTCTTCACTAATTAGGGTTGCAAAAATGATAAGGTCTAGTTCAGAATCATAATTCATTTTAACGATAGATTCCTTTTTGTATTCAATTACAAATCGAGCGGTTGGTTGCTTGGGCTTAAATTCATCATTTTTATACACGAAATAATTCCCACCAAATACAGGTTTGTTGTCGTTATCAAAATGCATAACATCCATCCATTTTTTGTGGGTTACTGCATTGTTACCATCTAAACCTAATAAGGTGTAGTAGGTTTTATTATTATACTTTTTAGGAATAATTTTATAATAAATAGCACCAATCCAGTGTTTTGCATCTCTAATTGAATCATTTGGGGCGTCTGTAAATTCGGAACAATCAAATAATGGAATGAGTTGCAAACTTCCATCTTTGGTATTCATTTGAATGGCGCCTTTTTGACGATAACTTTTTTCATCTTCAGATAAAAGTTGCCAAGTAAATATTTTAAAGGCACTGTCTGGTGAAAAAAGGGTAGAAACGGTTATTAATGAATCAAACTTATGGCTGAACGAATAGGGTGTTTTTAATGCTCTAACAAGTCCTTTGGTAAACGAACTATCAGCTGCAGTCCTTTCAGGGTATGATTCTGCATTAACTATTTGAAATGCACTTAGTTTGATTTGCTGCTCGATTTCAAATATGTTTTGTGCAGTAACCTGATTACAAAAAACACATAACAACAAAATGATTCTTTTCATAGTAGTAATTATAATGTTGTAGCAAATTCAATTAAAGAGTTAAACCTAAAATCGATATCTGGATGTGGAGATGTAATTTCTGGATGTGTTGTAGCTAAAAAAACACTATGCATACCTGCGTTACGTGCAAAGCCCATATCACTTAAACGGTTCCCCACCATAATGCTTTTCGAAAAATCAATTTCCGTAAATTGTTGTTGTGCTTGATAAGCCATACCACATTGTGGTTTGCGATTTGGTGCATCATCTTCCATATCTGAACAATAATAGATGGCGTCTATTTGTCCCCCACCAAGTTCAATTTGCAATTGTAAAGAGGCGTGAATTGCATCTAAATCTTGAGCTGTCATAAGTCCTTTACCAATTCCTTTTTGGTTGGTTACTATGATGATTTTTGAAAATAGGGTTGCAAAAATGCGCATCGCATCTACTACACCATCATAGAGTTTTAATTCAGACACATTTCTAATATAGTCTAAATGCTTTTCGTGATTTAATACACCGTCTCGGTCTAAAAAAAGTGTCCACGAAGGATCAATATTTTCTAAAATATCCATTAGGCAAATAATTGGGATTCTACAAGTTCACAAATAATATGACCAATTAAAATATGACTTTCCTGAATTCTAGGTGTATCGTTGCTAGGAACATTAATAAGCACATCCGATAATTCACTCATTTTACCACCCAAAGTACCTGTAAATCCAATGGTTACGATTCCCATTGACTTCGCCATTTCAAAGGCTTTTACAATGTTACCAGAATTGCCGGAAGTGCTAATGCCAACAAGTACATCCCCTTTGTACATGGTGCCTTCCACGAGTCTACTATAAATTTCATCATAACTATAATCGTTGGCTACAGCGGTTACATAAGAACTATTGCAGTGAAGCGCATCGGAGGGAAGGGCTTTGCGGTTTTTGTAAAAACGTCCAGAAAACTCTGCTGCTAAATGTTGTGCATCGGCAGCACTACCACCATTTCCACAAAACTGAACTTTGAAGCCGTTTTTAAATGCACTTGCAACAAGCGTTACAGCCGTATTAATTTTTTCCAAGAAGGCAGGATCAGACACATATTGTTGTTTTACAGCAATCGAGCTTTCAATAATGGATTGTATTTTTAGTGTTGACATAATTTTAAGATATTAAATCCCAAATTTGATGGGTTAATTGATTCCAATTGTATTTCTTTTTTTCTATTTCGATAGCGGGAATAAAATGAGGTTCACCTAAAGCATATAGTTTCTCAATTCCATCTGCAATAGATATATAATCCGGCTCCGTTACTACACCAACAATATTATTGGTCACCATAACAGCTAAAGCGCCAACGTTTGTAACCAACATGGGTTTATTAAAATGAAAGCAAAGTGGCGTAATACCAGATTGAGTAGCATGCTTATAGGGTTGTATTACAAAGTCAGTAGCACAAAAATAATTGCGCACATCAGAATCTGCTATGAAATCACTTTTTACAATTACATCATTGATTAAATCCTGCTCTTGTATAAGTTGTAAGTAGGGTTCTTTTTTATCGTAAAATTCTCCAGCTATAATTAGGGTAGGAATAATTTTTCCTTGTTTTTTTAAGTAGCCCAAAGCCTGTAACAATAGATCAAGTCCTTTATAAGTGCGTATAAAACCAAAAAATAAAATGATAGGATCAAAAGAGTCGAGTTCTAATTTTTTTCTAGCTTCTAATTTAGATATGGGTTCTCCAAAATTATCATAGAGCGGATGTACCACAGTAGCAGATGGTTTATGTGTAAATAGTGTAAGGTCTTTTTGTACCTTTTCACTTAGTGTTACAAAAGCATCCACTTGATCTACAAAATATTTAGTAAATAGAGTATCCAAGGGGCGTTTCTCATGCGGGATAACGTTGTCTGCAATACAAACCACCTTAGAAATTTTGTTTTTTCTGATAATAGACGAGATGGTACCAAGGCAAGGCCCCATAAATGGAATCCAATATCTTACAACCACTAAGTCTGGTAACATTTTTTTTATTTCTTTTCCTATGCGAACCCAGTTAAACGGATTAACAGAATTTACAACGGCCTTGATGGTTAAATGCTTGGGCTTTGGTTCTGTTGCATACTGGCTTTTCCCTGGAAATAAAAAGGAGGGGTATTGTAAAGAAAAGGTATAGATGATTACTTCATGACCTTCATCCATAAATTGCTTGGCTAGACGCTCATTGAAAGTAGCAATACCTCCACCTCTTAATGGCCAAGCGGAACCGATAATAACTACCTTTTTTTTCATAACAATAAATTATGAACTATTTGTCTAAACCAATCTTTGAAGCAATCAAATACACGTTTCTTTCTGTTGCATTGCGTGCTACTAATTCGGCAACAAATCCTGTCAAAAAGAGTTGCATTCCAATAACCATGGTGGTAAGCGCAATATAAAATGCAGGACGATTGGTTAAAGAAAAATCTAGGGTTGCAAATTTCGCAACTACTAAGTAAATACTAGCACAAAAACCAATTAAAAAAAATAAAGTACCCAATAAGCCAAAAAACTGCATAGGACGCTTACCAAATTTATTTAAAAATAGGATAGTGGCTAAATCTAAAAATCCATTTACAAAGCGCTGCCAACCAAATTTAGTAACACCATATTTTCTAGCACGGTGTTCAACTACTTTTTCGCCTATTTTTTTATACCCACTTCCTTTTGCCAAAATAGGTATATATCGGTGCATTTCGCCGTATACTTCAATACTCTTAACTACCTTGTTCTTGTAGGCTTTTAGGCCACAATTAAAGTCATTGAGTTGGATGCCAGAACTTTTTCGAGCAACGGCATTAAATAATTTAGAAGGGATATTTTTTGTAAGTGTATTATCAAACCTTTTTTTCTTCCAGCCACTCACTAAATCAAAACCACCATTTACAATCATATCTCTCAGTGCAGGAATTTCATCAGGTGAATCTTGCATATCTGCATCCATGGTAATGACTACTTCACCTTGAGCAGCTTTAAAACCTTCGTTTAAGGCAGCAGACTTTCCATAATTACGTTGAAATTGAATCCCTTTAAATGCCTTGTTAGCTGAACTAATTTGCGAAATAACCTCCCAGCTATTATCCGTACTACCATCATCGATGAGTATCACTTCATATGATAGCTGTTCTTTATCCATCACACGCGTAATCCAACTACACAATTCGGGTAGGGATTCATCTTCATTAAAAAGGGGTATTACAACAGATACTTGCATGAGATTAGATTTGATCTGGTATTTCTTCGTTTTTCTTTACAATTATTGAAAGAATGAGTGCTTTTAAAAAATTAAAAACGATGGATAAACCAAGTCCTAAAAAAACTTGTTTAAAGGATGTGATTTTTGGTTCTGCTTGCATTCTTTTTACGGTATCTTCAATTTGAGCTTCTGAAGCACCAAATTTCTCCATCATTTGAAGTGTTTTTGCAATACTAATTTCCATCACTTTTGCAGTCATGTCTGGATCCACTAGTGCATATAACACATAGTTACCCAATGCTTCAATCAGTGCAAATACCACATATGCAACAAAAGTAAATTGAAGGGCTTCTTTAAAAGAATACAATCCACCATTGTCTTTTCGTAGTTTAAAACCTACTACCAGTAAAATGATAAAGAGGTAAGGAATTAAAGTGGTAACACCAGTAACAGCCACAAAATTTTCTACAGATCCTACAGCCCATAAACCAAATAAAAGTGCTAAAAAAATAAGGCCACCCACGATACCATAAGTTACGCCTTGTTTAATATTGTTATTTTCCATGTGAAGTAGTTGAAAATTATTTGAGTTAACTATTATTGCGTTAATTGATTGTTATGAATAGTAGCCATTACTTTTCCTGTAAGTGGTTGTTTCATAAAAGCGGAATTACTTGACTTACTCTTATTATTTTCTGGAGTGAGGGTAGTGGTTTCTGTTCGATTAAATATCGTTAGTTCTGCGCCCTGTCCTTCTTCGATTGAAACGCCCGGTAATCCAAATATTTGTCTCGCATTAACACTCAGTAAATTTGAAATTTGGTCTGGCTTTAAACCTGGTACTGTTTGCTCAAGTGCTGAATAGGTTGTTTGTAATCCTATATTTCCAAATTCGGCATATTCAAATTCACACACTTTATGATCCCAATCTTGAGGAGCGTGATGCGAAGCAATGCAATCGATAGTGCCATCTACAACAGCAGCTCTAAGTGCTTCTCTATCGGCTTTTGTTCTAACCGGCGGAATTACTTTTAAATTGGTGTTGTAGGTGGTCATGTCTTCATCACAGTAAAAAAGATGCGTTGGTGTAACACTGCAACTTATAGCCAATCCTTCTTTTTTGGCAGCCCTAATAAGATTTACTGTTGTTGCCGATGAAACACCCGTTATGTGTAATTTAGAATTTGTGTACCTCAGTAAATCTATGTCACGTTTCACCATTAACTCTTCAGCAACTGCTGGTAGTCCGGGCAAGCCCATTTGTGTTGAAACAATGCCTTCGTGCATAAGGCCGTTTGCTGCAATGGTTTTATCAATTGGTATTTGTATTAAAACCCCATCAAAAGCCTTCACGTATTGTAGTGCTTTTAAGAAAACACCTGGAGATTGAACAGGATGCATACCGTCAGAAAATGCAACGGCATTGGACGCCCGCATGTCGTACATTTCTGCTAATGATTGTCCTTCCATTTTTTTAGTAATCGCACCAATTGGGTGAAGTGTTACATTTGAATGGTTGCCTGCTGCATAAATATAAGCGACCTGTGCTTTGTTATCTGTTACTGGTTTTGTGTCACCCATTACAAGCACCCTTGTATATCCACCTGCTGCTGCAGCGGCGATACCCGATTGTAAGGTTTCTTTGAATTCGAAGCCAGGGTCACAAAAATTTGAGAAAACATCTACCCATCCACCAGATACAAATGAACCTTTACAATCGATGGTTTGATCTGCTTTTTTTGAACTATTTGATTCAATTGAAACGATGACACCGTTCTCAATAAAAATATCCGTTGTTAAACCATTGTGTTTTGATTGAGGATCGGCAATTGTGACTTGCTTGAGGAGGATCGTCATGGGCTGATTGGAAATTTAATGCAATATAACCTGAATTTTTGTCTTTGACCCTATATATGCAGCGTTTTAAGGGAGTTTTATACTCATTTTAATGATGTAGCGCCCGACCATAAAAAAGGTCACTCTTGGAAGAATGACCTTTTTTTATTGCTTAGCGTAAATTTTAGAACCTTTTTAGTTTAGAAAAGAAGAAATCTCCTTCAATTGCTGCGTTTTCATTGCTATCACTTCCATGAACTGCATTTTCACCAATAGAAGCAGCAAAATTCTTGCGAATTGTACCTTCTTCTGCTTGTGCTGGATTGGTTGCGCCAATCAATTTTCTAAAATCTTCTACAGCGTTGTCTTTTTCTAAAATTGCTGCTACAATTGGGCCGCTGCTCATAAATTCAACTAATTCACCAAAAAAGGGTCTTTCTCTATGGATATCGTAGAATAAACCTGCTTGCTCAGTTGTTAATTTAGTCCATTTCATAGCTTTTACGGTAAAACCAGCCTTGATAATTTGGTCTAAAATTGCACCAGTGTAACCTTTACTGGTTGCATCAGGCTTAATCATTGTAAATGTTCTGTTAGTCATAGTTTTAGGTATAATTCGGGTGTAAAATTACATATAAACCACCCTTTTTCATGCTATTTGACGTTAATTTTTGTTAATACCGCTTAAATTGATTTGACAAAACAGGCTAGATGCTGCATTTTTGCCACAATATGCAACCCATTGATGCCTTTTTCCCTCTATTAACCAAGCCTAGCAAGGTAATTATTACCATGCACCAGAAGCCAGATGGAGATGCTATGGGTTCTACACTTGGACTATATCATTTTTTAAAAGCATTAGGGCATGATGCCGTTGTAATTTCACCTACCAATTGGGCCGATTTTTTAGATTGGATGCCAGGTATAAATACGGTGATTGATTTTGAAAAAAAGAAGGATGCTGCATTAGCACTTATTAATAATGCAGACTACTTATTTTGTCTTGATTTTAATACGCTAAGCAGAACCAAAAACATGGAAGCACCACTTGCAAATGCAAAGGGAGCAAGAATTTTAATTGATCATCACCAACAACCACAAACGGAGGTTTTTGCTTATGGTGTTAGTGATACGAGTAAAAGTTCTACCTGTGAAATGGTGTATGATATCATTATGGCTTCTGAAAACGGAGCACATATTTCACTTGATGTTGCCACTTGTTTATACACTGGTTTAATGACCGATACGGGATCATTTAGATTTCCTGCAACTACAGCATCGGTGCACCGTATGATTGCACATTTAAAAGATGTAGGACTTGACCATACTGTCGTACACAGTCATATATTTGATAATTCATTAGAAAATAGACTCAGGTTTATTGGTTATGCTTTACTTAACCGTATGGAAGTATTGTATGAATGCAACACTGCCATTATGCATATTACAAAACAAGATTTACAACGCTTTGATATTAAAACAGGTGATACAGAAGGGCTGGTGAATTACCTATTAGGTATCAAGGGCATGAAGCTTGGGGCCATTGTAATTGACCGTGATGAAGAGCGTAAGTGGAGCTTTAGAAGCAAGGGGGCATTTGACGTAAACGCCTTTGCTAGAAAGCATTTTGAAGGTGGTGGACACGTCAATGCAGCAGGTGGAAGAAGTGATGAAAATATTGAAACAACTTTACATACTTTTAAAGAGGTCTTAAAAGACTATTATAATCAACTACAATGAAAATGATCAAATCAACACTATCGCTTTTAGCAGCGGTTATCATTTTTGCGAGCTGTAATCAGTTCCAAAAATCACCTTCAGGTATGCCTTACAAAATTACCAAAGGCAACAGTAAAGAACTTTTAAAACATGGTCAGTTTGTTAAATTGAACATCGAGTACAAGTTAAAATCTAAAGACACTGTCTTAAATACATCGTATGGTCATATCCCAATGTATTTTTATTTAGATTCTGCTCGTTTAGGTAAGTATACATTTACAGAAGTAATTACAAAGTGTGCGCCTGGCGATAAAATGGAATTTTCATTGAGCATTGATTCACTTAAAAAAATGGGTATGATTGAATTCAATGAAGTATTTAAAACAGGCGATTTCATCAACGGTAAATTAGAAGTAATTGCTGCATTTGCTAAAGAAGATTTAGTTAAAGTAGATTACGAAAAAGAAGTTAAAAAAGAAAAAGAAACAGAAATCGCTGCAGTTAAAAAATATGCTGAAAGCAAAAACATGAAAACCGTTTCAACAAAGAGCGGTGCGCTAGTAGAAATAACAAATCCAGGTACAGGTCAAAAGGCTGATTCTGGATTCCAAGTTTCAGTAATGTACAGAGGCTATTTTACTGATAAAGAGGGAAAAGAATTTGATGCGAATATGGGCAAGTTAGCTCGTGATAACAAGCCTTTAGAAGTTGTTATTGGACAACATGGTGTTATACCAGGTTGGGAAGAGGGTTTGACTTTTTTTGCTAAAGGTGGTAAGGGACGTATTGTTGTTCCATCATTTTTAGGTTATGGACCTCAAGGTAGTCCCCCAATTATTGCACCGTTTGCAAACCTATGTTTCGATGTAGAAATCGTTGACGTAAAATTAGCACCACCGCCACCTCCGCCAGCTCCAGGAACTGGTATGACAGGTATGCCAGGTGTGCCAGGTGCCCCAGCAAAATAATATTAAAAGAAATTTTAGAAGCCTCAACAGAAATGTTGGGGCTTTTTTATTGTAGATAACTGCAAAGTGTAACTACTTCGTTTGCTTCTTTTACGTCGTGTACCCTTAATATAGAAGCGCCATGTAATAGGGCAGCGGTATGTAAAACAGTTGTTCCGTTGAGTGCTTCTGAGGCTGTAATACCTAGTGTTTTATAGATGGTTGATTTTCTGGAAACACCTATTAATAATGGCTTTTGAAAACTTGCAAATGCAGATAAATTTGATATGATCTCAAAATTTTGTTCCGGTGTTTTACTAAAACCAAAACCCGGATCGAGGATGAGTTGTTGTATACCAACTTCCTTTGCAGTAGCACATGTTGTTGTAAAAAAATTATGCAACACCGGCATAATACTTGCCTCGTTTTTTACGGTATGCATCTCATCTTTATTATCATTAACATGCATTAGAACATAAGGGACATTGAGCGCTGCAATCGTTTTAAACATATTTGCATCATATAGCCCACCGCTAATATCATTAATGATATGTGCACCCGCTTTTACTACCTGTTTAGCTACTTCGCTAAAGTAGGTGTCTACCGAAATAAATAAATCAGGGAACTGTTTGACTACTGCTTCAATAATTGAACCAATTCTATCCATTTCCTCGTTTGCAGAAATGGCAATGGCTCCAGGCCTGGTACTTTGACCTCCTATATCAATAATTGATGCCCCATCCGCTAGCATTTCACCAGCTAGGTCTATTGCTTCGGAAACAGCAGTAACCCGACTCTTTTGGTAAAAAGAATCGGGGGTTATATTCATAATCCCCATAATAAGGGGTTTTGTGCTACTGAGGGTTTTTCCTTGGCTAATTAGTGTCAACATTCTGATGTTTCAATTATATTGCATCCGCTTCAAAGATATTACCAAAGGATCAAAATAAGACCGATAAAATGAGCAGTACCAATCAGGCATATGATGCGGCTATTTTAGCTTGTAGAGACATATTTTTTAAAAAAACAAAGGACTACGGAACTGCTTGGCGCGTTTTGCGCACCATTTCTGTGGTGGATCAAATATTTATTAAGGCCCTTCGCATTAGAACCATACAAGATTTGCAAACCCAAAAAGTAGGAGATGATATCAATTCTGAATTTAAGGGGATTGTCAATTATGCGGTTATTGGTCTTATACAATTGGCGGTTGGTAATCCTCAAGTTGAAGAATTGCCTGTTGATCAGGTTGAAAAATTATATCTACAATATGTAGATTTTGCGCGTCAAACCATGCTTGATAAAAACCATGATTATGGGGAAGCTTGGCGTGATATGAGTCAAGAAAGTTTTGCCGATTTAATACTCATGAAACTTATGCGCATTAAACAAATTTTAGGAAACGACGGCAAAACACTCATCAGTGAAGGCATCGACGCTAATTATGTAGACATTTTAAATTACTCCGTTTTTGCACTTATCTTAATTTCCGAAGGAAAACATTAAAACCCCCCAGCATGAAAAAATTAAACACACCCATTAGAATTTTTGTAGGATTGTTGTTTATATTTTCTGGACTTATTAAAGCCAATGATCCGCACGGATTAAGCTATAAAATGCAGGAGTTTTTTGAAGTCTGGGGTTTTGACTTCTTAAACCCATTGAGCTTGTTTTCTTCACTTGGCATGAATGTGCTAGAAGTATTTGCCGGTATTGCCATTATTGTAAATTGGCAAACCAAAAAAATTACATGGCTTTTATTTATGCTCATACTATTTTTCACCTTCCTAACAGGGTATGCTTTATTTTCTGGTAAAATTAAAACCTGTGGATGTTTTGGTGATTGCTTGCCGCTTACCCCAGCTATGTCATTTACCAAAGACATCATATTAGGTGTTCTTATTGTTATTTTATTAGCCACTAATTCTGGTAAAGCCAATAAAGGCATTTTTGGTAAAATTGTTTTGTATACAGTAACGCTTGGTACTGCTGCTTTTCAATGGTATGTTCTTAGTTACCTACCAATAGTAGATTGTTTGCCATTTAAAAAAGGCAACGATATTGTAGAACAAATGAAAGTGCCTGTTGGCGCCGTTCCAGACAGTACATCGATTGAATTTATTTATACCAAAAACAACAAAGAAGTTCGATTTGACCAAGCAAATTTTCCGATAGATTTTGATAGCACCTATGTTTATGTAGATAGAAAAGATAAAGTAGTTAGAAAAGGAAATGGCCTGGTCGCTAAAATTGTAGATTTTAATTTAACAACTAAATCAGGCACAGATACCACCGCTGCTTTATTTTCAAATTCAAAACAGTATGTACTTGTTTTTGCTAAAGAAATGAACGGTGCAGAAAGCTGGAAGAATGAGTTTCAAACAATTTATAATAAATTACAGGCTCAAAATATTGATGTCATTTTAGTCACACCAGAAGCAGAAAGAGCTGCTGCCATCTTTGGCAGTATTAATATTGTTACATCAGATGCCACCGTCATTAAAACAGCAGCGCGTGTTATTCCAACTTATTTTTTAATGCAAAATGCAGTTATTAAAGAAAAAGTAGCAGCGCCAAGTATTGACAAACTATTTACCACAATTAATAGTAAGTAATGATTCGATTCATTGCCAAAAAACTAGGGTATGGGCTTCTCGTATTAATAGGGGTAGTGGTGGTCGTGTTTTTTTTGTTTCAAGGTTTTGGCGATCCTGCCCGTTTAGTACTGGGTCAAAGTGGCGACAGTACCACCATTAGTAATATCAAAAAAGAGTTGGCACTAGACCAGCCAACATCCAAACAGTTTTTATTGTACCTAAATGATGTGTCGCCTATTGGACTTTATGGCGCATCCGAGATTGAGTCTAAAAAATTAAGTGGTTATTTTATTGCTGTAGGTGAAAAGAAACTAGCGGTTAAATTCCCTTACCTACGAAGGTCATATCAGAGTAAAAAACAAGTGAGCGAAATACTCATGGAAGCCATCCCGGGCACATTACTCCTTGCTTTTGCTGCGATGTTTCTAGCTACGATCTTTGGGATATTATTAGGGATGTTAGCAGCCATTAAAAAAAATACCTGGATCGATAATAGTGCCGTTTTTAGTAGCGTACTTGGCATTTCGGCTCCATCTTTTTTTATGGGAATTATCATTGCGTATTTTTTTGGATTCGTATTAACAAAGTATACGGGCCTTCAAATGACGGGTAGTTTATTTAATATCGATCCGTATGCAGGCAAAACACTTGAATTAAAAAATTTAATCTTACCAGCACTTACACTTGGCTTGAGACCCATGGCCATTATAACACAACTAACAAGAAGCGCTATGCTTGATGTATTAGACCAAGATTATATTAGAACCGCAAAAGCAAAAGGACTATCGAATAGTAGCATCTATTTTGTGCATGCTTTACCCAATGCTTTAAACCCTGTAATTACGGCAGTAACCGGATGGTTTGCCGAATTATTAGCTGGCGCCTTTTTTGTTGAATATATTTTTGGTTGGAAGGGTATTGGAAAAGTAACCGTGGATGCATTAGAAAAATTAGACTTCCCAGTTGTAATGGGTAGTGTACTGGTAACGGCTACTTTTTTTATGCTGATAAATATCTTGGCAGATATTTTATATGTAGTGGTAGACCCTCGGGTAAAACTTACTGAATAATAACTTCTGAAATAATTTTTTCACCAAATGCTTCATTGACCCTTTCAATGATTTGATTTTTTTGGTACATCAATTCATTTTTTAGTGGCCCAACACTTGTAGTGATAAAAAGCTTTTGGTTCACGATTTGAATTTTGTCGGTGTATTGCGCAATGGTTTTACCCATTAACTTTTCCCAAATTTCTTCGATCTGAATCGCACGTACGCCATTTTTTAAATGACTGCGTTGTAAAAATTTATGAATGGCTTCGCCAATAGAATATTCAGACATACTACAAAGGTAAGAGTTCAATCATTTGGAAAGGTGTATTAATTGCATGTAACTGCTGTTCAAGCCTTTGCGGATGGGTATCAGAGATAAAAACCTGCCCATCAGAAGCAGTACATACCCATTGTAATAATTCATACATACGGCTTTCATCTAGTTTTTCAAATATATCATCTAACAGTAAAATAGGGGTGAAGCCATTTTTTGTTTTTAGCACTTCCCATTCTGCTAATTTAAGTGCAAAGAGTAAACTTTTACGTTGTCCTTGAGAAGCTTCGTTTTTAAAAGGGGTTTCATCCATGGTAAAAACTAGGTCGTCTCTATGTATACCTTTTGTGGTTCGTTGCAATATGCAATCTTTTTGAAAATTTTGAGCAAGTAACACATCAAAGGGCATGGTTTGTAGAGGGCTCTCATACAACAAATTGATATGATCATCAGTAGCTGCAATTCTTTTGTACACGTTGGCTACGAGCGGAAAAAAGTCTTTTAAAAATTCAGTTCTTTTTTCAAAAATATATTGACCATTACTTATAAGCTGGTTATTCAGTACTTCTAATAGTGTCGTATCTATTGGGCCATTGTCATTTAATTTCAACAAACTATTTCGCTGTTGCAACACTTTATTGTACGCAATTAAATGTTGTAAATAGGGGGCGTCTATTTGTGAAAGTAAAGTGTCTAAGTATTTTCTTCTAGCTTCACTAGGGCCAATCATAAGCTCAATGTCATCGGGTGCAATCATGACAGTAGGATAGCGGCCAATATGATCCGAAAACTTTTTGTATTGATCATCATTAACGAGTAGTTCCTTTTTATTATTTTCTCTTACAATACAAACTACTTTATGTGGCTTTCCAGCAATTGCATAATTACCTTCTACACGTAGACCTTCTGTACCCCTTAAAACATTTTGAGCATCGGGGCGCGAAAAGTAACTCTTGGTAAGACTCAAATAGTAGATGCTATCTAAAAGGTTGGTTTTACCCGTTCCATTTTTACCACAAATACCTACAATTCGCTCCGTAAAAACAAAATCTCGGCGGGCGTAATTGCGAAACTGGGTGAGGGATAAATGGTTAAGTTGGAACATCTTAGCAAATTAAAGCACTAGTTTTCAAATTATAGACACATTGTTTGGGCTAAACCAATTAATTTTATAAAAAAAACGGTTGAAAACGATATTATCTGAAGCCCAGCTGGCATTAACTGTAAAAAGGCTGGCACATCAAATTTTAGAAAACAACCTTCAATTAGCAGATACGGTGCTCATTGGACTCCAACCGCGTGGCATTTATTTAAGTGACCGTATTGTGCACGAGCTCATGCAGTTATTGCCTCCCAGTCAAATAGAATACGGTAAACTGGACATCACTTTTTATAGAGACGACGTGCGCAAGAGCCTTCATATTGCCAATGAAACGGATATCCCTTTTAGTATTGAAAACAAAAAAGTGGTTTTAATAGACGACGTTTTATATACCGGCCGCACCATTAGAGCTGCCCTAGACGCCTTATTGGCTTTTGGTAGGCCTTCAAAAGTGTCTTTGTGTGTGCTAATTGATCGAAGATTTAGTAGGGAACTGCCCATTCAGCCAGATTATGCCGGTAAAGCCATTGACACCATTATTACCCAAAAGGTAAAAGTGTGCTGGAAAGAGCGTGATCAGGTAGACGAAGTTGTATTATTATAGAGATGCATTTTACCAAACCAATTTTTTACTTTAGCTTTGTTTTTTAATGAAACTATCTACCAAACATTTACTTGGTATTAAAGATCTCAACCGAGACGACATTCAATTAATTCTTTCTACTGCTGCTCAATTCAAAGAAGTTTTACAAAGGCCAGTAAAAAAAGTCCCTTCTCTACGAGACGTTACTATTGTAAATTTATTTTACGAGAACTCAACCCGTACTAGAATGTCTTTTGAACTAGCAGAGCGAAGGCTTTCGGCAGATACCCTCAATTTTGCGGCAAGCAGTTCGTCGGCAGCAAAGGGAGAAACGCTACTAGATACGGTTAATAATATCTTAAGCATGAAAGTGGATTTAGTGGTGATGAGGCATAGTGCTTCTGGCGCCCCCCACTTTTTAGCACAACATATTCCGGCTGCCATTGTAAATGCGGGTGATGGCATTAACGAACATCCTACCCAGGCTTTACTGGACGCCTTTTCGATGCAAGAGAAGTTTGGTAAGCTAGAAGGCCTTAAAGTAACCATTGTTGGAGATATCATGCATAGCAGGGTTGCTATGAGTAACATGTATTTACTTCAAAAAATGGGGGCTGAAATCACCATTGCAGGCCCGCCAACCCTTATTCCAAAATATATCCAAGAAGCGTTTAATGTACGCGTCGAATATAACCTACAAAAAGCACTAGCTTGGTGTGATGTAGCCAATGTGCTCCGTATTCAGTTAGAGCGCCAAAATCAGCCCTTATTTTCATCACTGCGTGAATATAATTTAGCTTACGGCATTAGCCGCTCGATGCTAGAAAGTATCAACAAAGAAATAGTCATCATGCACCCTGGCCCCATCAATAGAGGGGTTGAACTTGATAGCGATGTTGCCGACGGGCCA
The DNA here is from genome assembly GCA_945901845.1 of Sediminibacterium ginsengisoli. GTDB lineage: Bacteria > Bacteroidota > Bacteroidia > Chitinophagales > Chitinophagaceae > Sediminibacterium > Sediminibacterium ginsengisoli_A. The sequence continues at coordinate 385 of CAMDLR010000031.1, read as the reverse complement.
CATTCCATTATTTTAGACCAGGTAGAAAATGGGGTTGCCGTAAGAATGGCGGTCTTATATTTACTTGCCAATAGAGACCAATAAGCCTAAAATTTACACCATGCGCATTTGCCTATTCCCTGGAACCTTTGACCCTGTAACCCTTGGTCACGTAGATATCATTAACCGTGCACTCCCTCTTTTTGACAAGATTTATGTAGGTATTGGTATCAATTCATCTAAAAACCCCATGTTTAGTCCGGAGCAACGGATGGAATGGTTTAATGAAATATACCAAGATGAGCCAAAAGTAGAAAGTGTTGGTTATGAAGGTCTTACAGTGAATTATTGTAATTTAATTGGAGCCAAATTTATATTAAGAGGTATTAGATACGTGAGTGATTTT
>CAMDLR010000030.1 GCA_945901845.1 Sediminibacterium ginsengisoli | reverse complement strand
GGTAATTTAAATTCAACATCGGAAGCCCTCAATCTTGTTTCATCTTTTTCTATGGCGAGGTTTACAAGGTGTAGACGGTCGTATTCATTTAATAAAGAACCGGCCTGTTTAAATGGATTTTGAGGAGACACCACAAACCAAACTTGTTGTACATCTGTTCTATTCACCACATGACTCGCGATCATCAAATGACCGTGGTGAACTGGATTAAATGAACCAAAATACAAACCTATCTTCATCTAATTAATTGATAATCAATATTTTATAAGCTATTTATTGCTGGTGCTACTATAATACTGTCTGCTTCACTCAAACGTAAGCTTAAATGATATCCAGAAACTTCAATCGAAATTGGATCACCCAGCGGTGCCACTTGAACTACTTTTACGGGTTCGCCAGGTACGCATCCCATTTCCAACAATTTAATATAAAGCTCATCTTTTTCAAATGAGTGAATGATCCCAGCCTCTCCCGCTTCTAATTCCGATAATTTTTTCATACACTTTTGTGTTAGTTGCGCTTTGTGCAAAGGTACCGCCCGCAGCAAAGAAATTGTTACGAAATTTGGAGTTAAACTTAACTTGCACCTATGCAAAAAGTAAACTTCCAAAAGGCCGACTCTACGCTTACGCTAACAAGTAAAACCGAACTAAAGGCGTTTATTGAAATCCTATTTAAAAAGGAGAAGACCCCGCTTGCAACCATTAACTATATTTTTTGCTCAGATAAATATTTATTATCTATCAATCAGCAGTTCTTGAACCACGACACGTACACTGATATTATTACGTTTGGCTTACACGATAAGGGAACACCTGTTGTAGCAGAGGTGTATATTAGTACTGATAGGGTTAAGGAGAATGCCGCCACCCATGGTGTTACTTATACCAACGAAATGCTCCGTGTTCTTTTCCATGGTGCCCTTCATTTATGTGGCTACAAGGATAAGAGCAAGGCAGACATTCTTACTATGCGCTCCAAAGAAGACGTCTACTTAAAGCGTTATACAAAAAAGTAGGTTCCACGTGGAACGGGTGCTCCAACGATGACGCTTCTGGTGTTCCACGTGGAACGGAAAGCCACCTGAACTCCAAAGATGTTTCACGTGAAACACTCAATTCTAACCCACTAGCACCTTATTTTCTTTTTGATTGAATTATCTTTGCATCCATGTTTCCAGATTATGATGTAATTGTTGTAGGTGCCGGCCACGCAGGTTGTGAAGCCGCCGCTGCCGCCGCTAACCTAGGTAGCAAAGTGCTCCTAGTTACTATGAATATGCAAACCATTGCCCAAATGAGCTGTAATCCAGCTATTGGTGGTATTGCAAAGGGTCAGATTGTGCGTGAGGTAGATGCGATGGGCGGATATACCGGACTAGTTACAGACGCAAGTACTATTCAGTTTCGAATGCTTAACAGAAGCAAGGGTCCTGCCATGTGGAGCCCACGTACACAAAATGACCGAATGTTGTTTGCGGCCAAGTGGAGAGAGGTGCTAGAAGAAACCCCCAATGTAGATTTTTACCAAGATACCGTGCAGGGGTTAATCATAAAAGACAATAGAGCGGGTGGTGTAATAACAGGACTAGGTCATGAAATCAGATCTAAAACAGTGGTGGTTACCTCTGGAACCTTTTTAAATGGCATCATTCATATAGGTGAAAAACAATTTGGTGGCGGAAGAGTCGCAGAAAAAGCTGTTACGGGTATTACAGAGCAGTTGGTTTCTTTGGGAATGGAAAGTGACCGACTAAAAACTGGAACCCCTCCAAGGGTAGATGGAAGGAGTTTAGATTATTCTAAAATGGAGGAACAGGCTGGAGATGAGGAGGTTGTGGGTTTTTCATATAAAGACACACCGCGTATCAAGCCCGCAGATCAGCGTAGTTGCCATATTACCTATACCAACCAAAAAGTCCACGACTTATTAAAAAAGGGTTTTGATAGAAGCCCTATGTTTCAGGGTAGAATAGAAGGCGTTGGTCCAAGGTATTGCCCAAGTATCGAAGATAAAATTAACCGCTTCGCGGAAAGAGATAGACACCAGTTGTTTGTGGAGCCGGAGGGCTGGAATACCGTTGAAATATACGTAAACGGTTTTTCTACCTCATTACCAGAAGAGGTTCAGTACGAAGCCCTTCGTAGTGTGCCTGGCTTTGAAAATTGTCGTTTTTTTAGACCCGGCTACGCCATTGAATACGATTATTTTCAGCCTACACAATTAAAATATTCTTTAGAAACCAAGCTTATCGAAAACCTGTTTTTTGCCGGACAAATAAACGGTACCACTGGTTACGAAGAAGCCGCCTGCCAAGGACTTATGGCTGGAATAAACGCGCACCAAAAGGCGCGAGCATTAGACCCGGTAATTTTAAAAAGAAGTGAAGCATATATTGGCGTACTCATAGACGATTTAGTGGGCAAAGGAACAGAAGAGCCTTACCGTATGTTTACTTCTCGTGCAGAGTTTAGAACGCTCTTAAGACAAGACAATGCGGATTTACGATTAACCCCTTTAAGCTATCAATTAGGTCTTGCCAAGCAGGACAGAATGGACGCCGTGGAAGCGAAAAAAAATAGCGTTGAAGCAGTTAAAACTTTACTGAATTCTTATAGTATTGAACCTTCAGAAATTGAACATTATTTCAACGAAGTAGCGTCTGCTTCTATTACAGAAAAACAAAAAGCCTCAAAAATACTACTCCGTCCAAACGTAGACCTGGTGGGCCTTTCAGCGGCTATGCCTCGATTAAAAGAAGCACTACAAGCATTTCATCCACAGGTTTTAGAGCAAGCAGAAATTCAAATTAAATACGAACGCTACATCGAAAAAGAACAAGAAATTGCAACGCGTATGTTGCAAATGGAAAACCATATTATTCCAGAAAGTTTTAACTACGATGGTATGGCCGCGCTCTCTAACGAGGCGATGCAAAAATTCAAAAAAATAAGACCGAGTACGCTAGGCCAAGCCAGCAGAATTAGCGGCGTTAATCCGAGCGACATTCAAATACTCATGGTTTATATGGGCAGATAGGCCCACTCACATAATTGCGTCAATAGGGTATGGGATTTTTATGTACATTCATAAGTAAAACCACCTACTTGAAAAAACTACTACAAGCCACAATTGCAGCAGCAGGAATTTTCCTGTTTACCGCTTGCGCAAACAATAACAATGCGCCATCATTAGCAACGTTTTTAGGACCCAAAGATTCTGGTGTACAGCAAGCGGGCATCAAAATGATTCCGATTACAACACCCGTTGGAACTTTTAAGGTTTGGACTAAATCCATTGGTAATAGCGCGCGTGTAAAAATATTGCTTTTACACGGCGGACCTGCCATGACCCACGAATACATGGAGTGCTTCGAAAGTTTTTTACCAGCACAGGGATATGAAATTATTGAGTATGATCAGTTAGGTTCTTTTTATAGTGATCAACCAAAAGATAGCAGTCTTTGGACCATCGACCGTTTTGTAGACGAAGTGGAACAGGTGCGTGTGGCACTTAATTTAACCAAAGACAATTTTTATATTATTGGAAACTCATGGGGTAGTATGCTAGCCATGGAATATGCATTGAAATACCAACAGCATATTAAAGGTATGGTGATTGGAAACATGATGGCTAGTATTCCTGATTATGCAAATTATAACAAAGTGCTTCGCAAAGAAATGCGCCCTTCGCTCGTAGATTCTTTACAAAACTATGAAGCCAAAGGAATGTATAAAGACCCAACGTATACTTCTTTAGTGTTTAGTGAATTTTATACCAAGCACCTTTGCCGATTACCAGAGTGGCCTAATTCAGTAATGCGCTCACTTCAACACGTAAATGAAGAAATTTATGTGATGATGCAAGGTCATTCTGAATTTACAGTGGGTGGTCGTATTGTAAATTGGGACCGCAAAAAAGACCTAGCTTCTATTAAAGTACCAACACTTACAGTAGGCGCAAAATATGATACCATGGACCCTGAACACATGAAATGGATGAGCACACAATTTCCAAATGGTCAATATTTATATTGCCCCAACGGAAGCCACCTTGCTATGTGGGATGATCAAAAGGTATTTATGGATGGCGTTATTAATTTTATAAAATCTGTAGACCAAGGAAAAACAAAATAAAACAACAAGTATGAAAAAAATCTGCCTGATGTTTGTTGGGTTACTGCTCTTAAATTTCGGGCAGGCTCAAGAAACTTTTCAAGTAAATGGCGTTGGCGATAAGCGCGACGGCTGTTACGCATTTACAAGTGCAACCATTGTAAAAGATGCGCAAACCACCATTAAAAATGCAACGCTCGTTATTAGAGATGGAAAAATTGTTGCAGTAGGTGAAGGTGTTGCCGTTCCAGCAGACGCTGTAGTGGTAGACTGTAAAGACAAATTTATTTATCCGTCTTTTATTGATGCTTATACTGATTATGGTATGCCTCAACAACAGCGCGCGCAAGCGGGATTTAGTTTTGGAGGACCTAGTCAATTAACCAACAACCAAAAAGGTGCGTATGGTTGGAACCAATCATTAAAATCTGATGTAGAAGGTCATAAACTTTTTTCGGTGGATGATGCGAAAGCAAAATCATTTAGAGAAACAGGGTTTGGTGCCGTACTTACACACCAAAAAGATGGTATTGTTAGAGGAACCGGAGCTGTTGTTGCGCTTGCAAACAACAAAGACAATTTTGTAGTTATTAAAGAAAAAGCAGCTTCTTTATTATCTTTTAATAAAGGAACTTCTTCTCAAACATATCCAAGTTCATTAATGGGTTCTATCGCGTTACTTCGTCAAACTTATTTAGATGCGGCTTGGTATAAAAACAACCCGGCTGCAACAGGTTTACAAGGGGATGGCGTAAATATTACCCTTCAATCATTTAATGCAAACGAGGGTCTTCCTCAAATTTTTGATCCTGCTGATAGAGGTGCTGGTGATGTTTGGGGCGTGATGCGCGCAGACCGCGTAGGTGATGAATTTGGTGTACAATACATTATTAAAGCAACCGGAAAAGAATACCAAAGAATTAAAGAAGTGGCCGCTACCAAAGCACCACTTATTGTACACTTAAATTTCCCAGTGGCAATGGACGTAGAAGATCCTGCTGATGCAAGACTTGTTTCATTACAAGACATGAAGCACTGGGAACTAGCCCCTACCAACCCAGGTGCTATTGAAAAAGCAGGCATTCCTTTTTGCTTAACAAGTGCTGATTTAAGAGATGCTAAATCATTTTTAGCGAGCGTAAGAAAAGCCATTGAAAACGGTTTATCAGAAAAAGCAGCCATGGACGCACTTACAAAAACACCAGCAACTTGGTTTGGTGTGTATGATAAAGTAGGTAGCATCGAAGCCGGAAAATTAGCCAACTTCATTGTTACAACAGGGCCTGTTTTTGCAGAAAAAACAACCTTATTACAAAACTGGGTACTCGGAGAAAAGCACGCTGTTAACGAATCTGCGTGGACAAGTGTGAATGGAAACTATTCCCTCACTTTAAACACAGCAACCCCTCAAACATTTGCTTTCGAAATTAAAAGCAACAATAGCGCAACAGTAATCGCCAAAGACACCGTTGCTGCAACATTTAGTTACGATGGTAAAGTAGTTAAGTTCTCTTTCGCTCCAGAAAAGCGCTCTCGCAACAATATTAGATTTACCGGTTTTAACACAGGTAATACTTTTAATGGAACAGCGCAGGACGCAGACGGAAATAATTTTACTTGGACTGCTGTGTATGCTTCTGCTGCTAAACCGGATACTGCTTCAAACGCAGGAGGCCGCGGCCGAATGGGCGCGGGCGGCAATGGCGGCGGCGCTAATGTAGGTGCTGGCAAAATGGGAAAAGTAACTTTTCCGATGATGGGTTTTGGCGTAGATTCTTTAACTACCAACGCACAGGCTTATTTAATTAAAAATGCAACTGTTTGGACTTCAGAAAAAGAAGGCATTTTGCAACAAACAGATGTGCTTGTTAAAAATGGTAAGATTGCTAAAGTGGGCAAAAACTTATCAGATGCAACTGCAAAAATTATTGATGGTACCGGCAAACACGTAACAGCGGGTATTATTGATGAGCACTCACATATTGCATCTGCTTCAACCAACGAAGGTGGACAAAGCGTAACTTCTGAAGTACGTATTCAAGATAATATCAACCCAGACGATATCGATATTTACCGTCAATTAAGTGGCGGTGTTACAACCTCACACATTTTACACGGTTCTGCAAATACCATTGGTGGTCAAACGCAGTTAATTAAATTAAGATGGGGCGCAGATGATGCGGGCTTACTATTTAAAGGTGCCGATCCATTTATCAAATTTGCCTTAGGAGAAAACGTAAAACGTACTTCTTCTTCACAAGGTAATAACCGTTACCCTGATACTAGAATGGGCGTAGAACAAGTGTTAAACGATGCGTTTGCAAGAGCAAAAGCATATGAAGCAGCACTTGCAAAAACCCCAGCCACTAGACGCGATCTAGAATTAGATGCGCTTGTAGAAATCATGAATAAAAAACGTTTCATTACTTGTCACTCTTATGTGCAAAGTGAAATTACAGCAACCATGCGTGTTGCAGAAAAGTATGGTTTTAAAATAAACACATTCACGCACATTTTAGAAGGTTATAAAGTAGCTGATAAAATGAAAGCGCACGGTGTAGCTGCATCAACTTTTTCTGATTGGTGGGCATACAAAGTGGAGGTTACAGATGCTATCCCTTACAACGCTGCTATCATGACAAAAGTGGGTTTAAATGTTGCGATCAATTCTGATGATGCAGAAATGGCGCGTCGCTTAAATCAAGAAGCTGCAAAGAGTGTAAAATATGGTGGTCTTACAGAAGAAGAGGCCCTTAAAATGGTGACCATCAACCCAGCTAAAATGTTACACGTTGATAGCAAAGTTGGAAGTATTAAAGCAGGTAAAGATGCTGACCTTGTAGTATGGAGCGATAATCCATTAAGTATTTATGCGAAAGCAGAAAAAACAATGGTGGATGGTATCGTTTATTTTGACCGCGAAAAAGACGCACAAATGCGTAAGCAAGTGCAAGCAGAACGTAGCCGCTTGGTGGCTAAAATGGCGGGTGAAAAAAGAGCGGGAAGACCAACAGTACCAGCAGCTCCAAGCTTTAAGGAAGTACATATTTGCAACGACCACTCACATAAATTAGGGATGCTTGAAATAGAAGCTGACGAATTAGAAGCAACCCAAAACGATAACAAATAAATTGTAGCGACATGAAAAAAATAATAGTTACACTTGGCGCGCTCGTATCATTCACTGCTGCAGTATTTGCACAAGATGATGTTTACCCAGCCGCAAAACAAAGTAAAAAAACAGCCATTGTTGGTGCCACCGTGCACGTAGGCAATGGACAAGTAATAGAAAACGGAACCGTTGTATTTGATAATGGTAAAATTGTATATGCTGGTGATGCAGCCGCTGCGCCAAAAGCAGAAAATACCATTGATGCAAAAGGCAAACAGGTATATCCGGGTTTAATTTTACCATCTTCTAATTTAGGTTTACAAGAAATATCTGGCGTTAGAGGTAGCACCGATATTAATGAAATAGGTGAGTTTAACCCAAGTGTACGTAGCATTGCAGCGTATAAAGCAGAGTCTGTTATTGTTAATACCTTAAGGCTTAATGGTATTTTATTGGCACACACAGTGCCGGGTGGTCAGCTCATTGCTGGTCAATCTTCTGTGGTACAATTAGATGCATGGAATTACGAAGACGCGGCATATAAAACAGACATGGGTATGCATTTTTATATGCCTAGCTTGTTATCAAGAGGCGGTGGCCGTGGCTTTGGCGGTGGTAGAGGTTTTGGTGGCGCCCCAGCTGGCGATCCTATCAAAGAAGCGCTTGATAAAATTGAAAGCGTAAAAGCAATTTTTAGAGAAGCGAAAGCGTATCATCAAAAAGGAGCCGACAAACAAATCAATTTAAAATTAGAAGCAACCAAGGGTTTATTTAACAACACCCAAAAATTATTTGTGCATTGTGATCAGGTAAAACAAATGATTGTTGCCATTGATTTTGTAAAGGAATTTGGTTTTGATGTAGTGGTAGTTGGCGCTAGCGAAAGCTGGCAAATTGCTGATCTTTTAAAAGCCAATAACATTGCTGTTATCTTAACCCAAGAACATAGTTTACCTACCAGCGATGATGATGATATTGATCAGCCTTACAAAGCAGCAAGCGTTTTACAAAAATCGGGCGTGTTGTTTTGCTTAAATGATGACGATCCTCAAAACCGTGGTAGAAACCTAATGTTTAACGCTGGAACCGCTGCTGCATATGGTTTAGGTAAAGAAGGCGCCCTTCAAGCCATTACCTTAAACGCTGCTAAAATTTTAGGTGTAGCAGATAAAACAGGTAGCTTAGAAGTAGGCAAAGACGCCAATATTGTAATCAGCGAAGGCGATATTTTAGATATGAAGTCTAGTATTGTTACAGACGCATTTATACAAGGCCGCGCGGTTGCTATTACAAGCAAACATAAGCAGTTGTATGATCGTTACAAGCACAAATACGAGATTAAATAAACAGTTTATTACCTTATCAAAACCCCGGCAATTCGCCGGGGTTTTTTGTAACTTTACATCATGGCTAAAAAACTTTTTTTGTTGGATGCGCTCGCCCTTATTTATAGAGCGTATTATGGACTGATCAGAAACCCGCGCATTACTTCTAAAGGAAAAAACACCAACGCCCAATTTGGTTTTACCAATACTTTAATAGATTTAATCAACAAAGAAAAGCCAACGCATATTGCCGTGTGTTTTGATACGCACGCACCCACAGAGCGCCACACCGACTTTACCGAATACAAGGCCAATAGACAAGAAGCCCCCGAAGATTTAATTGAATCTATACCTGAAATTCAGCGCATCATTCGTGCGTTTAATATTCCAGTTATGGAGCTGGATGGTTATGAGGCCGATGACGTTATTGGCACCCTTGCTTGGCAGGCAGCAGATAAGGGCTATGAAGTATACATGGTAACGCCCGACAAAGACTATGGCCAGTTGCTGACTCACCCAGGTGTATATATGTACAAGCCTCCGTTTATGGGGAATGCCGCAGAAATTTTGGACGCGCAAAAAATTTGTGAAAAGTGGGATATCGCCCGCGTAGAGCAGGTGGTAGATATGCTAGGGTTAATGGGTGACGCTGTTGATAATATTCCGGGCATTATGGGTGTGGGAGAAAAAACGGCCGCCAAACTTTTGAAAGAATACGACACACTCGAAAATGTATTGGCCAATGCACACAATATTAAAGGTGCGATGGGCGAAAAAATTAGAAAGGGTGTAGACGACGCCATCATGAGTAAAAAACTCGCAAAAATTATTACCGATGTTCCGGTAAGCTTTCATGAAGAAGATTTTGCACTCTCTCCTATTAACAAAGAAGCCCTCGCCGAAATATTTGTTGAACTAGAATTTAAAACACTTGGTAAAAGAATTTTAGGGGATGATTTTAACGCCTACATGCCAGCACCAGAAGGTGTTCAAACTGATTTGTTTGGCAACGAAGTGGTAGCGCCCCTTAGTAAAAAAACAAATGCTGCGTCTAGTGCGGGTTCTATGGAAGCCGCAGAAGCGGTGGGCAATGCAGGACAAGAAGCAGAACAGCGTGGAATGATTGCCGATAAAAATATTACCAATACCGCACACGAATATATTTGTGTAGAAGAAGAATCAGCACTTGTAGCACTTGCACAAAAATTAGCAAATGCAAAAGAAATTTGTTTTGATACGGAAACCACTGGTACTGATGCCAACAATGTAGAACTGGTTGGTTTTAGTTTTTCTGAAAAACCAGGATATGGTTATTATATTCCTTGTCCACTAGACGAAGCTGGTATTAAAAAAACACTTTCTTATTTTGAAAAAGTATTTTCTAATTCAGCACTTGTATTAATTGGACAAAATATAAAATACGATTTGCTCGTATTAAAATGGTATGGTGTTGTTCCAGCAACACAGATCTTTGATACCATGCTCGCGCATTACGTTATTGAGCCAGAAGGTAGGCGTAGTATGGATTTACTGAGTGCACAATATTTAGGATACGAGCCCGTACACATAGAAGCCCTCATTGGTAAGAAAGGAAAAAACCAAGGCAGCATGCGCGATGTAGCGCTAGAACAAATTACGGAATACGCTGGTGAAGACGCAGACATTACACTACAACTCAAACATGTTTTTGTTCCTTTGTTAAAAGAAAAAGAAGTAGAGCGTGTTTTTGAAACCGTAGAAAATCCACTTGTACGCGTACTCGCCGATATGGAATTTGAGGGCATAAAAATTGACAATAGCTTTTTAAATGAATACAGTAAACTTTTAGAAGTAGATGCCAAGCAGTTTGAAGAAAACGTGTATGCACAAGCGGGCGTTCGTTTTAACCTCGCATCACCAAAACAACTGGGTGAAGTTTTATTTGATAAATTAAAATTGGATCCCAAAGCTAAAAAAACAAAAACGGGTCAGTACGCAACCGGCGAAGACGTACTTGTAAAATTATCCAACCAACATAAAATTGTAGATGATATTTTAGGATTTAGAGAGCTTACAAAACTAAAATCTACCTACGTAGATGCACTACCGCTCATGATCAATCCTAAAACGGGCCGTGTGCACACCAGTTATGCGCAGGCGGTGGCGGTAACGGGTCGTTTAAGTAGTACCAACCCCAACCTTCAAAACATTCCTATCAGAACGGCGCGTGGTAGAGAAATTCGAAAGGCCTTCATCCCTCGTGAGCCCGGTCGTATATTTATGAGTGCCGACTATTCTCAAATAGAACTGCGCATTGTGGCCGCCATTAGTGCCGATCCAAATATGTGTGCCGCTTTTAAAGCGGGTATTGATATCCATACTGCCACGGCTGCTAAAGTGTATGGGGTAGACGTGGCTGATGTCACCAAAGAAATGCGCTATAAAGCCAAGAGCGTCAATTTTGGAATCATTTACGGCCAAGGTGCATTTGGCCTCGCCGATAATTTGGGTATTTCCAGAACCGAGGCCAAAGAAATCATTGACAACTATAAAAAGGAGTTTCCAAATATTCAGGAGTACATGGATTTGCAGGTAGCCCTTGCCAAAGAAAAAGGCTATGTAGAAACCCTCATGGGCCGAAAGCGCTGGTTAAAAGATATTAATAGCAGCAATTTTACAGTACGCGGTTTTGCGGAGCGCAACGCCATCAACTCTCCTATTCAGGGCACGGCCGCCGATATGATTAAGTTAGCCATGATTAAAGTGCACCAACAAATGGGTGCCGGTAACTGGGGGTCTAAAATGATTTTACAGGTGCACGATGAACTTGTGTTTGACGCAGTACCCGAAGAGGCGGATGCACTAGAAAACTTAATAATAGAGTGCATGACAACCGCTTTACCTTTGCCTAACGGCGTACCGGTAGAAGCAGAAGTAGGACGCGGAAATAATTGGTTAGAAGCACATTAAAAATTTGTAGGATGGAGTATCTTCTTTCTTTGCGCTGGGATATTTTACCAGAGGCGTTTATTAAAATTGGATCTCGCTATTTTTTGGCCGCATCGGTTGCGTTTTTGATTTTCTATATCTTATTCAAACAAAAGTTTTCCTATAAAAAAATTCAGCAGCGTTTTCCAAAAGTTCCCGACTATTTGCGTGAAGCGGGGTTTTCTTTTATAACTATGCTCATTTTTAGTGTGTTAATTATGGTGCTTAATTCTTCACCTATAGCAGAGCATACCACGCGCTATAAAAATATTAGTGATTATGGATGGGGCTATTATTTTTTAGCTTTTCCTATCATGTTTATACTACACGATTTTTATTTTTATTGGATACACAGGCTCATGCACCATAAAACACTTTTTAAATATATTCATTTGGTGCACCACCGTTCTACCAACCCATCTCCCTGGGCGGCGTATGCATTTCATCCGTTAGAATCGGTTATGGAACATGGCATTGTGGTACTATTTTATTTTATCATGCCCATTCATATTACACAGTTAGCTATTTTCTTTTTATTTTCTATCTGTTATAATGTTTACGGGCACCTTGGCTACGAATTATATCCGGCTGGTTTTCATATAACAAAAATTGGTAGATGGATTAATACCTCTACCAACCACAACCAGCACCATCAATATTTTACGGGAAATTACGGCCTATACACACTAGTGTGGGACCGCCTGTTTAATACCATTCGCGCAGATTACGACGAGCGTTTTGTGGACGCTACCACGCGCCAACAATAAATCATTTTTTCTTGTAAATTGGAACCGTGCTACACGGTTCACCAAACATAATAGACTTAGTAACGGGTCTTAATTTGTTGGTGATGCTAACATACGCAGCAGCTGGAATTTGAATATCACCACAACCCTTCACGACGACTCTTTTGTCTGTGTAGTCGGTTGCGTTAATGGCTTCAATATTTTGTAAGAGTAGTTTTTCTTTTAATTGTTCTTCGGTACCAAAAAATACCACCGTTGCAAACTGCTCTAATGCAGATGCAATAAGCATATAAGCCCACATAGGAATAATGGCGTCTGCAGAACAAGTAATAGCCACCGCGGCGTTTTGATACTGTGTCCAATCGGTGGCGGTGAGTGCTGCTCTAAAATCTTTCTCTTTTAAAATGAGGCCCATAAACAAATGGTCCTTCACGTCAAAAATCATGATAGGGCCCGCCGGATAATATTTTTCTAGGTCTAATGAAATTAAACCACTCTCTTCTACTTTATTGATAATGGGTTCTGCCATAACAATTGTATTATCTGTTCATGCTCGCTAAAAACTCTTCGTTGTCTTTGGTGCCTCGCATGCGTTTTAATAATTCGTTCATTGCCTCATCGGTATTCATATCGTTGATAAACAAACGTAAAATATTCATACGACCTAATACTTCTTTGTCAAGTAATAAATCGTCTCTACGTGTGCTAGAACCCACTAAATCAATAGCAGGGAAAATACGCTTGTTGGCTAGTTTACGATCTAGTTGTAATTCCATGTTACCGGTACCTTTAAATTCTTCAAAGATTACCTCATCCATTTTAGAACCGGTTTCAATTAATGCAGTTGCTAAAATTGTTAAAGAACCACCGTGCTCAATTTTACGCGCTGCACCAAAAAATTGTTTTGGTTTTAAAAGTGCATTCGCTTCTACACCACCACTTAATACTTTACCACTACTTGGTGCAACGGTATTGTGCGCACGTGCTAAACGTGTAATAGAATCTAATAAAATAACAACGTCATGACCGCACTCTACAAGGCGTTTTGCTTTTTGTAGTGCAATACTAGAAACCTTAACGTGTTTTTCGGCGGGCTCATCAAAAGTAGAAGCAATGACCTCTGCTCTTACGCTGCGCTCCATATCAGTTACTTCTTCCGGTCTTTCATCAATGAGTACCACCATCAAATAAATCTCTGGATGGTTTGCTGCTATTGCGTTTGCCACTTCTTTGAGTAGCATGGTTTTACCCACTTTCGGTTGCGCAACAATCAGTCCACGTTGGCCTTTACCAATCGGTGTAAACAAATCAATAATACGCGTACTATAATTTGTTGGAGATGTAAAGAGGTTTAATTTTTCGTTTGGAAATAACGGTGTTAAATAATCAAATGGCACACGGTCACGCACTTCGTCGGGTCTTTTGCCATTGATAAAATCAACTTTAATAAGCGCAAAATATTTTTCACCTTCTTTAGGAGGGCGAACTGCGCCTTGTACGGTATCTCCGGTTTTTAAACCAAATAATTTTATTTGTGAAGGAGAAACATACACATCATCTGGAGATGATAAATAATTGTAATCGGAAGAACGTAAAAATCCATAACCATCAGGCATCATTTCTAATACGCCTTCGCCTTCTATCATGCCTTCAAACTCAATATTAAATACGGGTTCTTTTTTCTGTGGTCTTGGTGGGTGTTGTTGTGGTGCACTATTTTCTGGAGCCTGCGCTGCTTCAAGATTTTCAGGTGCTTGAGTAGCTTCTGTATTTTCAGAACTTTCCGGTTGTGCTACTGCAGCAGGAGCTTCTGTTTTTTCTTGACGCTCTGGTCTCGGACTTGCTTTTTTAATAGGCCTTGCTTTTTGTGTAGGTGCCGCCGCCGCTGGTTCTTCACTCATCACTTCTGCCTCTTCGGTGCCATTACTTGTTTTAACTGTAATAGGCTTTCGACCTTTTAATGCTGGCTTTTTTTTGCCATCGTCTTTTGCAGACGCTTCACTTACTGCTTGGCTATCCAATATTTTATAGATGAGCGCTTGCTTATCTAATTTTTTAAAACCTGTAATTTTTAAACCTTGTGCGATGTCTTGTAACACTGGTAACAAAAGATCGTTTAATTGTAAAATGTCGTACATAAATAATTTGAAAGTGAAATAGGAATACTCTGTAAGTTGAGTTTTAGAATAACTAAAGAAAGGGTGATTTTAAAATGATGGAAAGAAGGTAACCCGAACTAGAGCAACTGAAGGCTCATGTAGGTTTGTTTCCATTGCAATATTAATACAAAAATCACAAACACCAATAAGTAATTGGCGTAAAAATCACTTTTTAGCAGTATAGAACTATTCGTAAATCCTTAATAATGAACCTGATAAAGAAGTTTTGTAAGCTTTAAGGGCCGTTGCTGCCGGTCCGTTTAGAACGGTTCCTGCAGTATTAAAATTTGATCCATGACCCGGGCAATAAAAACGATTGTTGTTACCTTGGAATTCTAGTGTTACAGCCTGGTGCGTACACAAAGAGCTTACTGCAATGAGCATACCTGATGTAGTTTTTGCAATAATCACATTATTGGCGGTATCTACATAAAAGCCACCATTATTTTGAAGGACATTGTAGGGAGAGTTAGAAATGTTGATGGTAAAATCGACAGGCTTACTAGGGTTAGGATTGGGATTAGTGCCACTACCACTTCCTGTATCACTAGATTTTGAACAAGCGCCAAAACAACCCATTACCAAAATTGCTGCGCCACTCATGCCTACTTTTTCGATGAAATCTTTTCTTTCCATGGTATAATTCTTTTTTATTGTAATTTAACAAACTTTTGGATAGAATGTTTGCTTGTTCTACAAACAAATTATCTTTACAGCCATTATGTTTAATAAAAGAACAAAAATTAAGGCGCTATTAACTGGCAGCCTTACCGGACAAACCGTAACCGCCATGGGTTGGGTACGTAGCTTTCGTAACAATCAGTTTATAGCCCTAAATGATGGCAGCACCAACCATAATATTCAGGTAGTTGCCGAATTAGGCCTACTAGACGACGCTACATTAAAGCGGATTACAACCGGTGCCTCTTTAAAAATAGAGGGCACGCTGATTGAATCTTTAGGTAAGGGACAGTCTGTAGAAATAAAAGCCGCCAGCGTAGAAATACTAGGTGATAGTGACGCGGAGCAATATCCATTACAACCTAAAAAACATAGCCTCGAATTTTTAAGAGAGATTGCACACTTACGTTTTAGAACGAATACATTTAGTGCCGTGTTTAGAATTAGACACGCCCTCGCATTTGCAGTGCATCAATTTTTTAATGAAAAAGGTTTTGTGTATTTACATACACCCATTATTACCTCAAGTGATGCAGAAGGTGCCGGTGAAATGTTTAGAGTAACGACATTACCTATAGATGGATCTGCACCAAAAACTGAAAGCGGTGATATTGATTTTTCGCAAGACTTTTTTGGTAAAAGCACTAACCTTACAGTAAGTGGTCAACTCGAAGGAGAGTTAGGCGCCATGGCGTTTTCAGAGATTTATACCTTTGGCCCAACTTTTAGAGCCGAAAATTCAAACACCACTAGACACCTCGCAGAATTTTGGATGATTGAACCAGAAATGGCATTTAGTGATATTGAAGACAATCAAAATTTAGCAGAAGAATTTATTCAATACCTCATCAAATATGCGATGGAAAATTGCGCCGATGATTTGGCGTTTTTAGATCAACGTTTAGCAGAAGAAGAAAAACAAAAACCTACTAACGAAAGACAAGAATTTGGTTTAATAGAAAAACTAAAATTTGTTACCGATAGTAAATTTGAGCGCATCACCTACACCGAAGCAATTGCTATTTTATTAGACTCTCCTGCCTACAAGAAAAAGAAATTTAAATACGACGTAAGTTGGGGTATTGATATGCAAAGTGAACACGAGCGCTACCTGGTAGAAAAGCATTTTAAAAAACCAGTGATTGTGACTGGATATCCAGCTGCTATTAAAGCGTTTTATATGCGCTTAAATGATGGTTGTGAGCCAGGCAAACAAACCGTTGCTGCCATGGATATTTTAGCGCCAGGCATTGGAGAAATTGTGGGTGGTTCTCAAAGAGAAGAGCGCCTCGACAAATTAGTAGCCCGTATGGAAGAGATGCATATTCCTACAGAAGAAATGAGTTGGTATTTAGACACTCGCCGTTTTGGTACTGTCCCGCATGCGGGATTTGGTTTAGGATTTGAAAGAATGGTGCAGTTTGTTACGGGCATGGGCAACATCAGAGATGTGATTGCTTTTGCCAGAACTCCAAAGAATTGCGAATTTTAAAAAATATGGATTGAACTGTGGATTATATGTGAAATCCCCCTATTTTTGCTGCCCCGAAAGGGTATGGTGCGGTAGCTCAGTCGGTAGAGCAAAGGACTGAAAATCCTTGTGTCGCCGGTTCGATCCCGGCCCACACCACCAGATCGAAATTAAAACCCAGGCTTTGCTTGGGTTTTTTTGTTTGGAGAGGCGAAACAATGTTTACCCCCTAATTTATTCGAATTGTTTTGCGCTGCACTGTATGTGCCGAAAAAATGCCAAGAGCACCCCCTACTATATTAGACGGTGGATTAGATGGCGCTGTGCCGCCGCCCGGTCCTGCACCACTTTGCAGGTTTAAACTATAATAATAGCCGTAGCTGGTATTTGAGATGCATTGCATTTCAACAAAAACATTGTCCCGCGGTTTGATTTTTAAATTATCGTCACCACTACGTAATGGTCGTTGATTTACTTTTCCATTATTGAGGTTGTCATTGAATACATGAAAAGTAGGATCTAGTGTATCGTTAATTTTTTGAATAAAGCGGTAACTATTGCCAAGTGCAATTGGATCGGCGTATACCGGAATGACACTATATCTAATTTCGCCATTAAATGGAAAGGTATTTACGCGAAGACTATCAAAATTAACTTTTTGTGGCATGTTAGCAGAGGCGGTATACTTTTTTTGATCTACCATCACTTCTAGGTTATAGACACCACCTTCTGTGCCTTTTATTTTTTTTGTTCGGTAAAGACCATTGCTTACAAGTTGTAAACTGTCTTTAACACCGAATTGATCTGTAATGATAACGCGCGCATTGTTAACACCAACAATACTGGTTGGATTGCCAACGGGTGTAGACATAGAAAGCTGCACAAAATAAGGACCAGCATGATCTGTAATGCTACCATCAATAACGAGCACAGGCTCATTATCATCTAGCACCAAGCTAATTTCTTTGTCACAACCAATAAGTAGGATGGCACAAAACGAGAAAAGAAACAATATTTTTTTCATGCCTAAAATTTAAATTGATAGGTTACACTTGGCACCCATTTAAAAAGTGCAGTTCTAATAATTTGTGTTCTGGTAGGATCATTGGGGTCGTCTTTAAAACTAATGCGGTATGCATTTTCTCTACCATACACATTGTACAAACTAAAATTCCAAGAACCATGCCTTCTTTTGGTTTTGTTTTTCTCGTAGGTAGCACTAAAATCGAGTCGGTGGTATGCTGGCATACGATTGGCGTTTCTGGCTGCGTACTGATAGAGTGTTTGCCCTTGTAGATTATACTTTCCAGTAGGATAGGTTACAGCATCTCCGGTATTGTAAACAAATACACCAGAGATAGACCAGCGCTCATTTAAATCATAAATTCCTACCACCGATATATCATGCGTTCTATCCTGTCTAGCATTGTACCATTTGCCCTCATTGATACCATCAATTTTTCTTTCTGTTTTAGAAAGCGTATACCCAATCCATCCGGTTAAGCGCCCCTCTTTTTTCTTTAACAATAACTCTAAACCATACGCCCTACCTATACCATACAACAAAACACTTTCAACATCCGAAACCGTATTTATTTCGGCACCATCTTTATAGTCTATTTGATTTTGTAAGTGTTTATAGTAGGCCTCTGCTGTTAATTCAAAATTATTTTTAAATAGTTTTGTTACATAGCCCACACTTATTTGGTCTGCAATTTCTGGTTTGATATTATAGGAATTGCCAATCCACTGATCGGAAGGACTAGAAGCTACCGAGTTGCTTAACAAATGCAGGTGCTGCACGTTTCTGGCATAGCCCGCTTTAATACTTTTTTCATCATCTATACGGAAGTTGGTGGTAATTCGGGGTTCTAGATTTGCATATGTTTTTCCAAAACTAGAAGGAGCCAATTTTATAGAAGAACCAATCACTCCATTTTCATAGATATTATATACGTCACCACCCATCAACGTATACATAGATAAGCGCATACCATAATCAATAGTAAGTTGATTTGTGGCTTTATAATTGTTGGTGAGGTAAAGGGCATTTTCAAGCCCATTTCTGCCTGATTTTGCAACACTATTAATTACGGTGCCGCTAAATGTACTAGGCTTAATGTTATGTAAGATGGTATTAAAACCAAAGCGGAGTGTGTTTTGGTTGTTGGTATAAAACGTGTAATCTTGTTTTAGATTAACGTCTTTAATTTCTGAGTTGATATTAAAATTCGTTTCACCATTTTTAAGCTTGACATTATAATTGTAGTCGCTATAAATGAACGAGGTGTTTAAAAATAATTTGTTGCTAATAATTTTATTCCATCTAATAGTGCCGGTTTTATTACCCCAGTCTATTCCAAAGTCTTGACCGAGTCCTAACTCATCTCTTCCAAAATAACCCGAAATATATACTTTGTTTTTTGCGTTGATTTGATAATTTGCTTTTGCATTTAAATCGTAGAAATATAAAATGTTGTCTTTAAATTTTTCGGTCGCTTTCAAAAATACATCGGCGTAGGTTCTTCTTCCAGAAAGAATAAAGGAAGATTTATTTTTTTGAAGCGGGCCTTCAACACTTACTTTACTACTAATTAAACCAATGCCACCATTAACCGTGTAATCTTGGTTATTGCCTTCTTTCATTTTAACATCGAGTACCGATGAAAGCCTTCCGCCGTATTGACTGGGGCTATTGCCTTTTATAATAGTGGCATCTTTAATGGCGTCACTATTAAATGTGCTAAAAAAACCAAGTAAATGCGTGGCATTATAAACCGGTGCTTCGTCTAGTAAAATTAAATTTTGATCGGCCCCACCACCACGTACAAAAAAACCGCTGTTTCCTTCGCCCGACGATTTTACGCCAGGTAATAATTGTATCGTTTTTAAAATATCTTTTTCTCCAAAAATAACAGGCACTTTACTGATCGCCGACATATTAATGGTTTCGGTACCCATTTGAGCCTTGGTTAAATTATCGTTTTTTCGAGACGACTCAACCACCACTTCTTTTAAAACATTTTTTGTTTGTAAATAAAAATTAATGGATTTGCTGCTGTCTAATTTTATTTTTTGAACCAGCGTTTCGTATCCAACTTGAGATACCACAACGGAGTAATTTCCGCTCGGTAGCGTAAGAGAATAAAACCCATATTCATTGGAAATAATACCCGCATTGGGTAATTCCTCAATACGCACCACAGCCTTAATTAAGGATTCGCCGGTTTGTTTATCTTTTACGATACCACTTATTACAAAGCTTTGTTGTGCTAAGGCTGATGTAAAATGTGCCCCAAGGCTTAGGAAGAAAGAAAAGATATATATTTTATAACGCATAGACATTTGTTAAACAATAGAATCTCTAGTTGGTTGAATAGTACAACAGATTTAATATTGCTGCGCAAAACTAACCACACCTTTACAAAGTATTGTAAAACAAACTGTTAAAATAGCCAATACATTACCAACCATTCAATGCTCTAAGCGTAGTGATATGGGCTACATGATGTTTGCCATGCCATGTATATACGGCAAAGAAATCCCATAAACTTATTTCAATGTTATGGG
>CAMDLR010000029.1 GCA_945901845.1 Sediminibacterium ginsengisoli | reverse complement strand
TTATAAACAAATATTTGGAATACATCACATTAGCATAACCTTTCGTTAACAATCCCTTCACATTGTAAAAGTAGTTTTGGCATTCGAAAAGAAAACTAAAACCCTGTTTATGAAGCAATCAAAAAGAAACCCCTTTCGTTTACTGATTTTGGCTTGCACATTTTTGTGTGTAGCATTTCAGTCTAACGCTCAAACCCTTACTGTGTCTGGTAAAATTACAGATGCAGTGACTCAAAAAGCTATTGAAGGTGCTACAATTACTGCTGGCAAACTAAATGCTATTTCTGCTGCTAATGGAACTTATACTATTAAGGCAGATAAAGGCACTAAACTTGTTGTAGCATCAGTTGGATACCAAAACTTTAGTGTTACTGTAAATGCTGCCACATTAGATATTAAATTAGCAGCCTCTACTGATAACTTAGAAGATGTTGTTGTAACAGCACTTGGTGTTAAAAAAGAAAAAAGAAAACTAGGTTATTCTACACAAGATATTAAAGGGTCAGATTTAGTGAAAGCTAGAGAAGTGAACCCTATTAATGGTTTAATTGGTAAGGTTGCTGGTTTAACTGTTGGTATTAACCAAGAATTATTAAGAGCGCCAAACCTTGTATTACGTGGTGGTCGTGTTAACTTAATTGTAGTGGATGGTGTACCTATCAATTCAGATACTTGGAATATTAGCCCGGATGATATTGAAAGCTATAACGTGCTTAAAGGACCAGTTGCCTCTGCATTATATGGTTATAGAGGCCAAAATGGTGCTATTATCATCAATACTAAAAAAGGAACAAAAGATAAAAGAGGTTTCTCTGTAGAATTTAATAGTTCTACGCAAGTTCAAAAAGGATTTATTGCTTTACCTAAAACGCAGGACGAATATGGTCCTGGTGATCACGGCCGCTATGCGTTTGGTGATGGTTTAGGCGGTGGAACTAACGATGCCGATTATGATGTTTGGGGACCTAAGTTTGAGGGTCAATTAATTCCTCAATATGATAGTCCTGTAGATCCAGTTACTGGAAAGCGTTCTAGTACACCTTGGGTTGCTCGTGGTAAAGACAATTTAAAAAGATTTATTGAAGCGGGTGTATTAAATACCACCAATATTGCTGTTGCTTCTTCTACCGAAAAAGCTGATTTGCGTTTTTCTGTGGGAAATACATACAATAAAGGTATCATTCCTAACACTGGTTTAAATACTACGAATATTAATTTAGCTTCTACCTTACGTTTCAATTCTAAATTAACATTAGATGCGAACATTAACTACAACAAACAATTTTCTGATAATTTTCCGGATGTAGACTATGGTCCTAACTCTGTAATTTACAATATTACGATTTGGGGTGGTGCAGATTGGAACATTGATGACATGCGTAATTACTGGCAGCCAGGTAAAGAAGGTGTTCAGAGTATTTATGCTGAATATCAAAGATACCATAACCCTTACTTCATGAGTTATGAGTGGACTAGAGGTCATTACAAAAATGATATTTATGCTTACACTAGCTTAAAATATAAGGTGAATCCTTTTGTGGATTTATTTGCTAGAACTTCTGTTACTACCTATGATGTATTGAGAAATGAAAAAATGCCTTTTTCTGCTCACCCTTATGGTAGAGAAGAAAACAAAGGTGATTATAGAGAAGACAGAAGATCACTTTTTGAAAGCAACTCGGAATTACGTGCCGATTTTAAAACACCTGTTGTTGCCAATTTCTTTAAGGCAAGTGGTTTTGCAGGTGCTAACTTTAGAACATTCAATTACAATTCGTCATATACAACCACTAACTACTTAAACGTTCCTAACGTTTATACATTTGCAAATAGTAGAAATCCAGTGATTGCTTACAATTTTGGATCTGACATGCGTGTAAACTCACTTTTATACTCGGTAGATCTTGAAGGTGGTAAGTATTTTAATTTAAACGTTACTGGACGTACAGATAAATTATCTGCACTTAAAAAAGACAATAACACTTTCTTTTACCCGTCTTTAAACTTAAGCACTGTTTTAAATGATTATGTTTCTTTACCTAGTCAAATAAACTTCTTAAAATTAAGGGCTTCTTATGCGAAAGTAAGAGGTGGTGGTAGCTTTGTATCTGATTATATCGGTGCAACGCCAAACAACTCATTTCCTATAGGTTATGGTCAACAATATTCATCTACCTATGGCGGTCCAACTTATACCTATGCAGATGTATATTCTACTGGTATTGGATACAACAACAGTACACAAGCTTCTTTTACAAATACACTTGTTGATGCAAACGTTCAGCCAGACGATAGAACTTCATTTGAGTTTGGTGTAGAAGCGAAAGCATTTAATAACCGTGTTGGTATCGAAGCTTCTTACTATCAATATACCGATGGTCCACAAATTTTCTCTAAATCTATTTCTCAAACATCAGGTTACGCTAGTTACGTAGTTAACGGAACTAAAACACAGCGTACAGGTTGGGATGTAACAATTAATGGCGCGGTTATTAAATCTACAAAAGGTGTTTCTTGGGATGCAACACTTAACTTAGGTGCATTTACAAATAAGTTTAAAGAATTACCTTCTGGTTTATCAATTTTAAACAATTTCTATAAAGTTGGATCAAGAACAGATGAGGTTTGGTTTAGAAAGATGGCTAGAACGCCAGATGGTCAAATTATTAATGATGCTGGTGGTCGTCCAATTTATATGCCAGTGGCTCAGTACGTAGGTAATTCAAATCCTGATTTAGTTTGGGGTTTAAATAATAAAATAACGTACAAGGCATTCACTTTTAATTTCCAAGTTGATGGTAGATTAGGTGGTGTAATGGAAGATTATGTAAGAAAGAAAACTTTCCAAGGTGGTCGTCACATAGAAACTATTCAGGGTGCTATGGGTGAAGCGCGTTACCAAGATTATAAAGGTATTAAATCTTATGTTGGTGAAGGTGTAGTGGTTGCTTCAGGTACACCAGTATTTGATCCAGTAACAGGAAGAATTTCAAACTATAATGCACTTACATTTGCACCTAATACGATTAAAACTTACATACAAGATTATATTAGCCGTGTGCATGGTAATCCAGAACCAAATATCATGAGTAAGACATATATGAAGCTTAGAGAGGTAATGTTAACCTATGAATTACCGCAAGCACTTGTACAAAAATCAATATTCAAAAAAGCAACGGTTTCTTTAGTAGCTCGCAATTTACTCTATTGGATGCCTGATACTAAGTTTAACGATGTTGATATTGATCAATATCCTGGTGAATCAAGTATTGGTTTACAAACACCAACAACAAGATCTTATGGTATTAACATCAACTTTATATTCTAATCCTACAAAATATTTATTATGAAAAATATTATTAAAATATTTACATTCATCCTTTTGATAGGATCATTAGGAGCCTGTAAAAAATCATTTGACGCATTGGAGGCAGATCCAAACAGAGCAACAAGTGTTCCTGCTAACCTTATCTTTAATAACGTTTTAGGAGGTCTAAACAAAGGTGCATTTAACGGTACGCAACGTGCTAATCAGTTTTATGCGTGTAACTATGATTATTATGGTAACAATGAATACAACTGGACTGGTTATTCATTTAACAACTACAATATTTTAAAAAATATTGTAAAAATGGAGCAAGAGTCTACCAAGTCTGTTCCTTCTCCAAACCCGTATACGGCACTCGGAAAGTTTTTAAAAGCAATGTATATTTATGAATTGACAATGAACTTAGGAGATGTGCCTGTATCAGAAGCACTTAAAGGTTTAGAAAATGTAACGCCTAAATATGACTCACAAAAAGATGTATTTAAAGCGGTTTTAACTTACCTAGAAGATGCAAATACAGAAATGGCAACTGTTGTTACCAAAAACTATGTATTAGCAAATGACTATTATTATGGTAACAATTTAGCTAAATGGCAGAAAGCTGTGAATGCGTTTAAGTTACGTGTATTAATTCAGTTAAGTAATAAAGAAGCAGATGCTGATTTGAATATTAAGCAAAAATTTGCTGACGTTATCAGTAACCCAACAAGGTATCCTTTGTTTGTTAGTGCTGCGGATCAAATGCAATTTGTTTACAATGCTCAGTTTAATAAGTACTCTACAAGCCCAGATAATTTTGGTTTTGATGCAACACGTTACAACATGGCTGCTACTTACTTAAATACACTCGTATCTTTACAAGATCCAAGAACATTTTTTGTTGCTGAGCCTGCTGCTTCTAAAGTTGCTGCTGGTGCCGCTCCTAATTCTTACGCCGCATTTGTTGGTGCAAGCAGTGGAGAAGATTTAGCTACCATGAGTAAAAATGCAGGTGTTGGTCAATATTCTTTTATCAACAGAAAGCGTTACTATCAAACCTATACTGCAGAAACTTCAATCGTAATTGGTTATTCTGAAATGTGCTTTAACATTGCAGAAGCAATGAATAGAGGTTGGATTTCATCTGCAAATGCCGAAACTTGGTACCAGAATGGTATTAAAGCATCTTTAGCTTTTTATGGTGTAAAGGATGGTGTTAACACCGTTACTTTCCAAAAGCCAGGTGGTGGTTTATTTGAGTCTGTTAATTATGACGTTAACTTCTTGTATGACACTTACTACAATCAAACTGATGTTAAGTACAAGGGTAATACTGCTGATGGACGTAATCAAATTTTACTACAAAAGTATTTAGCGTTTTATATGAATTCTGGTCAAGAAGCTTATTTTAACTGGAGAAGAACAGGTGTTCCTGCATTTTTAACAGGTGCCGGTTCTGGTAACAGTGGAAGAGTAGCTTTAAGATATCAATACCCAACAGCAGAAAGAGCCAACAATAAAACAAATGTTGAAGCTGCCATTTCTGCTCAGTTTGGTGCTATCGATGATATCAACGCAAAAATGTGGATCATCAAATAATACTTATAAGTTTGGTTAAATAAAAAATGAATTGTGGCAAGCAATCGTTTATGGCGAAGCCTTTACAGGCTTCGCTTTTTTTTGTATATTTATTTATTAATTTGTTCCGTTATGTTACAGCAAAAAGCAATTGTAGTAGGTGCAGGTATTGTAGGATTGGCAACAGCAAGGGCACTTGCCATCAAAGGATATAAAGTTACAGTTATAGATAAATCCCAAGAAGCCATTGGAGCTTCTATTAGAAATTTTGGGATGCTTTGGCCGGTTGGTCAACCAGATGGTGCCTTGTACGAAAGAGCAAAAAGAACCAAGCAAATTTGGATGGAGTGTTTAGATGGCATGAAACAGTCGTATAATCCATGTGGAAGTATTCATTTGGCTTATTTTGATGACGAATGGGCCGTGCTACAAGAAATGCATGAAAAATTTATTGCAAATAAACGTCCGGTTCATTTATCAACGCCTGATCAAATTGCAGATAGGTTTTCGGGTATTAATCAGCGTAAATTAATAGGTGGATTATACAGTGATGATGAAGTCATTATTGATCCACGATCTGCTATTAAAGGATTACCTGCTTATTTGACGGCAACTTATGGCGTAGAATTTATATGGGGTACGGCTATAACGGGCGTTACAAAACATAAAGCGAGTTCATTTGATAAAACCTTTGAGGCAGATATTATTTGTGTTTGCTCTGGTGCCGATTTTGAAACACTTTTTCCATCGGTATTTGCTGCACAGCCCATCACCAAAAGCAGGTTGCAAATGATGCGTTTTAAGCATGAAAAATCAGACTATACAATTGGCACTTCGGTTTGTGGTGGCTTAAGTTTACTACATTACAAGAGTTTTGCAGTGGCGTCGTCATTGGAGGCACTTCACACCAGAATACATCAAGATATGTCTGAGTATGTAAAGCACGGCATACATGTAATGGTATCACAAAATGCACAAGGTGAATTAACAGTTGGAGATACCCACGAATATGGATTGGATTTTGATCCATTTGACAATCATTACCAAAATCAATTGATACTTGATTATTTAAAGCAGCTTATGCATATTGATGATTGGCAAATTACCCAAACCTGGAATGGTATTTATCCTGTTATGAAAAATGGAGCTACCGACTTATTTATAACCATTGAGCCAGGTGTATATATTTTAAATGGGATTGGTGGACATGGTATGACGATGTCTTTTGGATTTGCTGTAGAAATGATAAATACAATTTAAGGATATGACACAAAAAATTATTGATTTATTCAATCAAAAAGGACACTCATTGTATGGTGGGGAGGCTGTAACGCAATTAGAGCATGCACTACAGGCGGCTACGTTTGCAAAAAATAACCATGCCTCTGCTGCTTTAATTACAGCCAGTCTTTTACACGATATAGGCCATTTATTGCATGAGCTGCCAGACAATGCACCAGATCATGGCGTAGATGATTTACATGAAGAGCTAGCTGCCCTTTTTTTAGACAAATATTTTGTAAAAGAAGTGGTTGAACCGGCTAAATTACATGTGCAAGCAAAAAGGTATTTATGTTATGTAGATGAAAATTATTTTAATACACTAAGTGAGCCGTCACGCCAAAGCTTGGCTTTGCAAGGTGGTATTATGGACGCAAACGAAGCGCAACAATTTGAAACCTATTCAAACTATAAAGAAGCGGTTTTATTAAGAACTTGGGACGATTTAGCCAAAGACCCTACTATGCAAACAGAGCCTATAGAATCTTTTGCATCTTATATTTCCGCCTCACTTAAACCTTAATGATATGCATATGACTTCAATGGTTGTTTTTGATATGGCAGGTACAACAGTAGATGAAAACAATGTTGTGTATAAAACATTGCACGCAGCTATTGTAAACGCAGGCATACCCGTTTCATTAGATGACGTTTTGTTACATGGTGCTGGTAAAGAAAAATTGCAAGCCATTAAGGATGTATTGGCATCGAAACATCATAAAACGACACATGCACAGGAGATCTATAATTATTTTATTGTTGCATTAGAAAATGCGTATCAAAATTTGGAGGTAACGCCTTGCGCTAATGCAGAAACAGTTTTTGCCTTACTTAAAAAGCAGGGAATTAAAGTTGTTTTAAATACAGGATATAACAGAGCTACAGCTACCGGTTTATTAAGCAAATTAAACTGGAGTGAGGGAGAAGATATTGATTTATTAGTAACAGCATCTGATGTTTCTCATAACAGGCCATCGCCTGATATGATTGATTATGCCATCAAACACTTTGCCATTACAGATCCAACAACAGTTATAAAAGTGGGAGATTCTGCGATTGATATAGAGGAAGGGAAAAATGCGGGATGTGGCAAAACTTTTGGCGTAACTACCGGTGCACAAACAAGGGAGCAAATAGGCGTAGCAAATCCTACTGCAGTATTAGATGACCTGTTAGAAATTTTAGATAAAATTTAATCAGTTGCATAAACAAAATTTTTCGATACAAGATTTTGGACCTGATTTTAAGTGGGGTGTGGGGATAGCTGCACCGCAAAATGAAGGCGCCGCTTTTGAAGACGGCAAGGGCCTTTCTGTGTGGGATGTTTTTGCACGCAAAAGAAATGTGATTAAAGGTGGTGCGCGGCCCACAGTTGCTGCCGATTTTTACCACCGCTATAAAGACGATATTTTACTCGCCAAAGCACTAGGGTTTAAAGTGTTTAGGTTTTCTATTGCATGGAGCCGCGTATTACCCGAAGGAATAGGTAAGGTAAATAAATTAGGCATTGCATTTTACCACAACGTTATTGATGAGTGTATTGCAAATGGGCTGGAACCTCTTGTAACTGTATATCATTGGGATCTGCCGCATGCACTTGAATTACAAGGTGGATGGACTAGCCGTGATATGGTTAAATGGTTTTCTAAATACGTAAAATTATTAACCGAACAGTATGGCAAAAAAGTACAACAGTGGATAGTGATGAATGAGCCTTTTGCATTTACGGCGCTTGGCTATATGATTGGCATGCATGCCCCTGGAAAAATGGGCACAGCAAATGTATTTCCAGCTATTTATAATGCAGCATTATGTACTGCCGAAGGCGGTAGAATTATTAGAGAATACTGCCCACATGCAGTGATAGGCACTAGCTTTTCTATTTCTGAAACCAAACCATTTACCAGTAGTGATAAAGACATTGCTGCTGCAAAAAGAGCTGATGCGCTTTTGAACCGTTTGTTTATTGAGCCGGTATTAGGGATGGGTTTTCCGCAAATGGATCAATTTGATTTTTTAGATAAGTTGCATATTGCCACAACGGCTTGGCGCTTTATTGATAAATTAAAATTTGATTTTGATTACATTGGGTTACAAAATTATTTTTCGGTGACCATCAAGCACAACCCTTTAATACCTTATGTTTCGGCATCAGAAGTGAGTGCCAAACAAAGAGGGAAACCGCATACCGCTATTGGATGGGAAATAGATCCCTTAAGTTTTTATGGAATGCTTAAAAGGTTTGGTTCTTACGATGGTGTTAAACAAATAATTGTAACAGAAGGGGGTGCCTGTTTTAAAGATCATTTGCATGACGGAGTGGTAGACGATATAGAACGCATTCAATATTTTAAAGCGTATATAGGGGCAGTATTGCAAGCAAAAAAAGAAGGTGTTCCTATTGGGGGTTATTACGCTTGGACACTCACCGATAATTTTGAATGGGCTTATGGCTATTCCACGCGTTTTGGGCTGGTACATACCGATTTTGAAACGCAACTTCGCACCGTAAAAAATTCGGGCTATTGGTTTAGAGATTTTCTAAACGGCAAAGCTGTTTAAGCTTTCATTTTCTGTGCTTTGCTGGTTTGATGGGCTTAATGCCTTTGCTTGTTCAATGACCTTTTGTACCAGTTGATAGGTGCTATAAGTAAGTTTTAAAGGCGCAGGTGCTGGTAAATCATACCATTTTGCGATGTCCACAAAAAATGTTGCATGCATTTTGTTTACAACAGGCACACCTAGTTGTTCTAATGCCGCAGCATTACAAAGTTGTTCGTATTGGCCCCTAATAGGAAGGCATATTAATTTTTTACCCAAATACAAAGCCTCGGCGGGTGTTTCAAAACCTGCACCCGTAATTACGCCAGCACTTTCAATCATACTTTTGGTAAAACCTTCATTAGAAATAGGCATGAATCTAATATTTTTATCGATGGTTTCTATTTTTACATCTTTGGTAAAAACTTCAAACCTGATACCGGGTGCTTTATGTAGTTGGTTGGTAATTACTTTTTTTGAATAGTGCGAAAGGTAAACGGTTACATGACCATTGTTAATAGGCTTGGATGCAATAATATCTGCTTTGATAACCGGATTATAAATGCCGTTATCATAAGCGTTAAAGTGTAAGCCAAAGTAGCTGCTGGCTGTTGCATAGTTTTTTAAAATCCACTCGCCAATAAATTCTCTTTTTTTAGGCCTTGGTGATAATGGACTTCTAAAACTTGCTTGGTGGCCAAATTGAATACTCGGTTTATTTTTAAATTTACACGCCAGTGAAGTAATACATTCAAAATCATTGATCACAATGTCATAATCCTCTACTGGAAGGGCTTTAGCTTCTTTCCATATTCTGGATATAGAAAACTTCTTCCACATTTTATAGTAGTTTAAACCACCTCTGTTACCGTAAAATAGGGAAACGCCTTTACTTTTATATTTAACAGGCAAGGTTGTAGGTAAATGACAATTTTCGCCGCTTAAAAAAACGTCTACTTGTCCATACTGCTCCAAATAGGGTAGTAGTTCTACAGCCCTACTTATATGTCCGTTTCCTGTTGCTTGTACTGCGTATAAAATTTTCAATTACTGTGCCATTAAACTATTAAAAAATAAAGCAACGTCTTTAGTAAGTACGTTGAGTTCTGGTAATTTATTTTCGCTGCTTGAAATAGGGATCACTTTCGCTGCTTCCTCTTTTTCATTGTATTGGTGGATATTCCACTCCCCATTTACATATTCAAGTGACGTTAAATTTTCTATCCAATCGCCACTGTTTAAATACATAACAGAACCATGTTCGTTGGTTACCATTCTTTTTTGTGGCTGGTGTATGTGACCACAAATCACATAGTCGTAACCCTGTTCAATGGCAAGTTCTGCAGCGGTTTGTTCAAAATTACCAATCCAAGACACTGCTTTTTTAA
This sequence comes from Sediminibacterium ginsengisoli, assembly GCA_945901845.1. Classification (GTDB taxonomy): domain Bacteria; phylum Bacteroidota; class Bacteroidia; order Chitinophagales; family Chitinophagaceae; genus Sediminibacterium; species Sediminibacterium ginsengisoli_A. The sequence goes on along the minus strand of CAMDLR010000029.1, from coordinate 10,970 downwards.
CGCTATTTTTTACTTTTTTGCTAAAGCTCATTTTTTCTTTGCCCATTAGTTTAAGGGCCCAGTTAATGGCGCTGTTTAGCATAATTAATAGGTCGTATCCATGGCCGCCAAGCTTTGCAATGATTTTGGCGCTGCCTTTGGTAGTGGCATCAAAAATATCTCCATGGAAAATCCAAGTTTTTTTACCATCTAGGTCCAGTACCACTTTATCTGTAAGGGTAAAACCACCCATTTCGAGGTCTGTGTACCGGCGAAGGGCCTCATCATGGTTACCTGTAATGTAGTAAACCTTAGTTCCCTTACTTAGCAAACTAAAAATTTGCTTGATTACTTGCATGTGTGCAGCCGGAAAATAGTGTTTCTTAAACTGCCAGATATCAATGATATCGCCGTTTAAAACCAATATTTTTGGAGCCACACTTTTTAAATAAGTTACAATGTCTTGAGCGTGGCAGCCAAATGTGCCGAGGTGTAAATCACTAAGTACGAGAACATCAATGTCTCTTTTTTCCATTGTGATAGTTTGTCAAAGTAATAACTCTAATATGAACAAATCTTTACGCCTATGTTAACAAATTGTAACTTTAGATGTAGCTGGTGTAAGATGGCTGCCTAGTTTTGTAATATCGCAAAGTTAAAATTGTAATGATTTATGCCTAAGTATTCCTACATACCTCGAGATTTAAGTTGGTTAAGTTTTAATGGAAGGGTTTTGCAAGAAGCTAATGATCCAACAGTGCCTTTAAAAGAGCGTATCCGTTTTTTAGGTATATTTTCCAATAACCTCGATGAGTTTTTTAGGGTGCGTGTTGCTACTTTAAAGCGAATGATTGAATTTAAAGGGAAGGGTAAGAAGCTTGATATGCATTTAGAGGAGCACTCGCAAAGTATTTTAGATGAAATACAAACGATTGTACTAGAGCAACAAAATGAATTTAACCGTATTTGGAAAAATATTGTTAGAGATCTAAAAAAAGAAAATATTACGCTGATAGATGAAACTCATTTATCAAAAGAGCAGCAGGTTTTTGTGAAAAACTTTTTTGATACTCAGGTACGCGGCAATGTAATACCCTTAATGGTTGAGTCTATCAATGAGATGCCTTATTTGCGTGATAAGAGTATTTATTTGGGCATTGTGATGCGTAAAAAAAATAGTGCTTATAAAAGTAAGTATGCATTAATTGAAGTGCCTGTGTCTGTGGTGGGTCGTTTTGTAGAGCTTCCTACAAAAACGGGAGGCCATCAAATTATATTACTAGAAGACATTATTAGATTTAATTTACCAATTATATTTTCTTATTTCGATTACGATTATTTTGAGTCTGCTATTTTTAAAATTACCAAAGATGCAGAGATAGATGTAGACAATGGTCTTACCAGTAATTTGATTGAAAAACTTGAAAAGGGATTAAAAAATAGACGTAAGGGAAAGCCGGTTCGCTTTGTGTATGACAGAGAAATGGATGCGGGCTTACTGGATTATTTAATTAGACGTTTACAGCTCTCACAAAAAAGTAATATTATACCAGGTGGTCGCATTCATAATTTTAGACACTTTATGGATTTTCCAGATTTAGAAATGGAGAAAAGTATCCGTAAAGCTTCTTTAACCCATCCTGATTTAGTTAAAAGCTCGCGCGTAACGGATGTGGTGTTAAAAAAAGATGTGATGCTGCATTTTCCTTACCATAGTTTTAATTCGGTGATTGATTTACTCAGAGAAAGTGCGATGGATCCGGATGTGCTTTCTATAAAAATAACCGCTTACCGTTTGGCGCCTGCTTCTAAAGTGATCAATGCACTTATTAATGCAGCACGTAACGGAAAGGCAGTAACCGTGATGCTTGAAGTAAAGGCCAGATTTGATGAGGAGGCCAATTTAGAATGGAAAGACGTATTGGAGCAGGAAGGGATTACCGTATTATTTGGCGTACAAAATATGAAAGTGCACGCCAAAGTTTGTGTGATTAAAAAGCGTGAAAAAAATAGAACGGTACAATATGGTTTTGTAAGTACGGGTAATTTACATGAAAAAACGGCGCGTGTATATGGTGATCATTGCTTACTTACCAGTAACCGAAACATCATGGCCGATATTAATAAAATATTTCAATTTTTAGAGCATCCCGAAAAAGGATACGGTCCATTAGAGCGCTGTAAAACGCTTGTGGTGTCACCTATTTCTATGCGTCCAACTATGGTTGGTTTAATTAACCATGAAATTAAAAATGCTAAAGCGGGTAAACCAGCTGCTATTACCATAAAATTAAATTCGTTAAGTGATGTGGATTTAATTAAAAAACTAAATGACGCTGCAATTGCAGGTGTTAACATTCATATGATTGTACGAGGTATTTTTTGTGCCTCTATGGACCATAAAAAAATGAATGCCAAGCCACGTGCCATCAGTATTGTAGATGAGTATTTAGAGCATGCACGTGTGATGATTTTTAATAATGGCGGCAATCCAAAAGTATATATTTCAAGTGCCGATTGGATGGTGCGTAACATTGATCACCGTGTAGAAGCAGCAGTTCCTATACTAGACCCCGCCATTAAAAAGGAATTACAAGATATTATCCACATTCAGTTGCAGGACAACGTGAAGGCAAGGGTGTTAGATAGTGCCTTATTAAATAACTATGTACCTTTGGGTTCTAAGAAGAAGATTCGATCTCAAATCGAAACTTATTTATACCTCCAACAGAAAACGAATAGTAAAAAGTGAAGTTAGCCGCCATTGATATTGGAAGTAATGCCGCCCGTTTATTAATTAGTGAAGTTACCAAACAGCCCAAGCAAGATCCCGTATTTAATAAAATTAATTTAGTACGTGTGCCATTAAGGCTAGGCTTTGATGTGTTTGAAACCGGAGAAATCTCTAAGGCTAAGGTTAAAATGCTCATGCAAACTTTAAAAGCCTACCAGCATCTATTAGAGGCCTATGAGATTAAGCATGTGTATGCTTGTGCTACCAGTGCCATGCGTGATGCGCGAAATAGCAAAGACATTATTAGAAAAGTAAAGCTAGAAACCGGTATCGAAATTAAAGTGATATCGGGGCAAGAAGAGGCTTCCTTTATTTATGAAAACCATGTGGCCGAAAATTTAGATTCAGATCATTCTTATTTATACATTGATGTGGGTGGTGGTAGTACCGAACTTACTTTTTTTGCCAACGGGGCCCTTGTATCCAAAGAGTCCTTTAATATAGGCACCATCAGGCTCCTAAAAAATCAGATCAAGGAAAAAACTTGGGATGACATGAAGGATTATGTTAAAAAGCACATTAAAAGTGAGCTCCCATCTATTGCCATTGGAAGCGGCGGAAATATTACTAAAATATTGTCTATGAGCCGTTTAAAAGAGGGAAAACCGCTAAGTTTAGACCTCTTAAAAGACTATTACAAGGAATTATCAAATGTGACCATAGAAGACCGCATGAATTTGTATGGTTTAAAGGAAGACAGGGCCGATGTGATTGTGCCTGCATTACTTATATATGTACAAATAATGAAATGGGCTAGTATTGATGAAATTTATGTACCTAAAATAGGCCTTGTTGATGGCCTCATTCACCACCTCTACGACCAGGTTGGTAACATTGCGGTAACATAGAGGTAACATTGCGTTAACGCTGGCTTAACATTGCCGTAACATAGTGAAGGTAGTTTTACTTCATAAAAGTAATACCCAGTGAAGCAATTATTATCTATCCTTTTTTTACTTGTATTTAGCGCAACGATATCTGCTCAAAAATCTAGAATTGTTGGTCAAGTTACCAATAGTAAATACGAGGCCTTAGCGAGTGTTACCGTTAAATTATCAGGTGCTGCAACTGCCATGACCAGAACAGATGTTGAAGGTCGTTTTAGCTTTGTTGTAGAAGCGCAAAAAAAATATACACTTACTGTAAGCTACGTTGGTTATGAAGAAAAAACAATTAACGACGTTTCAGTAGAAAAAGCGGGTGATGACGAAACCGTTAATATTATCCTTAACGAAAGCAGTAAAATTTTATCTGATGTATCTGTTAAAGCTACAGCAAGAACAGCTACTGCTAAAGGTGAAACAGTAAATGCACTTATTACTTTCCAAAAAAATACAAATACAGTAGCTTCTGTAATTTCTGCCGAAGCTATTAAGCGTTCTCCAGATAGAAATACTGGTGAAGTAATTAAGCGTACGCCTGGTGCAAGTATCCAAGATGGTAAATTTCTAGTGATTAGAGGACTTGCTGAGCGTTACAACCTTGCTACACTAAATGGTATACAGTTAGGTAGTACAGAGCCGGATAGAAAAGCATTCTCATTTGATTTGATCCCTTCTAACATGATTGATAATATTGTTATCAATAAAGCATTTGTTCCAGAACTTCCTGGAGAGTGGGCTGGTGGTTTAATTCAAGTAAATACAAGAGATATTCCTAACAAAAACTTTTTTAATATTCAAGTTGGTTCTGGCTTTAATACACAAGCTGTTAATGGAACTTTTTACGAAAATAAAGGTGGTAAAACAGATTATTTAGGTATTGATGATGGTACACGTTCTTTACCATCAACTTACACATCTAAATCTCAGTTTGATGCTTTAAGACCTGCCGATAAAACATACATCGGTTCTACCATGCAAAATAATTGGGCGCCCAATGCAGCAAGCAAGTCTAATTTAATTAATGGTCAATTCCAGACAAGTGGTGGTTTTGTAAAAGAGTTTAAAAACAACAGAAAGCTAGGTGCTATTTTTGCACTTAACTATAATAAAAGTGTACGTTTAACCAAGGGTAGCAATAGTGGTTTTAACTTTATTGGTGATGGTACATTTACTTCAGATTTTGATTATGATGACAACAGATATAGTACCGACTTACTTTGGGGTGGACTAGCTAATATTTCTTTCCAACTTAATAGTAACAATAAAATTTCTGCTAAAACCTTATTTAACGTTACTTCTTCAGATTTTACAACCTTACGTACTGGCTTAGAGAATAATGGTAATCAGCGTTTAGATAGCGTACGTGGTTATGAATATGGTTTCAAACAAAATACTTTTTGGAACTCACAAATTAATGGTGAGCATAACATAAAGCCTAACGTACTTAAGTTTAAGTGGTATGGTTCATTTACTTTGTTAGATGGTTATACTCCTGATCAGCGCAGATTGTATTATTTAAAAAACAATGCTGTTGCTACCAACCCTTATGTAGCTCTTTTATCTAACGTATTGTCGCAAAAAAGCGGTAACCGTTTTTACCAAAATCTAAATGATTATGTATATAGCGGTGGTGCTGATTTAGCGTATACTTTCAATGCTTTTGGAAGTAAGCAAACCCTTAAAGGTGGATACTCTTTACAGGTTAAAGACCGTTTGTTTGATGCGAAACCTTTTTCAATTTATTTACCAAGAGACAATGCTGCGCTACGTTTGCAAGGACCAGAAACAATTTTCGCACCTAGCAATTTTGGTAGAGGCGAAGTATACAGCACACAACTTGCCTTTGATGCGATTAGAGGAAATTTATACCGTTATTTAGCTAACACTATTTTAAATGCTGGTTACGCGCAGTTTGATAACCAGTTTGGAAGTAAGTTTAGATTAGTATGGGGTGTAAGAGTAGAAGATTACGATCAATTAATTGGAAGTGTATACAAAAACGATCCACGTCATAATTATAGCAAGGTTACTGACTTTTTACCTGGTTTAAATGCGACGTTAAAATTAAGTAATACAAAAAACCTTCGTTTATCTGCATCTCAAACAGTGGTAAGACCAGAGTTTAGAGAGCTTGCTTCATTCCAATATTATGATTTTGATTTAAACGCATCTGTACAAGGTTTACCAACTATTGAGCGTACTAAAATCACCAATTTAGATTTACGTTACGAAGTATATCCTGCTTCTGGTGAGGTTATTACCCTTGGCGCTTTTTACAAGCACTTTGATAAGCCTATCGAAATGATCTTCAACTTTGGTGCTGGTGGTTCAAGTACTTTTAACTTTGCGAATCCTGAAAGTGCAAGAGCGTATGGTGTAGAATTTGAAATTAGAAAAAAATTAGATTTTTCTGAGGCGCTTAAAAACTTTACCATTCAAGCAAACGGTACTTATATCAACAGCCGTGTTAAAGACCAAAACCTAGCACTTGATAGACCTTTACAAGGTCAGTCTCCATACTTAATTAACTTTAGTGCTTTATACGACTTGCCTTCTAAAGGACTTACCGCTACATTGCTATACAACCAAATTGGTCGTCGTGTAACATTTGTTGGTAGCCTTGATCAACCAGATATTTACGAGTCTTCACGTCCGGTATTTGATTTTCAGTTGAGCAAGAAATTTGCTAAAAACAGAGCAGAATTAAGATTAAACGTTCAAGATATTTTAAACCAAACATTATATTTCTACCAAAACCCAGATGGCAACAACAATTTGAATAAAGCAAAAGATCCATTCCGTTTAAGCCGTCAAACAGGTACAAATATTGGAATCAGTTTCTCATACTCTTTATAATACTTTATAAAAATTTTTAAAAAAAAATAAAATGAAAAAATCGGTTTTGTTAGCAGCAGCTTTCGTTGCATTAATCGCTACAAGTTGTAGAAAAATTGAAATGGACGGTGGAGGTTCAACAGTAGTTGCGCCACCTACCACACCAGGTGTTCAAACCATTATTTTGAAAGGTCGTATCGATAAGGATACCGTTTTAAGAGAAGGTAACAACTACATCCTAAGTGGTCTCGTTTACATGGTTAATAACGCAACCATGACCATTCAACCAGGTGTTACCGTTAAAGGTGACTACACAGGTACTTCAGTTGCTACGCTTGTTATTACGCGTGGTGCTAAACTTGTTGCTGATGGTACACAAGAAAAACCAATTGTATTTACTTCTAATTCTCCAGTACCTCGTTCTGGTGACTGGGGTGGTATTGTAATTTGTGGTAAAGCAGCGGTTAATACTGCATTTACTGGTACTGGTGGTGGTCCAGGTATTTTAGAAGTAGAAGGTGGAGTTAATAATTCATTTGGTGATGGTTTAGCTGGTGGCGGTGCTACCCCTAACAATGCCGATAATTCAGGTATTTTACGTTATGTAAGAATTGAGTATGCTGGTTACGCATACCAACCCGATAAAGAAATTAATAGCTTAACAATGGCTGGTGTTGGTAACGGTACAATCATCGATTACGTTCAAGTTACTTATGCTAAAGATGATGCATTTGAGTGGTTTGGTGGTACCGTAAATTGTAAGCACCTTATTGCCTACAAAACACAGGATGATGATTTTGATTCTGATAATGGATTTAGCGGTAAAATACAGTTTGGTATTGTTCTAAGAGATTCTACCATTGCTGATATCTCTCGTTCAGAAGCTTTTGAATCTGATAACGATGCTAATGGATCTGCTACATCTATCCCACAAACTAAGGCGGTATTCTCAAACCTTACTTTAATTGGCCCAAGAGCTACACTTGCCAACAATGGTAACAGCTTATACTTAGCTGCTGCGCACGTTAGAAGAAATACAGGTATCTCTATACACAACTCTGTAATTTTAGGTTGGCCTCAAGGTATCTTGATTGATGCAAGTAGAGGTCGTGCACAAGAATTAAATATCATGGATAGCACTAATCGTTTCAAGAATAACACTATTGCTGGTTGCGGAAATGTTAATGGAACAGATGTTACTTCATACGCATGGACTCCATCTACTGCTAATGCTAGCTTATGGAATCGTGATTCTGTTGTAGCAAGATTTTCTAATACTACTTTCTCAAACACAGTATTAGCGAATGTATCTGATGCTAAATTGATTGCTCCATTTAATTATGCTGCTCCTGACTTTTTACCGTTTGGTGGATCTAGTGGTTACCAACCAATTTTAACTGGTGCTAGCTTTACAGACCCTAATTTAACCTCTGGTTTTACTGTAGTTAAATTTAGAGGTGCATGTGACGCTGCTGGTGTAGATGCATTTTGGTGGAAAGGTTGGACTCGTTTTAATAATAACTAGTTCTGATTAGATTTTTATAAAGTTTGTTTACAAAAGAGGCCCCGAAATTTCGGGGCCTCTTTTATTTTTTCCAATCTGGATCGTAGCTTACAAACAAGCTGAGCCATAAAGAGCGGGACAGCCTCATGAGGAGGGGCTGCACGGCAAAGAGTAGCACAAAAGCCGTTCCCATCCAGTAAAATATGCGGTTGTCATCTATGTCAAATGTCATGCCTATTAAAACCTTCCAGGCTACAAAAGTGGATACAATAAATGCAACCGATAAGGCGTAGCTCATGTAGCCCGTGCCATAATAAAAACCTACTTCTATTTCGGTGGGTTGACCACAAACGGGGCAGTGCTCGTGCATGTCTGTGTTGGTTTTAAATTTATAGGCTTGTTGGCTTTTAAAAATATTACCTTCTCGGCAACGGGGGCATTTATTGGCAAGTGCAGCGGTTAAAAAGTACTTTTTTTTATTGGTAGCCATAATACTGCTTATTTAAATAGTGGTGCAAAGGTAAATTAATTGTGACCTTCTTAATTTCTGATAGAACAGCTTCCACCGCCGTAACCACAGCCCGTTTTTGTTTTAGATGAATAGATGCCAATAACTATCATGAGTACACCAAAAATGGGGGGCATCCAGTCTTTAAACTGCCAGGCAATTACTAAAAACATACCACCCATTATTAATCGAATAACGAGTACAAAGTCTATTTTTTGAAGTAAACGTATCATAAGTCTTATTTAGAATACAAATATCGAGCCAATTATTTCCTTGAAACGTGACTTTTGTTACGCAGCTGAATAAAACTGGTTGGGGTGAGAATATTTAATGTAGGCAGTGCTTTTTTAAAGTCTTTGGTGTTAGTTGTTATAAAGTAATCAATCTCAGTATTTTCTAGTGCTGTATAGTATTGAACAGCGTCTTCGGTATCTAAAAAAGAAGATTCGAGGGCTCTTATGCAAGTGTTATTATCTGGATTGATAAGCGTGGTATAGCTTAAGATAGCCGTGGCGGCTTCAATCACTTCTTTATGGTCCATTTTTGCGGCCCTTAAAATGTATATGATATTTATAAGTGAAGAAGATGAGGTATATATCGTGATCTCTTTGTTTTCTGCTAATTCAAAAAGCAATTCGGCATTTTTCCATTCTTTACCCCTATGAATTAAAAAGTCTAGATAAACGTTGGTATCTACAAATAATTTATAACTCATACTTCGTTATTAAATATTGAGTTTTTACATTTTTCCAATCAACTTTATCCGCTATTTTATTTTTTAGTAGACCGCTTAATTGTTTAACCGACGATGTTTTGTTTTCATCGATAGTGCTAAGGGTGTTGAGGTATTCTTCAACCAGCTTACTTATGCTTTTGCCCTTTTTTGCAGAAATAAGTTTGGCTTTTTTGATGGTTTGAACATCAATACTAAGGGTGAGTTTTGTGGTCATACAGTAACGATTATGTTGCAATGTACGTATAAAAATTAAAACATACGTATATGGGTTAACACCATATCTATTTCAACTATATTTGTTACACTTAAAAGGTAGGCGCATGAGTATTTCAGAAATTTATGACATTTACGTTCAGTATCCGAGTGTTGTAACGGACACCCGCAAGCTAAAGGAGGGTGACTTTTTCTTTGCTTTAAAGGGCCCTAATTTTAATGCCAATACATTTGCTTTTAAAGCCATAGAGACAGGCGCTGCATACTGTGTGGTGGATGAACCACTTGAGACTATAGCTACCTATTTCGAAGGAAACAACGAAGCCCAAAAGGAAGCCGCGCTTTCAAAAATGATTGTGGTGGAGGATGTACTCACTACTTTACAGGAACTTGCTGGCCACCACCGCAGCACTTTTGATATTCCATTTATTGCCATTACAGGAAGTAACGGAAAAACCACGACCAAAGAACTGGTGTATGCGGTGCTTTCGAGCCATTATAAAACCTATAACACACAAGGCAATTTAAACAACCATATTGGTGTGCCACTAACGATATTGAGCATTAAAAAAGATGCACAAATGGCGGTGATAGAAATGGGCGCCAATCATCAAAAAGAAATTGAAGGTTATTGCGTGTATGCAAGGCCTACGCATGGTGTTATTAGCAATTGTGGCAAAGCGCACCTAGAAGGATTTGGTGGCGAAGAAGGCGTTAAAAAAGGCAAGGGCGAACTCTATACTTTTTTGCGTGAGCATACGGGTACTGCATTTGTATACACTGGGTACGATTATTTAAATGAGATGAGCGCGGGCATACAAAACATTGTGCCTTATATAAACGGAACCATACAAAGTAGTGAGCCATTTTTAACGGTAGCTGCAAACATCAACGAAAACGAAACAGCAACCATAGCCTCACAATTAGTTGGATCCTATAATTTACCTAATATTTTATGCGCACTCACCATTGGAAAACATTTTGGTGTGCCGGAAAATAAAATGGTGGATGCCATTGCAAATTATGCACCTTCCAATAGCAGATCGCAACTTATTACAAAGGATACCAATACTATTATTTTAGACGCTTATAATGCTAACCCTAGTAGCATGAAAGTAGCCATCGAAAATTTTGCAAAACTAGCAGGTACTCATAAAATTGTTTTATTGGGTGCCATGATGGAACTAGGCGAGCACTCATTAGCCGAGCATTTAGCGCTACTACAATTAATTGCCGGGTATTCATTTGAATCAGTAGTATTAGTAGGGGATGATTTTTTAGCGCATCAAAACGCAGTACCTCAGTTTATATATTTTAAAACAACCGCCGAAGCTAAAGTGTGGTTAGTAGCGCAAAATCCAACGCATGCGCAGCTTTTAATTAAAGGATCGCGGAGCATGCAAATGGAAACAGTACTTTCATAAACGCGCCGCATGCGCAACACGTGCGCATAAAAAAACCACCACTAAATGAATAGTGATGGTTCTCTTTTATTTTCCTTTCCTTTCCTTTTTAAC
>CAMDLR010000028.1 GCA_945901845.1 Sediminibacterium ginsengisoli | reverse complement strand
GAATTTTTAACAAAATAGCTACCTCATTTGAGCATAATAGGAAACCTGTTATTTGGATGCATTGTGCCTCATTAGGTGAATTTGAACAAGGACGTCCGGTTTTGGAAGGCCTTCAAAAGCAATACCCAAATCACAGCATCCTACTCACCTTTTTTTCGCCATCTGGCTATGAAGTACATAAAAATTATAACGGGGCAGATTTTGTTTTTTACTTACCCATGGATAGCGCGGGAAATGCGCAACAATTTTTAAAAATAGTAAAACCTGCCATTGCTATTTTTATAAAGTATGAATTTTGGCATTACTATCTTACAGTGTTAAAAAAACATGAAGTACCAACTATTTTAATTGCGGGCATTTTTAGAAAAGATCAATTGTTTTTTAAATGGTATGGTAGATTTTATAAAAATCTACTGCAATGCTTTAGTGCTTTTTTTGTACAAGACCAAAACTCACAATCTTTACTACATTCCATTGGCATTAAAGATGCGGTTTACATTGGCGGCGACACCAGATTTGACAGAGTTATTGAAATTGCCAACGCCTTTTCACCAATAGATCCAATTGCGCATTTCTGCAATAATAGTTTGGTGCTAGTGGCAGGAAGTACCTGGCTTCAAGATGATGAAACCATTGCTCATTTTGAAAAAGCAAACCCGAATATTAAATTTATTATTGCGCCGCACGATATCAACCATCAAAGGCTTCAAAACTGCTTAACTTTGTATAAAAATGCAGTACTGTATTCTGATTATGTACAGCAGTTTAATACACCAGATATTGCGCCGCAAAAATTCAATACACTTATTATAGACAATGTAGGCATGCTCAGTAAACTATACCACTACGCTACTGTAAGCTATATTGGCGGCGGATTTGGCGCAGATGGCATTCACAACTGTTTAGAAGCGGCTGTGTATTTCAAGCCCGTATTATTTGGGCCATTCTATAATAAATACATAGAAGCCGTTGGACTTATCGAAGCAGGTGGGGCGGTAAGTATTAAAGACGCATTAGATTTTGAATCCGTTGCAAAAAAAATATTTAGCAACGAAGAAAGTAGAAATAAAATGGGACAGCTTGCCGGAAATTTTGTGCACGCCCACAAAGGCGCTACAACAAAAATTATACATTATATTCAGGAAAAGCGTCTTTTAACAAGTTGATCAAAATGCATGACAGTAGCACTGTTTTCGTTCCAACCAATTTTTAATTTTAGTTCACGTTGTATCCAAAATTGTGCCTCTGGATAAATAGCAAAACCATCAATTGTTTTTATACTTCTTTCGTACATGGTTTCATCCCCTCTAAAAAGTTCTTGCACAAACAAAAAACGGTCATTGATACCAATTCCTTTTTTTAATTCTTTGATGGGCCCGTTGTTTAGAAGGGATCCTATTTCAATTTGATTGGCTCGGAGTTTTTCGTTTAGTACAGGCATTGAATGAATCGACTTCATGAGTTGATTGATCTCTTCAAATTCATTTTTCTTTGACTGTAAAGCAAGGGTTGGAATTTCTGTAGACGTATCAAATAACCAACCACTATTCATTTCTGAAACAACGGGTCCTTTTGATGGAGCAACAGTTTGGGTATTGATTGGAGTAACTAGTGAGGCGTCTTCCAAAATATAGTCCGGTATGTCAAGGGCTAGTTTTGCCTGAATTAACTGCTCAGGCTTTGTAGCTCTCTCCCCCCGAGGCATTACCACAGAAACTCCCATTTTACCAGGTTTTTCGGGCGCTAACAATGGAGGGTTAGCCGTTTCAAGTTCGGCTAAAAGCATTTGAGCAGCGGCCATAAGCTGTTCGCTATTGGCGCCCTGATCAAAAAGATCTTTTAGTTTATAAATTAACGTACCAACTCTTTCCATTCTATGTAATACATTTGGGGTCTTAAATGGGACTGGTATCCGCTCCTATTTAACGTCTAATCTACAAATTTATTTGATACATGTTTATAGAACCTAACATAACAGGTGACAAAAGAGGCTGGATTGAGGTGATTTGCGGCAGTATGTTTAGCGGCAAAACTGAAGAACTTATTAGAAGGCTAAAGCGTGCAAAAATTGCCAATTTAAAAATTGAAATCTATAAACCAGCATTGGATACCAGATACAACGAAAAAGAAGTGGTAAGCCATGATGCCAATAGCATCCCTTCTATACCGGTAGACCATGCGCAATCGATTTTATTAGTGGCCGGTGATGTAGATGTTATAGGTATTGACGAAGCACAATTTTTTGATGCAGAAATTACGATGGTATGCGAAACATTGGCCACAAGAGGAATCAGGGTAATTGTAGCTGGCCTCGATATGGATTATTTAGGCAAACCATTTGGTCAAATGCCTAATTTATTAGCCGTCGCAGATTACATTACAAAGCTACATGCGATATGTATGAAATGCGGCAACATCGCGCACGTATCATTTAGAAAAACAGCCAACGAAAGCCAAGTACTACTTGGAGAAAAAGATACGTACGAACCACGTTGCAGAAAATGCATGCATGAAAAATAAAAACGCCATACTTGCTTTATTACAAAAAGATTTTCTGTTAGAACTCAGACAACAGTATACTTTGTATGGTATTGTACTCTATGTGGTAACAACCATTTTTGTGGTGTACTTATCTATGGGCCAACCAGATGATCAGGTATGGAATGGACTATTTTGGGTGATCCAATTATTTGTTTGTGTAAACGCGGTAGCAAAAAGTTTTTTACAAGAAGGAAGTGGACGCATGTTATACTTCTACTCCATTACCAGTGCTCAAAATTTTGTACTCGCTAAACTTATTTTTAACCTAGTACTGATGCTTGCTATGAGCTTATTAAGCTTGGCCGTTTTTACATTATTACTAGGGAATCCACTTACACATGCCCTTGTATTTACAGGCATTGTTTGCTTAGGTGGGATGAGTATCAGCTTGGTATTTACTTTTTTGGCAGCCATCGCCGCTAAGGCGCAACAAAACGCTGCAATGATGGCTATTATGGGCTTTCCGCTTATAATACCACAGCTATTACTTCTTATGAAAATTTCTGCAACAGGATTTTCATCTGTGATACAAGGCGGCTTTATACAAATGGTAGGCATGCTTGTAGGACTCGATATTTTAGTGGTAGCCCTAGCACTGATTTTATTTCCTTTTTTATGGAAAGATTAAGTCCACAATAAGATCTTAGTTGGGATCCTAACTAGAATCTTAAGTGTCTTACTGTTTGCCCTTTATTTATGAGTTGCTTTAAAGAATCGATACCAATTTTTAAATGATTCTCCACAAAATCACTCGTCACTTTCACATCACTTGCTTCTGTTTTTACACCTTCCGGTACCATGGGCTGATCACTCACTAATAATAAGGCACCTGTTGGAATTTTATTATAAAACCCAACTGTAAAAATAGTAGCTGTTTCCATATCAATGGCGTAAGCACGAACACTTGTCAAATAATCTTTAAATACTTCGTCATGTTCCCATACCCTTCTATTGGTAGTATACACAGTACCGGTCCAATAATCAACCTTATAATCCCTAATTGTGGTTGAAATTGCTTTTTGCAAGGCAAAGGCAGGCATTGCTGGTACTTCTGGAGGGAAGTAATCATTGGACGTTCCCTCTCCCCTAATGGCCGCTATGGGCAGTATTAAATCACCTAAATTATTTCGTTTTTTAAGTCCGCCGCATTTTCCTAAAAACAACACCGCTTCTGGCTCAATAGCCGTTAATAAATCCATCACCGTTGCAGCGCCCGGGCTACCCATACCAAAATTAATGATGGTTATACCATTAGCTGTTGCGCACTGCATTGGACGGTCTTTCCCAACCACTTCAACACCATTCCACTGGGCAAACAAGTTTACATAATTGCTAAAATTGGTCAACAAAATATACTTTCCAAAATTTTGAAGCTGCTCTCCGGTATATCTTGGAAGCCAGTTATTTACAATTTCTTCTTTCGTTTTCATTGGTTGGCATTTTAACCCAGTGTGGGTATATTTGAAAAAAGTTAATTGGCTAAATTACAAAAAAGCCCTGATAATTCAATTCTTATGATTCAAGTAGAGTATCCAACATATGCGCATCAAATAAAAAGTTTGGATCAAAAGGAGCAAATTTTTGACCCCTTTCGAAAAATTTGGGTGCGACTAACCCCCGAAGAATGGGTTCGTCAAAACTTTTTGCAGGTACTCGTCCAACATCAACAAGTACCCGCATCCCTCATTGCCATTGAAAAAGAAATCAAATGGGGAGAAACAAAAAAAAGGTTTGATATCCTTGTTTACAAAGACACCAAACCTTGGCTAATTGTTGAATGTAAAGAAATGAATGTCCCCCTTAGCGAGTCTGTACTGCAACAAGTATTACATTATAATAGCAAACTAGAAACGCAGTACATCATTATTACAAACGGAAATGACAGTTTTGGTTTTGATGTACGAAATGCGCAACCAATTGTAATGACAGCACTCCCAAGCTTTACAACCGATTAAGGGAAAATACCAAGCTCTGCATAAGACGTTCCCACTTTATTGATAGCACATACATAGGCTGCTGTGCGCATATCAGGAATAGAAGGATTGTCTTTCCATATTTGCATAATTTCTCTAGTTGCAGTAATCATAGTTTCTTCTAGC
This sequence comes from Sediminibacterium ginsengisoli, assembly GCA_945901845.1. Lineage (GTDB taxonomy): Bacteria > Bacteroidota > Bacteroidia > Chitinophagales > Chitinophagaceae > Sediminibacterium > Sediminibacterium ginsengisoli_A. Next base: position 16,859 of record CAMDLR010000028.1, on the reverse strand, counting down.
CCACTATGCACCAAATCTACTTCTTCCGGACCATGCATGATAAAACTACGTTCGGTCGCAGAAACAGATTTGCCAGTCAATTCTTCTATTTGAGAAAGAATATGGGTATTCAAATTTTCTGTAAATCTTTTTTCCATACGGCCATAACGCACGTGACTTAAATTTTTAAGCCACTCAAAATAGGATACCGTTACACCACCTGCATTCAAATACATATCAGGTACCACAAGTGTTCCCTTCGCTGCAAAAATTTCATCTGCTTCTGGTGTTAAAGGACCGTTGGCTGCTTCTCCAATAATTTTAGCTTGTACACGTGTTGCATTTTCGCCATTGATTACATTTTCTAGTGCTGCAGGAATTAATATATCACAAGCGAGTTCTAATGCATCTGTACTTTTTACAATGTTGGTAGCACCAGGGAAATTTAAAATAGAACCCGTTTTTTTACGGTGTTGAAAAACATCTTCTTCGTTAAGGCCGTCTGCATTAAAAATAGCGCCTTCAAATTCTGCAATAGCAATTACTTTAGAGCCATGTTCTCTAAAAAATTTGGCACTATGGTAACCCACATTTCCCAACCCCTGTACAACAATAGTTTTACCTGCTACGCCCACCGTTAGTCCACGCTTTTCCATTTCCTCTTTCATGTTACACACTTCACGGATACCAAAAAAAACACCAAGTCCAGTTGCTTCTTTTCTACCCCTTACACCACCTTGTGTAATTGGCTTGCCCGTTACACAACCTGCTGCATCAATTTCACCAGGTTTTAAAGAAGCATAGGTATCAACAATCCATGCCATTTCACGCTCTCCAGTACCGTAATCAGGCGCAGGAACATCAATGCCAGGACCAATAAAATTCTTTTTTACAAGCTCTGCAGTATACCTACGTGTAATTTTTTCTAACTCATAGACAGAGTGTTCACGCGGATTGATTTTAATCCCGCCTTTACCACCCCCAAATGGGACGTTCACAATAGCACACTTGTATGTCATTAGTGATGCTAGTGCCATCACTTCGTCTTGGTTCACTTCTTCGCTAAAACGAATACCACCCTTACAAGGAGATTTGTGTTGCGAGTGCTGTACACGATAGGCTTCAATTACTTCAATTCTACCATCATCCATTTTTACTGGAAAACGCATACTGTAAACACTATTACAAGCTTTAATTTGTTCAAGCAATCCATTTTCCCAATTGGTAAACTTAGACGCTTTGTCAAAACTTTTTTCTACACTTTTAAAAAAACTATATGGTGTATTACTAGACATAACAATCGATTTATTTGTTTTCTAATTTTGAGATTTTTTTATCTATAGAATATACGTATAAAAAAAGACCCGTTACAATGGTTACCACTACAGCCATCACAACATAAATTTTTCCATTGCTACGCATCACATCTGTGTTTGCATTTGCTGCACCATCTTGAGCTTGAGCAGCAACAAAATAACCAAGCGCAAATAATACAAGCAGGAATGATTTCAAATATTTTTTCATAATTTATTTTGCTTTAAGTAATTCGTATCTGATTTTTAAGGTACTCACCCACACACCAAGTAATGTCCAACCAATAACGGCCGGATAAAATACAGACCGCATATTGACATCCATATCTTTTCCATTGATGCCAGGGTTGCCTTCACTTCCCTGACCGCCAGGATGTAGCGACTCTGTGAGTCTTGGTAAAATCCATAGTGTAGGGAAGAGCATAAAAAAAGCAAAAATATTATATACAGAAGCAATGCGTGAACGTTTATCTTCATCTGTCATGCTTCCACGCAAAACAAAATAAGCAAGGTAAATAAGCATGGCAATAGCTGCACCATTTTGTTTGGGATCGCCACTCCATGGACTACCCCATTGATAATTTGCCCAAATGGCCCCTGTAGATAAACCTAGAAAACCGTATAAGGTTCCAGTAGCTGCAAATGCTTTAGAATAAAAATCATCGATGGGTGACGTGGTGCGTAAATATTTAGCTGCATACCACACCGAAACAAAAAGTAATATCATCATAGCAAACCACATCGGCACATGAAAAAACATGTTACGAATAGAGTGCTCAAGCCTGTCATCTAATTTTGGAACCTTGACAATAAAACCATAAATACTAGTGTAAAAAAGAAGCAAAAATGCAACCCATTTCCACCATGCTTTTCGAATCATATTCAATCATTTAGATGACCTACATGCGCTAGTAAACTAACAGATGTAAGTGCAAAATTACAAGAACCCATACAATAATGAACAGTATTAACAAATATTAATCCACATTAGCATAAAATTGGCGAATTTATTTGTTTAATCTTGTGTAAAACTAAGGCTTAATGGGCACCCCCTTGTTACAAATTAACAACCTCACCGTTTCTTTTGAAAAGGAGAACAACAGCTTTACTGCTGTAAAAAACCTCAACATGCGTGTTTGTAGAGGTGAAATTAGAGCGCTTGTTGGGGAATCGGGTTCTGGTAAATCCGTTACTTCAATGTCTATTTTACAACTCATCCCAAGCCCACCAGTTTCTTATAAAAGTGGTTCGATCTTGTTGTACAAAAATGAAAGCGAATGTATTGATTTACTTCAATTAAATACATCCGAATTACAAGCCATAAGAGGCGCGAAAATTGCGATGATTTTTCAGGAGCCAATGACTGCACTTAATCCTGTGATTACCTGTGGCGAACAAATTATTGAAACCATCATGTTGCACCAACAGCTTACAAAAAAAGCAGCAACAATAGAAGCCATTCATTTATTTACAAGTGTTAAAATAAATGACCCGGAAAAAGCAATTGATAAGTATCCGCACGAATTAAGTGGTGGACAAAAGCAGCGCGTTATGATTGCCATGGCCATGAGTGGAAAACCCGATTTACTCATTTGTGATGAGCCCACCACAGCACTTGACGTGCAAGTTCAAAAAAGCATTTTAATACTTCTTAAAGAATTGCAACAAGAAACGGGCATGGGTATTTTATTTATCACCCATGATTTAAATGTAGTGGCGTCTTTTGCAGACGTTGTTACGGTACTGTTCAAAGGAGAAGTAGTAGAAGAAAATACAACAAAAGCATTATTTGAAAACCCAATACACCCTTATACAAAAGCACTATTGGCATGCAGACCCGGCTTATATCCCAAAGGATACAAGCTCCCGGTCGTACATGATTTTTTGTCAAATCCAAACTATAAAGTCCCCTCTATTGTTCGTGAACCGGATGTGCCATTACCAAACAATCAAGCCACACTATTAGCCGTGAACAATGTTTCGATTCATTTTCCCGTGGCTACCAATATTTTTGGGAAAGTCACCAAAAGTTTTACCGCCGTAGATCAAATTTCTTTTGACATTAAAGAAGGTGAAACACTTGGTCTTGTAGGTCAATCGGGATGCGGAAAAACAACACTTGGTAGGTCAATTGTAGGACTACAAACCATTAACGAAGGATCCATTATTTATAAAGGAGAAACCATCGCCACTCCAAACAACCCATACAACCAGCAGTATAAAAAAATAATTCAACTCATTTTTCAAGACCCGTATAGTTCGTTACATCCTCGCATGCGTATTGGTGATGCCATCGCCGAACCACTACTTGTACATCAAATGGTACAAAACAAATCAGAAAGAAAGGAACGGGTGATTGACATGCTAGAAAAAGTGGAGCTCCCCGCCGATTGCTACAATAAATACCCACATGAATTTAGTGGTGGTCAACGTCAAAGAATTGTAATTGCCAGAGCGCTTATTATGGAACCCAAATTTGTAATTTGCGATGAGAGCGTTTCTGCCCTCGATGTCAGCGTTCAAGCACAAGTGCTTAATTTGCTAAATGACCTAAAAGCGTCAATGCAGTTTTCTGCATTGTTTATCACCCATGACCTAGCTGTGGTGAAATACATTAGTGACCGAATTATGGTCATGAATGCGGGGAAATTAGAAGAAATTGGGCCTGCCAACACTGTTTACAATTCGCCTAAAAGCCTTTATACACAGGAACTTATTGCAGCCCTACCTTAATTTTGACATTTTTTACCTACTTTTGCAGCCTTCACTAAAAAATCATGCCGTAACATGAAATTATCACAATTTAAGTTCGATCTACCCTTAAACCTGATCGCACAAAATCCAACCAAAAGAAGAGAAGACAGTCGCCTTCTTGTAGTAGACAGAAAAAGTGGTCATATGGAAAATAAAAATTTCCGTGACATTTTAGAATACTATGATGATAAAGATGTTTTCGTAGTAAACAACACCAAAGTATTTCCGGCGCGTATGTATGGTCGTAAAGAAAAAACTGGTGCTAAAATTGAAGTTTTTTTACTCCGCGAATTAAACAAGCCAAACCGCTTATGGGATGTGATTGTTGATCCCGCAAGAAAAATAAGAGTAGGGAATAAATTATATTTTGGCGACAACGAAGAACTTGTTGCAGAAGTGATAGACAATACCACAAGCCGTGGACGTACTATTCGTTTTTTATGGGACGACGATGATGAAAGCTTCAAAAAAATGTTAGAATTTTTAGGAGAGACACCACTACCTAAATACATTAAACGCAAACCAGACGAAGAAGATAAAGAGCGTTACCAAACGGTGTATGCAAAGTATGAAGGTGCGGTTGCAGCCCCTACTGCAGGATTACACTTTAGTAAAGAACTCATCAAAAGATGTGAAATATTAGGTGTGAAATTTGCAGAAGTAACACTACACACTGGCCTTGGAACATTTAGACCCATCGAAGTAGAAGACTTAAGCAAACATAAAATGGATGCAGAGTACTACCAGATTACTGATGAGGCTTGCAATATTGTGAACAAGGCCAAAACAAATGGCAAACGTATTTGCGCTATCGGCACCACCACCATGCGTGCCATGGAAAGCAGCTTTACAGCACAAAAATTACTGAAACCAAGCGAAGGTTGGACCAATCACTTTATACATCCTCCTTACAATTTTAATGTAGCAGATAGCCTTGTTACAAACTTTCATTTACCAAAAACAAGCTTACTTATTATGACCTGCGCTTTTGCTGGTTATGATTTAGCCATAGAAGCATATAAAAAGGCCATCAAAGACAAGTACCGTTTCTTTAGTTACGGTGATGCGCTATTGATTATATAATGTATTAATTATACTGAAAACCTAGTTAGCTTCTACTACCAACTGAAGTCTAGCTAGGTTTTTTTCCATTAAAGTGCCAAGTATTTTATCATTCATGAGCGAACTCAAGCGCTCCCAGGGATACCATGCAACATCTTGTTCGAACTGCCACTGCACAATAGTTACAGCCTGGCCTGGGCTGTAAATCAACCTGAATTTTGTCGTATAATTTGCCTCTGCTGTTTTCCAGTTGGCAACTATCAAAGAGTCTGATGCAGAAATTATTTGTATTTGTTGGTGCTTATTTAAAGTAGTACTATCCATCCCTTCCATCCACATATGCCACTGCGACTTATTTTGAATAAGCTGCAAAATAGATATTGGCTTTGCTTTGATGTTTACTGCACGTGAAACAATATTATGTGATGGTAGCAGTAGGCCACCGAGTGTAAGCAATACAAAAAAAATAACAACACTAATAAAGCCTAATTTAATAACGCGCATGTTAATCCCATTTAAATGTTTTAAAAGCAATCCCATATACACCCACAATCCATAAACCAAGAATCAATAGTTCTTTACTGCAGGCTGCTAATGAAGCGCCTTCAAAAGCAATATTACGCATCGCATTATTAAAATGTGTCAAAGGAAGCGCATTGCAAATAGGTTGAAGCCAGGTTGGAAAAGCTTCTACAGCAAAAAATGTACCTGCGAGTAAAAACTGGGGCAACGTAAATAAATTTGCAAATGGCGGAATGGTACTTTCATTTTTAGCAAGCCCACTCACAATAAATCCAAAACCCATAAATAAAACAAGCGCTATAAAACTTAATAGCATAATTGTTAAAAAAGTAGTGAGCCCATGCACGAGCGTAAATCCAAATGCATAATGACCAACGCCTATTACAATAATTGCAGTCAATAATTGAAATAAAACCCTACTAAGTGCTTCTCCAAGTACAATATAAGCGCGCTTTATTGGCGTGGCATAAAACCTTTTTAACACCAATTGTTGACGCAAATTAAAAAATAAAAAAGCGACGCCAAAAACACCAGAACTGAGTAATGAAAATCCGAGCTGTCCAGGCAGGATAAAATCGATTGTTTTATAAGCCCTTCCTGGTATTTGCGATATAGTAGCATCGACATGCGCAATGGTTTGGTTACTTGCAAAATACTTTTGATTCATCCCTGCAATCACACCATTTATCACAGACTGCAATAGCTGAATATTTTGAGGCATAACAGCGCCAGAACTAGTTATTTTAATGGTATAAGCTGGGCTTGATAAGCCAGTTTTCGAAATCAATACTTTTGCTGTGATCCTACCCTTTTCTAATTCTTGTAACAAAAAAGCATCCTCACCTTTAACTATTTTAATACTATTGATATGTGTGAGTGCTGTATAAATAGGACTAGAGGTATCGGACCCTTGATCAAGTGCAATTTTAACAGTAGTTTTCCCACTACCCCCGCCAATAAACCCGAAAACCAAAATAAAAATTAAAGGGAATGCAATACTAAATACGACCGCAGAAGGACTCCGCAAAATAGCCTTTAAGCTGCCTTTTGTTATGGCAAGCATTGCTTTTAATTGACTGTACTTTGCGGACATACGAATAGATTAAGAACAGTGAAATTAATGAACAATAACGGTGTATGGTAATTTTGCCTGTGGCACGCCCACCATCGCTTTTACTTTTTTAAATTGTTGCATTATCATTAATTGATCAGGACCTAACTCAGATTCTATCAATTGCATAGAAATGTTACGCTTATAATTAGTAAAGAGCTGTTCTAAAATATTCTTTTTTTCTGGATACTCTTTGAGTTTATAGCTTTTAACTTTTGCCATAGCAGCAGCTGCTTTAATGGCATCTGAAAGGGTCCCAATTTCATCAACAAGTCCAACAGACAATCCCCTACTACCCGTCCAAACACGACCTTGCGCAATGCTATCAACATATTCCATATTTTTTTTACGACCCTCGGATACACGTGATTTAAATGTGTGGTAAATAGAATCGGTAGAAGCCTGAAAAAATCTTATTTCTGGCGCTGTTAAAGCCCTATCCATGCTTCCCATATCGGCATATGGTCCAGTTTTAACCCTGTCTGTAGTGATACCTATTTTATTTTTCAGAAACGATTCAATATTGGGTATAATACTAAAAACCCCAATAGAACCAGTGATTGTTGACTCGTTAGCAAATACTTTATTTGCGTTACAAGCAATATAATAACCACCCGATGCAGCTACATCTCCCATAGAAACAATTACTGGCTTTTCTTTTTTGGCGAGGCTAACTTCTCTCCAAATCACATCACTAGCAAGGGCGCTTCCACCTGGAGAATTTACACGAAGCACAATGGCTTTCACTGATTTATCCAATCGCGCTTTTCGAATAAGTTCTTTATAATCATCACTAGCCACCTCTTCATCGGTTCCAGCTCCGCCAACAATATCGCCATTTGCATAAATAACGGCAATTTTTTCTGAAACAGCGTAATCGTCAAGCGTTACAGATTTCGCATATTCCCCGAAAAAAATAAAATTAATTTTTGAATTGATTTGCAAATTTAAACGACCCGTTATTTCGTTTTTAATTTGGTCGTCATATTTTAATCCGTCAATTAAATTATATTTTACGGCATCGGCAGCTGTTTGAATTTTACCTTCAACAGCTAAAGATCTAATTAGCGCTGTATCTAAATTACGAGCAGCAGCTGTTTGGTATAAAAATTGATTGTATAAATCGCCTAACCAAACACTTGTTTGCAAACGGTTGGCTTCTGTCATTTGCGTTTCACGAAGTGGTTCAGTGGCACTTTTAAACTTTCCGGCATAAATAATTTGTGGTTTGATTTCTAATTTATCCAACATGCCTTTTAAGAAAATTAAATTACTTGAAAATCCAGCCCATTCAAGCCCACCTTGCGGGTGCACAAAAATCTTTTGTGCCACATTAGCAATTGCATATCCTTTTTGAGAAATTGTTTCGCCGTAAGCCACCACAAATTTCTTAGACTTTCTAAAATCAAGTAAGGCCTTTCTAATTTCTTCAGAAGCACCAAATCCATTTGCATTATCACTCGCTAAAATATAAATCCCTTTTACGTTAGCATCTTGTTTAGCATGCTCAATAAGCCTAACCATTTCATATAGTGACGGTGTTTCGAAATTCTCATCACTGGTTAAAGCAGCAAATGGATTTTCTTGCACTCTTTCTTTAAAAGGGTTAGATAAGTCTAATACCAAAACAGCATCAGAAGCAATGACAGGTTTTTCAGAACTTGAAGCAGATGCCGCTATACCAATAAGTACCATTACGCCAAGTATTGTAAACACGATCAATGCTAGTATACTGGCAAAAAATATTTTAAAAAAGCTCTTCATAACAATAGGTTAAAATAAAAGAGGAACAATATTGTTCACACCTGCATTTAAAGACGTGAAATTAAAGATATTTGAGGCGATTAATGGGGTAATTTATGAACACAGCATATTTACTGATAGGCGGGAATTTAGGAGACCGAGCGGCTTATTTAGCGGAGGCGATAAACCAAATTTCGGTCCAATGTGGTCGTGTTATTAGTACCTCCTCTATTTATGAGACAGCTGCCTGGGGAAATGTCAACCAACCAGCCTTTTATAACCAAGCCGTTAAGCTCGTTACCATACTATCTCCTGAGGCTCTTATAGAGCGGCTTTTAGCCATAGAAAATGAAATGGGGCGAGTTCGCACTGAGAAATATGGCCCTCGAACCATTGATTTAGACATATTAATGATCAATGACATTGTTATAGATACTCCAACACTTACAATTCCCCATCCGCAACTGCATAACCGCAGATTTGCACTCCTGCCACTCCATGAAATAGCACCTGCGCTTCATCACCCTGTATTAAACAAAACCATACATGAATTGCTATTAAACTGCCTCGACACCCTCGATGTGCAAAAAAAATAAAGGCAAAAGCCAAGTTCGGCTTTATTTTTACCCATTGAGAATGAATTTATATGAAGCATCAGTTTATTACGATTGAAGGGAATATTGGAGTGGGTAAGACAACCCTAGCTAACATACTAGCACAAAAACTAAATGCGAAACTAATTTTAGAGGAATTTGCGGATAATCCATTTTTGCCAAAATTCTATGAAAAGCCGGATCAATATGCCTTTCCATTAGAGCTTTTTTTTATGGCCGAGCGCTATAAACAACTCAAAGACTATTTACATACCCAAGATCTATTTCAGGAAGTAACCATTTCGGACTATCTATTTACAAAATGCTTGTTGTTTGCAAAAGTGAATTTACCCGACGAAGAATTTAGATTGTATCAAAAACTATTTGATATCATTCACCAACAAATTAGCTTCCCAAATATTTTAATTTACTTACACGCGCCAGTGCAAAAATTAAAGGAAAATATTAAAAAAAGAAATAGAAGTTACGAGCAGGATATTAAAGACGATTACTTGTTTAATTTACAGGAAACCTACACCAGCTATATCAAACAACACAATATAAAAACCATTTTTATTGATGCTAGTAACGCCGATTTTATAGGTAATGAAGCACATGTTCAAGTAGTTTTAGATGCCCTAGACAAAGACCTGTCGCAGGGTCAGCACTATTTTAATTTACCATAACAAGAATACCAGCAAAATGCAACAGGAAGCGTCTTCAACCATAACAAAACATGACCCGTTTGAAGCTATGCGGATTGCAGAATTCAGGCACCTTATGTTTGGACGATTTTTGTTTATTATGGGGCTTCGCATGATGGGCACACTTGTGGGCTGGTGGATATACGAACTTACCGACGAACCATTTGCGATTGGCCTTATAGGTTTATCTGAAGTCATACCGGCTGTTTCACTATCACTATACGCTGGACATATTATAGATATCAGTGAAAAAAGAAAACTCTTATTAACCGGGGTTGCGCTTTATTTTACCTGCGCCATATTTTTATTATTATTATCTACCAGTTTTACAGCGAGTCAGATAAGCAAACATTGGATTGCATTTAGCATTTATGTTGCCATATTTTTTACCGGCGTATTTAGATCTTTTACAGGTCCCACATTTGGCACTATACTATCTGCCATTGTGCCTAAAACGACCATTCAAAATGCTACTACTTGGGGACAGGGGATTTGGCTAGGCGCCTCTGTTACAGGCCATGCTATTGTTGGATTTTTAATTGCCCTTATAGGAAACACCGGTTCTTTAGCCATTATTTGTACCCTAGTTTTTGCGGGCTATTTATTTATGTACCAGCTGAAGCCCAAGCCTTCACTGAATGAGCCTGGAGAGAAAAAAACATTGGAAAGTGTAAAGGAAGGACTTAGGTATGTATATCAAACCAAAGAATTGTTTGGTGCATTAACACTCGATTTATTTGCCGTTTTATTTGGGGGTGCAGTTGCAATGATTCCTGTTTTTGCAAAAGATATTTTAAACGTGGGGCCTATTGGTTTTGGCTGGCTAAATGCAGCATCAGACATAGGTTCAGTTATCGTGATTATACTACTCACCGCATTCCCATTAAAAAAAGCACAAGGAAAAAAACTACTCATTTCCGTTGCTATTTTTGGAATTTGCATCATTGTATTTGCCCTCTCCAAATCATTCTGGCTCACCTTTATCGTACTGCTTATTAGTGGTATTGTTGATGGCATCAGTGTTGTCATACGCGGCACCATATTACAACTCAAAACGCCCGACAATATGCGCGGGCGTGTTATGAGTGTAAATTCTATGTTTATTAATAGCAGCAATGAATTTGGCCAGTTTGAAAGTGGCGTTGCTGCTAAAATGATGGGCGTAGTTCCCAGTGTTGTTTTTGGCGGATGTATGACACTTTTAGTGGTTGTAATTACATGGTTTAAAGCACCTACACTAAAAGAAATGGAATACTAATCCGGTATCACCAGTTTATTATTGCTTCGATTAACATCAGCCATTCGCAGTGATGGATCAATTTCTATAGACTTAATGTCTTTAATTGATTTATTTATTGTTACTTGATAAACAGGGTCTACCCATTTCCATGCTGTATGAACCGTTCTTGGAGCATTCCCCTCTACTAGTTTTTCTCCAAATTGCAAATTAAGCGGCAAGTAATGCATTTCTTGAGAACCGTCTTTATAGGTCACTAAAACATCGATAGGCATTGGCATTTTCCCTACGCGTTTGATGGCAATATTTGTTTTATCATTAATAAGGTTTATATCCCCTACTGCATAATCAATTGTTTTGGTAGAATTGATCCAATATTCTTTGTACCAATCAAGTTCTAAACCACTTCTTTTTTCTGCAACTCGTACAAAATCATTTGGATTGGGATGTTTAAAACGCCATGCGTTATAATAATCAATTAAAACTTGATCTCTTACTGAGTCTCCAATTATATACCCCAACTGACTCATAAATACAGCCCCTTTACTGTAAGCAGAAGTGCTATACGCCATATTGGTATTGTAATGATCAGAATGCGTACTTGCAGGCTCATCATAGGGGCTTTTTGTTAAACTGATATAACTTCTATAAGAACCCTCATAAGGAAAGCCTTTGGTACCATTAAGCTCAGCCATTACACGTGTACTTGCATAATCGGTAAAGCCTTCATCCATCCATGGATATAATGATTCATTAGAACCCATTAACATTTGATACCAAGTATGCATCCACTCATGAATGGCAGTGCCAACGCTCGCACTTTTTATAAGTGTAGACATCGGGTATTCCATACCCCCATCGCCACCCTGAATAAACGTGTATGTTTTGTAAGGGTATGCACCAAAAGTTTTTGCAATAATGGGGTACGCATTGTTTACTACATCTGCCATTTTTTGCCAATTGTTTTCTAAAGAATCCACTGCTTTATATACGACTCTCAATAAAGGACCACCGCCCGCAGGCTTTCGCGTAATCATTTTATAAGTAGGATCGGCGGCCCACATAAAATCATGCACATTATAAGCCTGCCATTTCCAAGTTTTGGTGTCTCCTGAGGTTGCGCTAATTTTCGCACCCGGTGTTTCGTAACCCATACCAATTTCTTGTGCATTTTGCAAGTCACCACCTGCGGCAACAAAATAGTTTTTATCGATAGTAATGTTAACATCAAAGTCACCCCATACTCCATAAAACTCTCTAGCAATATACTGGTTGGCATGCCAACCTTGGTAATCGTACTCGGCCACTTTAGGATACCACTGACTCATACTATACCGGATCCCTTCTTTATTGTCTCTGCCACTTCTTCTAACTTGAAGCGGTACTTGTGCTTCGAATGCGACTTCCATTTGCACCGAAGATTTAGGTAATATAGGTTTTGATAAAACAACTTCTACAATCGTTTCATGTTCTTTTAATTTTTGCTCAACACCGTTTATCTTTACATATTTCATATGCTGATATCCGATTTCGGAAGGCGATAATTTACTGATACGATCTTTAACACGGGCATCCCAATCAAGTCCATCACCCATTCGGGAAGCAGGTCGAATTTGAGTTTGACCAAGCTCCCTACTTCTGATATCCATGCTACTTCCTGGTTGAAAGGCATTCCAATAAGTATGGAAAAATATTTTATTTAATGTATCCGGCGAATTGTTGGTGTATGCTACTTTTTCGGTACCATTCATTTTATTCGTCGCTACATCCATATTAACATTGATGGTATACTTAATACGTTGTTGCCAGCGATCCGGTTGCGCAACAACTATTAAAGCATGCGTAAGTAGTAGACATACAAATCCAAACAATACAATCTTTTTCATTTTTATTAAATTAATAGTTGGAATAAAAGTAAGGAATTATTCGGCGCCAGCCACGACAATAACGATTTCGCCTTTCACCGTTTTTGACTCAAAATATAGGGCCAAATCTAGTAAACTGGCTTGTTTATTTTCTTCAAACATTTTAGTAAGCTCCCTGCTAACACTTGCGAGGCGGTCAGGTCCAAAATAGGTAGCCAACTCTTTAAGTGTTTTTACGAGACGCATGGGGCTTTCATATAAAATGATGGTTCGGGGCTCAACAGCTAACTGCTTTAATAAAGTTTGTCTCCCTTTTTTTAAAGGCAAAAATCCTTCAAACACAAATCGGTTGGTAGGAATGCCGCTGTTTACAAGCGCCGGCACAAAGGCAGTGGCACCCGGTAAACATTCAACTTTTACACCTTCTTTGATACAATCACGAACCAATAAAAAAGCAGGATCAGAAATACCAGGTGTTCCTGCATCTGTAATTAATGCAAAAGTTTTGCCAGCCTTTAGCTGATCAATCAAGTGCCCAACAATTTTATGCTCGTTGTGCTGATGATAAGGTGATAACGGTTTTTGTATCTGATAATGCTGAAGTAGTTTAGAAGATGTTCTCGTGTCTTCACACAAAATAACATCTACCATTTGCAGCACTTCAACACTTCTAAAAGTCATGTCTTTTAAATTACCAAGTGGCGTTGGAACCAGGTATAGCATGGCTTTTGAGTTAATAAGAATTAAGCTAAGAATTCTATTTCAAAATACTCCATCACTGCGTTTGCTAATAATTTCTTGCTCGCATTTTCTGCAATAACAGTAGCTGCTTCTTTACTATCTGCTTCAATTTGTAAGCTTATATTTTTCCCTACACGTACATCTTGCACACCTGTTAATTCAAGATTATGAAGTCCGCTTAAAACAGCTTTACCTTGAGGGTCTAATAAATCTTTCAAGGGCATTACCTTAATTTGAACATTGAAAATCATAAGTACCAATATTTGAGAGACAAAGATAGAACTACATAAGCAATAAACACAATTGGAACAGCAATCCAACCAAAACTTAAGGCAGAAATAGCTCCGATACTTGCCAAAATGATGAGCGGTAGTAGCTTTTTAAAAGAGATTTGATTAAATTTAAACGCCATTATGGGGAGTGTAGAAACCATTAAATAGCTACAAACAAGCACTACCACATACCAAAACCATTTATTAAGCAAAAGATCCGTTACTATAGGTTCATACCAATACATGATAGGAAAAGATGCAAATAATAGGCCTATTGCAGGTACTGGAACACCGGTAAAACCAGCAGTAGAAGGCGTCGAAATATTAAACCTAGCCAATCGGTAGGCTGCAGCACAAGGCAAAATAAAAACAGGCAAGAGTAGTACCCAAGAGGCAGAAAGTCCATCTACATTTTGCGCGTACGAAAGCCTTAAAAATTGATATGCAATTAAAGATGGGGCTACCCCAAAACTTACAAGATCAGCGAGCGAATCTAATTGCTTGCCCATTTCAGAAGAACTATCCAAAAGTCGAGCTAAAAAACCATCAAAATAATCCACAACGGCTGCAAGCGCCAAACATATACTAGCCCTGTATATCTGTAGCGGAATTTCAATTATATCATTACCGGCTTCACCTACTGTAATTATGATGCCAGGCATTGTGATATACACAATAGCAACGCACCCAAAAAAAAGATTGAGTAGTGTAAATAAATTGGGTATTTGCTTTTTAATCATGCTACTTATTTCTTTCTTTTAAGAGGGGTTGATTTCATGAATGATTCAATTTCACTTACTGTTATAGGGATATTTTTCATCAGATCTATATTACCCGTTTTAGTGATCCAAAAATTATTTTCGATGCGAATACCCATTTTTTCTTCTTCGATATAAATACCAGGCTCAATCGTAAATACCATGCCAGCTTCTATTGGCGCTGTTCTTGTACCAAGGTCGTGTACATCAAGTCCTAAGTGATGCGAAATACCATGGTATAAATATTTTCGGTAGGCAGGATTTTCGGGATCCTGATTTTTTATATCAGCCTTTTTTATGAGTCCAATTTTTTCAAACTGCTTAGAAGCTTCTATGCCCACTTTATCGGTGTACTGCACAACCGAAATACCAGGCTTTAAAATTGATTTGGCATAATTGTGCAAATGCAAACAAGCATTGTATACTTCTTTTTGACGCTTTGAAAACACGCCATTCACAGGCACTGTTCTGGTTAAATCGGCACAATAACCTCCATACTCTGCACCAAAATCCATAAGCAACATCTCCCCTGCTTCACACACCTGATTGTTTGAAACATAATGAAGCGTTCTAGCCCTATCACCACTTGCAATAATGCTATGGTAAGCTGGACCTGTTGCGCGCCTCTTTAAAAATTGATGGTAAATTTCTGCTTCAATTTCATATTCAGTAACACCTGGCTTAATAAAGCCTAATAAATGTCTAAAGGTTTGATCTGTGATATCAATAGCTTTACTGATAACGGCTACTTCTTCTTTTGATTTAACAGCTCTTAATTTACGCATGATTTTAGCAGCACGTTCATATCCATGCAGTGGATACATCGCTTTCATTTCTGCTACAAACCTATAATCGCGGCTAGCAACATCACTAGCTTTTCGATCATTTTCGTTGGTATCTAAATAAATAGTGTCCGCTAAATGCACCCAAGTTTGAAGCATCGCGTCAATACTATCTAACCATACAATGGTTTGGATACCAGCAATAGCAGTGCCCTCAGCAGTGCGTAAGCGTCGCCCATCCCACTTTTCTTTCAATTCGTTGGGCCTTACTAAAACTAATACTTCGCGATATTTTGGATTGGGGCAATTAGGAAATAATACAACCATTGAATCTTCCTGCTCAATACCTGACAACCAGTATAAATCTGTATTTTGCTTAAACGCATGAAGTGCATCCCCATTAGAAGGCCACTCATCATTACTTACAAAAATTGCAATACTGTTAGGCTTCATTTCCTGTATAAACCGCTTGCGGTTATCAATAAAAATTTGCTTGTTGAGGGGTAAATACTTCATAGGTGAAAAAATAAACGCTTGTCAATAATGCACTAAAAATAAGAAAAGAATTAGAATTTCACCGAAGGACATCTTACACCCCTTGCCAGTGCAGAAGAAACAGCTCCTGTTTTGATAATCGACAGCTCATAGGCACCCCTGGTATTATTGGCTGCTTTTAGGGTTGAAACAGTAGCATCATAATTAAAAGTAAAGCGGGTGTCGTTTAATTGAAAGCCAAAAACTGGAATAACAGCGTCGCCATTTCGCATATAAAGGCCCAAAATCATTTGCCTAGATCCATCACCACTTAAATCGCGATTGGCATTAACACCAAGCACCAATTCAGATGCCGTATTCATTTTACTAACATACAGGTTCGGATTTACAATCCAAGCTTCTCCAATTTTTAAACTTGCATTTAAAAATGCGGTGTAACGCATATCAATACTTGCGTCGGAAACAAGCGGGTCAAAAAAACTTTCTCTAGGCCTATTAATGTGTTGTGCACTAAGGCCTGCATTCAAGTAAAATTTATCGGAAGCGAAATAGGCATAATTAATACCCGCTTGTAAATCGGCGTAAGATGTTTGGCTAAATGCAAAAGGTTCGTTAGATGGAATAGTAGCATCAAA
This sequence comes from Sediminibacterium ginsengisoli, assembly GCA_945901845.1. GTDB lineage: Bacteria > Bacteroidota > Bacteroidia > Chitinophagales > Chitinophagaceae > Sediminibacterium > Sediminibacterium ginsengisoli_A. The sequence continues at coordinate 293 of CAMDLR010000028.1, read as the reverse complement.
AAATTGACCATTCCACTGGTTATCAAAAGATAGTTTAGCAATATCGATGCGCTTACTAATATATCCACCCGTAAAACCAATACTTAATAAACTACTATAGCCAAGCATTTGATGATAGGCCACAGAAGCATAGGCGCTTGTATTTAGCAAATTTCCGGATCCTGCAGCGTCTCTATATAAGGCACCGCCCACGCCCATCCATCCGTTTTCAAATTTACCTGTAAATAGTTGCGCATCACCCCACACAGACATTGTTTTAAATGGAGTACCCACAGTGCCCCACTGATTTCGGT
>CAMDLR010000027.1 GCA_945901845.1 Sediminibacterium ginsengisoli | reverse complement strand
TCCAAACCATACAACTAGTTGATATTATACTGCATGGGTATCATGGGTTATTTGAAGAAGAAAAATTAGTTGGTAATACTTTTAAAATAAATGTAACGGTTGTTTATACCCCATCTACTTTTCCAATAACAAATTTGCCTGACACCATCGATTACGGTGCGGTGTTTCAAATTTTGAAAGGTCATATGCAATTAGCAACACCATTATTAGAAACCCTTGCAGCCAATTTTTGTTTATCTGTTTTTGAAAAGTTTAGTACTGCTCAGGAAATTTCTATTCATATTCAAAAAATGATGCCACCCATTGCTGGCATGGTAGGTTCTGTGGCTGTTGGTTTAACCATGAACAAAAATGATATAAAATCATGAAAAAATTAATACTTTTTATATGTGTATTTTTTGTTGCAGCTATTATGGTTTCTAAAGCGCAAGATATTCCTACCTTATTAAAAGAAGGGGTACAATTAGAGCGTCAACAAAAAGAAATTGAGGCACTTGAAAAATACAAATTGGTATTAAGTCAAGAACCCTCAAATTTAATAGCGCTTGTAAAGGCAGCAGAGCTTTCTACGATGCTTGCTGGTTTTAACGAAAAAGATACAAAATCAAAACAACTATTTTTATCATCTGCAGGAGCTTATGCCGTTCGTGCCTATAATGCGAATCCTAAAAATGCAGAAGCCGCCTATGTGATGGCGTTAACACAAGCAAAACTTGCTGACATTCAACCCGATAATAAAAAATTAATTGAGTGTGTTCGAAATTCAAAAATTTATGCCGACCAAGCACTAGCCATTAATCCGGCTCACGCAAAAGCAAACTTTACAGTAGGTAAGTGGCATATGGAAATGGCCAATTTAAATATGGTAAAAAAGGCAGCAGTTAAATTAATGTATGGAGGTTTGCCAGAAGGAAATATTGATAGCGCAGTGCTGTTTTTAGAAAAAGCACGCACACAAGATCCTTATTTTGTAAACACCTATTTAGAACTTGCAAAAATTTATGATCAGTTACATCAGCCAACCAAGGTCATTGAAGTGCTTACAAAAATGGTAAAATTGCCTACCCGCAAAACAGAAGATATTTCACTTAAAGCAGCCGGTGCTAAAATGTTAGCAGCTGCGCAATAAATCATCAATCATGGACTTACAAGAACAATTCGAAGCAGCATTTGCAAGTACAAAAACTTTAACTGAAAAGCCGGATAACGAAACGCTTCTTTCTCTATATTCATTATACAAACAAGGAACCATTGGTGACGCCACAGAAGCCTATAAACCAGAAAATGCTTTTGATTTTGTTGCAATGTTTAAATACAACGCCTGGGAAAAGTTAGGGGGTATGTCTAAAGAAGATGCGATGCAAGCTTACATCGATTTAGTGGACAAACTAGTACTTGGCTAGTTTTTTCCATTCACCGCTTTTCATATAAATGAAGGAAGGAATAAATAGAGTGACCCAATAAATGACTTCACTCAACCAACCCCATTCGATGGGTAATTTTAGGTGTTCAAGAACGAGGTACACATAGCTGCAGTATAAAATAATAGCAGCAAACTCACTGTATAAATTTACCTTTGTATTACCCGTTCCGGTAACTGCATTAAGCCAAACCACAGACACTGACATTAGCACAAGTGCCACTGATACAATGCGTAATACTGGTATTCCTGCTTCAATAAATGCAGGCCCTTGCCCGTATATAGATAGTACTTGGGTTGGAAAAATATTTAGTCCAATACAAACAAATACGGCCATGCCTGCACTCCACATCATAATTCGGTTAATAACAATGGGTACTTGATCGTTTAGGTTTTGTCCCATTAAATTACTCACCATACTATTTGTTGTTGCACCAAAAGCCCAAGTAAAGCAACCAAAAAATCCAAAAATATTGCGCATGGTATTTGATACGGCAAGATCTCTAGCGCCATGGTGTTCAATTAAAATATAAAAGAACTCCCAGCTAATAATGCTAATGGCATAACCTAAAACAATAGGGTTTGAAATGGTTAAAATTAATTTGATATTACTCCAATCAAATGCCCAGTATTTAAAAAGTTGATACTGTTTGCTAATTCCTTTTACATGAATCAAAATAAATAAAATAGCGAGGCCTGCAAATTCTGAGATAATAGATGCATAGGCTGCTCCATTAAAACCTAGGTTGGGCAATCCAAATTTGCCATAAATAAACCCATAATCAAAAAAGACATTGGTAACAGCTTCAGTGGCGGTACCAATAATAAGGTACTTGGTTTGATTGGTACCTACGAGTAAAGCATTACGCATTTGGTATACAAAAAGTAGGGGAAGACCTACAATTCGGATATTTAAAAAGCTAACCGCTTTATCTACAAGTAGTGGGTCGTGAAGCGCAAATTTAAATAAGGCGGGCACCACTAGCCAGGTAATTAAAATTCCAATTAGTGAAAAAGCAAGTGCAATTCGGATGCCTTGTGAAAAGAGATTGCCAATTTCTGAAATATTATTTTCACCAGCTCTTCTTGAAATAAGGGACTGTAAACCATTGTTAAGGCCAAGTCCGATTACGGCAAAAATGAGATAATACACCCCAGTAATACCAGCGAGTGCAAGTGCCTCTTGACCCAGTCCACCCAAAAAGATGTTATTGGTAATAAAGTTTAATTGGGGCACCAATATGGAGACGCTAATGGGTAAAGCAATGGATAATATTTGCTTATGGGAGCTGTTTACCTGTAAATTAGACGCGTTTGTACTGCTAGACATAGATGGATTGCAAATCTAGTATATAATAGGCTGTTCAAATCACCTTCTTTTTTTATATTATTGCACATAAATAAGCAGTTAACACAATGGTAATTCAAAAAACATATTCTTTTTATGGGGAAGCGTCGGTTCCCTTAACATCAACTGCCGAATTATTACAATTTGATATTGCAAATGATCATATTGCCTGTTCGCTTATTAATATGGGAAATCAGGCCATACAGGCTTTCGAATTTTTTGAATGGGAGACTGGCGCAAGTGTGCTTGAAAATAATTGGGAAAGTATATTTTCTGAAGCTGCAGCAACATCTGAATTATTACAAAAGCCAGTTAGTGCCGTTCAGGTATTTATAAATAGTCCATCCGCAGTCATTGTTCCACTCGAAAAATTTAATACGGAAGCGGCCACCGATTATTTGCAATTATTATTTGGACCGGCTGTTCAGGCAACGCTAAAGCACGAGAAAATAAAAAATACCCCATCTCTTATTAATTGTTATCGGATTCCAACATCGTTATTAGATGTTTTAATTGCTAAGTATCCACTTCATCAATTGGCACATGCGTATACGGCTAATATTACAGGACTTTATGCCGAAGCTGTTTCTGACAAACCCATGTTAAAACTACAGTTTTATAAAAATCATTTTATAGCCAGTTTGTTTGTGTCAAGTACGCTTCAGTTTGTACAAAGTTTTTCATTTACGAGTACCGAAGATATCTGTTACCATCTTTTACATATTAATACGGCTCACCAAATTGATGCGTCAAGTATTAAAGTAAATATGATGGGCTTTATTGATGCTAGTTCTGCAGCAGCAGGATGTATCGAACAAATTTATCCGATGGTAGAATATAAAAAGCCTCGCCAAGAAAAAGTATTGCCTGCTATGTTTGAAGCGCAAACTTCACATTATTTTACTGCATTTTTGAAGCCATTAGCATGAGGATAATTTCAGGCAAATATGGTGGTCGCCGAATTAGTCCACCCGCCAACATGCCGCACACGAGACCTACTACCGATATTGCAAAAGAAGGCCTCTTTAATATTTTGCAAAGCAGAATGTCTTTTGATGACATTGAAATACTTGATTTATTTGGCGGCACTGGTTGTATTAGTTACGAATTGGCATCAAGGGGTGCGGGTAAACTCACTATTATTGAAAAAGACCCCATCATGCAGGCGTTTATTCAAAAAAATATTGGGGTATTAAATATAGAAGGAGCTCAGGTTTTAAAGCTTGATGTATTTGCCTATTTAAATAGTTGTACGAGCGCTTACGATTTTATTTTTGCTGGCCCACCATATGCACTTGGCACAATCGATGAACTGCCTAAAATAATTGTGGCTAAAAAATTAATTCAACCGGGTGGTTTTTTTGTTTTAGAACATACACCACGTAACGATTATAAAAATTTTGAAGGTTACTCATTTCAGCGCAATTATGGAACTACTATTTTTTCATTTTTTGTTGCAACATAGTATACTATGAACAAGCAAGCATTAAGAGAATTATACAAAAACAAACGCCAAGATCTACCCAGTAAAACGCGTTTGCAGTATGATGATTTAATGCTCATACAGTTTCAAAAATTCGATTTTTCTGGTGTGCGATCGCTGCTCACGTACTGGCCAATGCCAAATCAAGCCGAGCCCAACACGCACTTATTTTCTGGTTACCTCCGTCATATGGTTCCAGGTCTTTCTATAGCGTATCCGGTGATGGATCCCGATGCGCATGCGTTTACGGCACATCAAATAGATGAAAATACCGTTTATAAGCCAGGCAAGTTTGGGGTGCTAGAGCCTGATGCCCCTAATCCGGTGGACCCATCTACTATTGATCTGGTGCTCGTACCCCTTTTGGTGGCCGATAAAAATGGTTATCGAGTAGGGTATGGGAAGGGCTATTATGACCGGTTTTTAGCTTCTTGTAGCTCAGGGGTGATTAGTATGGGATTTTCCTATTTTGAGCCTATCGAGCAAATATCAGATACAGACCAATTTGACGTACCTTTGCATTACCTCATTACGCCGAGTCGCATCTATGAATTTTAATACCATTTTTCTTACTTCTTTTCGGGTTTTACTATTGCCTTTTGCTGTTTTGTATGGGGCTTTTATTAAAATACGAAACTGGCTATTTGATAGGCAGTATTTAAGTTCGGCTACCTTTAATTTTCCGCTCATTTGTGTTGGTAATTTAGCAGTAGGTGGCACGGGTAAATCACCCATGGTCGAGTATTTATTAGCGCTATTACATACTCGTTATAAAGTTGCCACGGTTAGTAGGGGGTATAAAAGAAAAACGAGAGGATATGTTTTAGCAGGGGCATCTACAACAGCACTAGAAATTGGCGATGAGCCCATGCTCTTTCATCAAAAATTTCCGAGCGTTCCTGTAGCAGTTGGAGAAGAAAGATTGGACGCCATCCCACAATTATTACATGATCATAAAGATGTACAAGCTATTATTTTAGATGATGCATTTCAGCACAGATCGGTAGAGGCTGGTTTTAATATTTTACTTACCGAATTTGGTAACACCTATAACCATGATTTCTTTTTACCTACCGGCGATTTAAGAGATGAAAGAGGTTCAGCAAAAAGGGCACAAGTTATTATTGTTACCAAATGTCCGCCCGATTTATCCGAAGAAAAGCGTCAAAAAATAATCAAAGCATTACACCCAAATAACAATCAGCAAGTATTTTTTACCTGCATTGAGTATGAAACTCCGTATCATATTTTGGATGCAACGAACAAACGACCTATCACAAATCAGGATGAAGTATTACTCATGTGCGGTATTGCCAATCCAAAGCCACTTAAAAATTATTTACACGAGCATACTCGAACGTATTACCAACAAGATTACGCAGATCATCATATTTTCTCGATAGATGATTTAAATGATGTAGTGGGTCAGTTTAATAACATATCTGCTACCCATAAAATGATTATCACCACAGAAAAAGATGCCGTTCGACTTATTAAATTCCAAGAAGAATTAAAGTCACTGCCTTTTTATGTACTCCCCATCAAACACTCTTTTTTATTTGACGAAGGCCCTCAATTTGACGGTTTGATCCTTTCATTTATCAATGGGTTTAACGCCAATAAGCAACATGAGTAAAGCAAAAAAGTCAAAACAAAAGCAAACAGCAAAGACCATTGTGGTGGCTACTTTAAAAGGAAAAATAGATATCACACGCTCTGGTATGGGCTACGTTATTGTAGACAACAATGCCATTGATATTATGGTGCGCCCTTCTGATATGAGCAATGCCCTACATGGCGATATCGTGCGCGTTAAAATTACCCGCGAAAATGGCAGAACCGGCAAAAAGGAAGGTAAGGTAGTTGAAGTAGTAGAGCGCCGTCAAACCGAATTTATAGGACATATTCAGCTATCAGATAAGTTTGCATTTTTTGTGCCAGACACCGATAAACCCATGCCCGACATTTTTATACCACTTCAGTTTTTAAATGGCGCTAAAAATAAAGACAGGGTATCTGCAAAGCTTGTAAAATGGGATAAAGACGATAAAAAACCAGTGGGAGAAGTAACCGCTGTCATGTCTCCAGAAGACGAAAATGACGCAGCCATGAAGGAGCTCTTGGCGCAGGCAGGCTTCCCATTATTTTTTCCGCAAGACGTGTTAGAAGCAGCTGCCGAACTTCCTGTTATTTTAGATGAAGCTGAAATTGCAAAACGAAGAGATTGCCGTGATATCAAAACATTTACCATTGACCCTGTCGATGCAAAAGATTTTGATGATGCCCTTTCTATCAGAAAATTACCAAGCGGCCTTTATGAAATAGGGGTGCACATTGCAGATGTTAGTTATTATGTGTTACCAGATACCGATTTGGACGCCGAAGCTTACAAGCGCGCAACCTCTGTGTATTTGCCAGATCGTGTAAACCCAATGCTTCCTGAAAAAATTTCAAATGAACTCTGTTCGCTGCGTCCCAACGAAGATAAATTTACCTTTTCTGCCATTTTTCAAATTAACGATGAAGCACATGTAAAACAGTACTGGCTTGGCCGAACTGTCATTCATTCAGATAAGCGCTATGCTTACGAAGACGTACAAACCATTATTGATACCAATGAAGGGGATAACGTAGAAGATATTTTACTACTTCATAATCTTGCACAAAAATTTAGGCAAGCCAGGTTTAAAAAAGGGGCCATTAATTTTTCTTCACAAGAAGTTCGTTTTACACTCGATGAAAATGCCAAACCCATTGGCATAACGGTCAAAGAAAGTAAACCAGCGCACCAGCTTATTGAAGAATTTATGCTACTTGCCAATAAAACAGTGGCCGAGAATATTTCTAAAATTCAGATCAATAAACAACCGCTTCCTTTTCCATATCGGATACATGATCAACCAGATCCAGAAAAACTAGCACCTTTTGTGCAATATGCTAAAAAATACGGGCATGGTTTTGATGCCAGTTCACCTCAAAAAATTTCTGCAAGTTTTAACCAGTTGTTAGAAGATGCAAAAGGTAAACCAGAGCAACATGTGCTAGAGCAGCTTGGTATTAGAACCATGGCTAAAGCGGTGTATTCGACACAAAATATTGGTCACTACGGACTTGCTTTTGATTTTTATTGTCACTTCACATCACCTATTCGAAGATACCCTGATGTACTTGTGCACCGCGTGCTTCAAACAGTGCTTGACAATAAGCCAGTGGTAGATAAAAAAATGGAAGAAAAATGTAAGCAAAGTTCCGATCGTGAACGTGCTGCTATGGAGTGTGAAAGAGCTTCCAATAAATACAAGCAAGTAGAGTACATGCGTGATTATATTGGTGACACTTTTGAAGGTGTTGTAAGTGGTGTTTCTAGCTTTGGTTTTTGGGTAGAAACAGTAGCCCATAAATGTGAGGGTCTGGTATCTATTGTTGGCCTGTCCGAATTTGACGATTTTAGACACATAGAATCTGATTATAGCCTTGTAGGTAAAAGGAGTGGACGCAGCTTTAAAATGGGCGATAAAGTGTTTATAAAGGTCATTGCTGCCAATTTAGACAAGCGTCAACTGGATTACGAATGGGTTCAGGTTCCATAGCCCAATTTTACCCCTTTATTTACCTACATTTTGTGTGTAAAATTGTGGATAAAACACCCCTTTTTTGAGGGCCTTTTTAGTCTATTTCCGTATTTAAAAAAGTATCTTCGTAAGCCACTGATAAAGTGGGTTAAACTATTGATGCAGATACGTTTATAGACTAGATATTATGGAAGAAAATTTGATCCCAGAACAAACCTCCGATAACGACCGAATTATACAGGTTAATATCGAAGAACAAATGAAAACAGCCTACATCGATTACTCGATGTCTGTGATTGTTGGACGTGCGTTACCTGATGCACGTGATGGATTTAAACCTGTTCACCGCAGGGTTTTATTTGCCATGAATGAGCTTGGCAATAATTTCAACAAGCCTTATAAAAAATCTGCCCGTATAGTAGGGGAAGTAATGGGTAAATTTCACCCACACGGTGATGCATCTATTTACGATACCCTTGTTCGTATGGCTCAAGATTGGACCATGCGTTACACGCTTGTAGATGGTCAGGGTAACTTTGGTAACCAAGATGGTGATCCACCAGCTGCAATGCGTTATACAGAGGCTCGCCTTCAAAAAATTGCAGAAGCAATGATTGACGATATCGAAAAAGATACCGTAGATTTCCAACTCAACTTTGATGATTCATTAAAAGAACCAACTGTTTTACCAACGCGTATTCCGCAACTTTTGGTAAATGGTTCTTCAGGTATCGCCGTAGGTATGGCTACCAATATGATGCCGCACAACTTAAGCGAAGTGATTGATGGTTGTGTTGCATACGTTGACAACCGCGAGATTACTGTAGAAGAGTTAATCACATATGTTAAAGCACCCGATTTTCCTACCGGCGGTGTAATATTTGGTATGGAAGGTGTTAGACAAGGATTACTTACTGGTAGAGGTAGGGTTGTGTTGCGTGGTAAATGTCAAGTAGACACCAAACAAAGTGGTCGTGAGCAAATCGTTATTACAGAAGTTCCTTATCAAGTTAACCGTGATAATTTAACGGACCGTATTGGTCAACTCGTTAACGATAAAACAATCGAAGGAATTTCTAACGTTAACAATGAAAGTAACAAGCGTGAAGGAACACGTATCGTACTTGATTTAAAGCGTGATGCGGTTGCACAGGTTGTTATCAATCAGTTATACAAATTTACTGAGTTACAAACTAGTTATGGCGTTAACAACGTTGCCTTAACAAAAGGCAAACCTAAAATCATGAACCTCCGCGATTTAATTGTAGAGTTCGTAGACTTTAGAATGGATGTTGTTATTAGAAGAGCAAAGTTTGAATTAAGAAAAGCAGAAGAGCGTGCGCATATTTTAGAAGGTTATTTAAAAGCACTTGATCATTTAGATGAAGTAATTGCGCTAATTAGAGCAAGTCGCACACCCGACGAAGCAAAAGATACTTTAATTGCGCGTAGTAAAGAAGAACGCTGGATGCTCAAACAAGAAATGTTTGATGAAGTAACCAGGGAACTATACAAACAAGAAAATGGTTTATCCGAAGCCCAAGCAAAAGCAATATTGGAACTTCGTTTACAACGTTTAACGGGTATGGAGCGTGATAAGATCATTGAAGAATTCAATGGTTTAATTAACACCATCAAAGGCTTAAAGGAATTACTTGCTTCAGAAGTATTACGTTATGCACTTATCAGAACTGAATTACTAGAAGTGAAAGAAAAATTTGGTGATGCGCGTAAAAGTGAAATACAATACCTCGCCGATGAAATGCGCATCGAAGATTTAATTGAAGATGAAGACGTGGTGATCACTATTTCTCATTTAGGTTATATCAAGCGTACGTCTGCTACCGAGTACCGTCAACAAAGACGTGGCGGTAGGGGTGCGGTAGGTTCCAAAACCAGAGAGGAAGATTACGTTGAACATTTATTTGTTGCTTCAACACATGACACTATGATGTTCTTTACCGAAAAGGGTAGATGCTTCTGGCTCCGTGTATATGAAATTCCTGAAGGCGAAAAACAATCAAAAGGTAGAGCGATACAAAACTTAATTCAAATTCCACCTGACGATAAAGTAAAAGCAATTATCGAGGTTAAAAAATTAGCGGATAAAGATTTTGTTCAAAATCATTATATCATACTCTGTACCAAAAAAGGTATCATCAAAAAAACTTCACTCGAAGATTTTAGTAGACCAAGAGCAAATGGTGTAAATGCCATTACGATTAATGAGGGCGATGAATTACTAGAAGCGCGCATGACAGATGGTGCTTCAGAAATTATGTTGGCTTTAAAATCTGGTCGTGCTATCAGGTTCGAAGAAGTTAAAGTGCGAGCTACCGGTCGCGGTGCCATTGGTGTAACAGGTATTGAAGTAGACGACGAAAAAGACGAAGTAGTTGGTATGATTTGTGTAAACAAAGAAGATGCTACCCGTACTATATTAGTCGTAAGTGAAAAAGGATATGGTAAGCGTACACAAATAGATGAATACCGTATTACCAATAGAGGTGGTAAGGGTGTAAAAACAATTAATGTTACCGATAAAACCGGTAGCCTGGTAGGTATCTTATATGTTACCGAAAAAGAAGACTTAATCATCACTTGTAAATCTGGTGTAACTATTCGTACCGGTATTCAAGATATTAGAGAGGCGGGAAGAGCAACGCAAGGCGTTAAACTCATCCGAATTGATGAAGGGGATGAAATTGCTGCTATTTCTCAAATTGAAGAGACTGAAGAAGACATCGTTGTTGAAGGCGTTGAAGGTATTGAAGGTATTGAAGGTGCAGAAACTACTACACCGGATACTGATACGCAAGCTAGTTCTTCTGATGATGCCGCTACTGATGTTCAAGGTGAATCTGATAATACAATTACTAATTAATTTATAATTTAATAAAACTCCCGTTATGAAGAAGATTTTATTAGTGCTTATGTTTGCAATTGCTGCCAATTGTATAAGCGCCCAAGACTTTAAAAAACTCAAGATTTCTGTTGGTATTTTAAAATGGGAAGATGCTAAAAACGAAATTGATAAACTAGCTAATGACCCTAAGTCACAATCTAATCCTGAATTTTTTTATTACCAGGCAAGAGTTTATGCCGCGATTTTTAAAGATTCAGCACTTAGTGCAAAGTATACAAAAGCTGTAGATATTGCATCTGCTGCTTTGGCAAAGTATGCTGCTTTAGATGCTAGCTATTCAAAATTTAAAGCCTTAGGTCCAGAGCCTATTGCAGATTTATATTCTAGTTATCTTCAACTTGGCAACAAATATTTTTTTGATGATAAATTAAATGAAGAAGCTGGTGAGAATTACTTTAATTCATCAATATATTTTGATCTGCTTGTAAAAAATAAATTGATCTTAGATACATTAACTTCGATTGATACAACAACTATGTTTTATGCAGGCGTAGCGTTTCAAAATGCAAATAAAATGGATAAGGCTGCAATATGTTTTGAGCGCTTAGCTGATAAAAAAGTTAATGATGCTAAATTTATAAATATGTATAGCTTTCTTATGCAGCATCATATCAAGTTAAACAACGAAAGTTCATTTTTCAAGTATTTAAATTATGCTAAAGAGCTTTATCCTAATCAATCTTGGGATGAACTTGAGTCTCAATTCATGGATACAAATTATGATTTAGCTAAAAAAACTTTTTTGTATGACACTGATGATGCTGCGGGAAAATTAACAGAACAAAAATATATACAGTTTGGAGAGTTATTTAACAATGTACATAATAAGGAGAAGGAATTAGATAGTTTAACGCAAGTGAAATATACCCTTAAAGCTGCCGATGCATTTAAAAAAGCATACCAATTAAACAATGCAAATACAGCAGCTATTTATAATGTTGGAGCAATTTATTTAAATATTTTTAAGGAATATAACGATCGCATAAATGCAAATAGAGGAGCGCTACGTGCTATTAGTACTGCAAACGAAGATGAATTTGCTGCTAAAAAAGCAGCAGCAAAAACTCCACAAGCAAAAGCAGCTGTAAATAAAACAGCAACCGAAAAATTAGCAGCATCGCAAGCTCCTGTAAAATCACTAATTGCTGCATTAGAAATAGAACTTCAAAAAAATATGGATATTGCTATTGAATCTCTAGAATTAACCTTTAATTTATTAAAAGATAAAACTGGAATTTCAAAGAGAGATAACAACATACTTAAAAATTCTGTAAGTTATTTAGGTGGTTTATTTGAAGTAAAGCGCGATAAATATCGGGGTAAAGATTTAAAACAATTTGATATTTACGAGGCAAAGGTTAAGGAGTTTGATGCCCTATATGAAAAATATAAAAATTAAAATTAGCTAAACGGTAAAAACTTTTCGGGTTGAATGGATTGAATAATAGGGGACTTTGGGTTTAATTTTTCACCATTCAATACCTTCTCATAGAGGCGTAGATAAGACGCCGACATTTGAATATGTGTAAAGTTATCCATCACATATTCGTGACAATGTTTTCTATTAAAATCATTTACACATGCAACAGCATCAGCTAACCCTGATGCTGTTGTTGTTAAATACCCAACCTCGGGTATAACAATTTCAGGAAGTGAACCATAGGGCGTGCCAAACACAGGACAGCCAAAATATAAACTTTCGATAAGCGCTAGTCCAAAAGGCTCATGCCAGCGTACTGGAAATATAAGACCCTTGCTATATTTAATAATCTCATTTTTGGCTGATCCACCTTGCATGCCATCAAATCTAACATGGGTATCAAAGCTTAAACGAATGCCCTGGTTAAAATTAAAACGAACACCACCAACAACCCTTAATTTTTGGTGGGCTAGTTTGGTTATTAGAATCGCTCCCTTAACATTTTTTACACGCCAAGCAGCGTCACCTAAAAAGTGGAAATAGTCTTTGACAGCATCTCTATTTAAAATAGGCGTCCCATAATCCATGGGGTCTACGCCATTGTGAACATAACAATCTGATCCAAAACGTGCCGCATGATTTTTAGACACAAATACTGTGTTTTGATCTAATTCCATTTCATGGTTCAAGTTTCCATGCATGGTTTGGATATAAGGGATATTTGGAATCTCGTTCACATGGTGGTTTAAATGCACCACATCAATGCCTTCAGGAATTAAACGATTAAATGGTACCGATTCGTTGTAGGTATACACATTTGCAAATTCACAACTAGATCCTGGCGCCACCAAATAAGAAACTTGATGACCTTCCTGAACCAGTGCTTTGCCAAGCCACCAAATAACTCTTTCGGTGCCGCCGTATTTATGAACCGGGATAGAGGTATTGTTTACAATCAAAATATGCATGCGCAATATTAAGGCATTTCATTTGGCAGTCATAGACTAGAAGCTTTGTTTGTTTTAACTATCTATTTAACATAATATTAATTATAGGATATAATAATAGTTCTAAATAAGGTTTAATCAGCCAATATTGATGAATCATTTTGGCTCATTTACTTTGTGTCTATATTGGTTATATTTGACTCTCATTATACCCTAACATCATTTAGCACCATGTTACAACGACGCAAATTTTTAGAACTCAGTTCCCTTGGTTTATCGGCCCTAACATTTTCTGGCTTTACAAGTAAGTCTAGTAATCCTGCTAGTAAAAAGCCCATTGTAATTTCTACTTGGGCCGAAGGTTTAAACGCCAATAAAGCCGCTTGGGCGGTATTGAAAAATGGCGGTCGTGCTATAGATGCTGTTGAACAAGGTGTTATGGTAACCGAAAACAGTCAAAACTGTTGTGTTGGACTAGGTGCCAATCCGGACAGAGATGGTTATGTTACCCTCGATGCCTGTATCATGGATGAATTTTCTAATTGTGGCTCTGTGGCATTTTTGGAGCGGATCAAGCATCCGATTTCAGTGGCTAGACGTGTTATGGAAAAAACGCCCCATGTGATGCTCGTTGGATCTGGTGCGCAACAATTTGCAGTAGCCGAAGGATTCCCTCTCGAATCTGAAAAATTATCTCCAGACGCAGAACGTTCTTATAAAAAATGGCTTGAAAAAAGTGAATACAAACCAGTTATTAATATTGAAAATTCGGGTAACAATTTAAAATCACAATCGGCATTTGCACCTAGTAAACTAGAAAATGGTAACTGGAACCATGATACCATTGGTATGGTGGCTTTAGATGCAAACGGTAATTTAAGTGGCAGTTGTACGACATCTGGCATGGGTTTTAAAATGCGTGGACGCCTTGGTGATTCTCCTATTATTGGGGCTGGTTTATTTGTAGACAATGAAGTGGGCGCTGCAACTGCGACGGGTCAAGGTGAAGATGTGATTCGTATTTGTGGGTCGCATTTAGTGGTTGAACTGATGCGTATGGGAAATTCTCCCGAGGAGGCTTGTAAGAAAGCGGTGGAGCGAATTATAAAAATTAAAGGTGATAAAGCGCGTGATATTCAGGTTGGATTTATTGCCATAAATAAGCGTGGTGAATATGGTGGATACTGTATTCAAAAAGGTTTCAACTTTGCTGTTTGTACTGCAGATGATGCTAATTTTTTAGTGGACGGGAAACATATTCTTTAATTTTACGCCAACAAATTTTATATACATGCTTGAAGTAGCAGTTTTTAATATTGAATCGGCAATTGCTGCAGAAGCTGCTGGTGCCAACCGTTTAGAACTTTGTGAAAATCCAAATGAGGGGGGTACTACCCCATCTTATGGAACCTTAAGCGTGGTGTCTTCTACTATTTCAATTCCTGTTTTCCCAATTATAAGACCCCGTGGAGGTGATTTTTTATATACCCGCTCCGAGTTTGACGTCATGAAAAACGATATACGCTTATGCAAAGAACTTGGTTTTGGGGGCGTTGTAATTGGTTTATTGTTACCCGATGGCTGTATCGATAAAGCCCGCACTAAAGAGCTGGTAGCACTTGCTGCACCATTAGAGGTAACTTTTCATAGAGCCTTTGACAGGTGTAATGATCCTATAAAAGGCTTACATGACATTATTGAAACGGGTTGTAAAAGAATTTTAACCAGTGGTCAAGTGCCTAGTGCACCAGATGCACTAGATCTATTACAAACACTAGTAAAAGAAGCGGGTGATAACATTATTATCATGCCAGGCAGCGGTGTTAGAGGTAATAATATTGCTACTATAAAAACGGTGACAAAAGCAAAAGAATTTCATTCGTCGGCAAGAAAAGTGGTTCCCACTGGTATGCAATTTGCAAAAGAATCGATGCAAGAAAATTTACAAAACATGCTAGTAGATGCAGCAGATATTAAAACCATGCTTGCTGCAATTGCACCATAGAGGAACTGTAAATTAATACAGCATTCGAACCTTGATGGTTTCTTTTACTTCTTTTAAAAGTTCCAATGCACGTTTAGATAATTTAGTATCTACGTCTAACACCACGTATCCAATTTCTTCATTGGTTTTTAAATATTGACCCACAATATTAATATTGTTTTTAGAAAGTGCGGTATTAATTGCACTTAAAACGCCCGGCACATTGTTATGCATATGTAAAATACGGTGTGCACCTTCTACAGGTGGCAATGCAATAGATGGAACAGAATGTGAACCATTGGTGATACCACGCTCTAGGTATTGGAATAATTTAATGCTTACGTCTTCACCTATATTTTGTTGTGCTTCTTCGGTGGAACCACCAATATGCGGCGTTAAAATAACGTTGGGTAAACCTTGTAATGGTGTTGAAAATGCATCTCCATTTTTTTCTGGCTCTACTGGAAATACATCGATGCCTGCACCGCCAATAAGCCCGTCTTTAATGGCTTCTGCTAATGCTTTTAAGTCCACCACTTCTCCCCTTGCATAGTTTAACAATAACGCACCTTTTTTAAAATATTTGAGGTTTGTTTTATTGATTAAATTTTTTGTTTGTGGTGTTTCAGGAACGTGGAGTGAAACAATATCTGATGCACTTAGTAATTCTTTTAAATTTTTTGCAAGTACCGCGTTACCAAGTGGGAGTTTTGTTTCTGTATCATGAAACATTACTTTCATACCTATGGCTTCAGCTAGCACACTTACTTGAGATCCAATATTTCCATAACCGACAAGCCCTATCGTTTTTCCACGTAGTTCAAAACTTCCTTTCGCTTCTTTCATCCAAATACCTTTGTGCGCAGCGATGTTTTTATCTGAAATTCTTCGGATGAGCATTGCTGAAATTCCAATTACGAGTTCGGCAACACTTCTTGTGTTACTGTATGGTGCGTTAAAAACAACCACACCTTTTTTGGAAGCCGCTTTAATATCAACTTGGTTTACCCCAATACAAAAACAGCCAATAGCTTGTAATTTTTTTGCAGCTGCTAAAACCTTTGGGGTAATTTGTGTTTTTGAACGTATACCTATTAAATGAACGTCTTTGATTTCTTTTATGAGTTCATCTTCGCTTAATGAACCAGCAATTTTTTTTACATTGGCATAGCCATTTTGTTTAAATTGTTGAACCGCTTTTTCACTAATATTTTCAAGAAATAAAATATTAATTTTCTCTTTTGGGAAACTGGTTAATGCTTGCTTACTCATGATGGCAAATTTAAGTAATTGTGTGTAGAAAGTTTAGTTTGCGCAACAGTTATTCACGTTTGCGTCCCGAATGTTTTAATGTAATAATTTAGCATAACTAGAAAACTAACATATGATTGCTAAATTTATATACGCTTTCTCTTTTTTCTTTGTACTAATTGCTTGTGGCGGGAAGCCTAAACCGAATAACCTTCAGCACCAAGCTTTGTTGGTCTTGGATTCTACAACAAAGGAAAAATTAACTTCACAGATCAAAGAATCATACCAAAATATCCTTGGAAATCATGATTTTAATGGTTCAATCCTGGTCGCAAAAAATGGTGAAATTTTATATGAAGATTACCAAGGTTTCTATGATTTTAAGTCAAAATCTCCTATAAACTCTAACTCTACATTTCATATTGCTTCAACATCTAAAACCTTCACTGCCATGGCTATATTAAAGCTTTGGGAGGAAGGGAAGATTGAACTTGACAAACCGGTTGCTAGCTATTTGCCTAGATTCCCGTATTCAGAAATTACGATAAGAATGCTTCTAAACCATCGAAGTGGAATTAACAACTATGCCTATTTTATGGTAGATAAACAAGTACAATCTTACAAGGTAAAAGGTAAAAAAGGAAAATTAATTACGAAAACGCGCACTATACAACTTCCTGTTATTGTTAAACCTGGTCTGTTAAACAATCAGGATATGCTTAATTTTATGGTTAAATACAAGCCATCCTTAATTTTTAAGCCAAATAGTTCTTTCACTTACTCAAATACTAATTTTTCACTTTTGGCATTGATTATTGAAAAAATAGTTGGAAAAGACTACCCTTCTTACATCAAGGAGACCATCTTTAAGCCTTTGGGTATGAAAAATACTTTCGTTTTTTCTAAGAAAGATATCAATAATTACCAGCCATCTTACTACGCTAATAATAATCCATATAATATTGAAAAATTTGACTGTATATATGGTGATAAAAACATATATAGTACTGTTCGTGACCTTCTTCTATGGGACAAAGCACTGTATAGTGGGTCATATATCAAACATAAAACGCTACAAATGGCTTTTGAACCAAATAATAATGACAAACCCTCGATTCATAATTACGGATTAGGATGGCGGATGATTAATCAAGCAAATCAAAAAATCATATACCATAATGGTTGGTGGCATGGTAATAATGCGGTATTTACCCGTTTTATTAAAGATACGGCTACTATTATCGTATTAGGAAATAGATTCAACCGTAACATATACAATTCCAAGAATATAGCTGCTTCCTTTTTGGTAGGCTTTGATTCCACGTCCCTAGTCGAATAATGAATGAATTACCTAAAAACTTTGAACAATCAGGTGGGCAAATTGGGTGATTTTTAGCCAATTACCCTTATTTTTGCAGACTTTTAAATCTAATTTTTTACTAGATCCAATCGATTATGAACAACATGTTGTTTTATGCCGTTCCGGCGATGGGACTTATAGGTCTCCTTTACACACTCGTTAAATTTTTATGGGTATCTAAGCAAGATGCTGGTAACCCAAGAATGAAAGAAATCAGTGACTACATTGCTGAAGGTGCTATGGCATTCTTAAAAGCAGAATGGAAGATCTTAGGTTATTTCGTGGTTATCGTAGCCTTATTATTAGGTTTCATGGCAAATACAAATGAATCAAGCCATTGGAGTATTTCCATTGCTTTTGTAATTGGTGCTGTGTTTAGTGCAACTGCTGGTTACATTGGTATGAAAGTTGCCACTAAGGCAAACGTTCGTACAGCAGAAGCTGCTAAAACAAGTTTATCACGTGCACTTAAAGTATCTTTTACAGGTGGATCTGTAATGGGAATGGGTGTTTCTGGTTTAGCCGTTTTAGGTTTAGGCGGATTATTTTTAATTTTAAAACATTACTTCTCACCAGATGGTGATGCAGAAGGTATGTTACGTACGATAGAAATTTTAACTGGATTTTCATTAGGTGCTGAATCTATCGCTTTATTTGCGCGTGTTGGTGGTGGTATTTATACCAAAGCTGCCGACGTTGGTGCAGATTTAGTAGGTAAAGTAGAAGCTGGTATTCCTGAAGATGATCCGCGTAATCCTGCAACAATCGCAGATAACGTTGGTGACAACGTAGGTGACGTTGCTGGTATGGGTGCCGATTTATTTGGTTCTTACGTTGCAACCGTATTAGCAACAATGGTATTAGGTCAAGAAGTTACAGGTGCTAACAAATCTCCACTAGTGGATGCTTTTGGTGGCTTATCTCCTATTTTATTACCTATGTTAATTGCTGGTATTGGTATTATTTTATCAATCATTGGTACCCTATTTGTAAGAATCAGTGATAAGGCAGGTTTAAATACAGCTACTGTGCAAAATGCACTCAACATGGGTAACTATGGTTCTATGGTTTTAACAGCAGTGGTTTGTTATTTCCTAGTAGGAAATGTATTACCTGAAACCATGTACTTACGCGGTTTAGTATTTACAAGAAATGGTGTAATTGGTGCGATTGGTGTAGGTCTTGTTGTAGGTGTATTAATGAGTGTTATTACTGAATATTACACGGCAATGGGTAAGCGTCCAGTACTAAGTATTATCAAACAATCAAGCACGGGTCATGCAACCAATATTATTGGTGGTTTAGCAATTGGTATGGAGTCTACCTTCTTACCAATTTTAGTATTAGCTGCTGGTATCTTTGGTTCTTTCTATTGTGCAGGTTTATATGGTGTGGCAATTGCTGCCGCAGGTATGATGGCTACAACAGGTATGCAATTAGCGATTGATGCTTTTGGTCCTATCGCAGATAACGCAGGTGGTATCGCAGAAATGAGTGAGTTACCTGCCGAGGTTCGTGAGAAAACAGATATTTTAGATGCAGTAGGTAATACAACAGCTGCTAGTGGTAAAGGTTTTGCCATTGCTTCTGCTGCATTAACTTCACTTGCATTATTTGCTGCGTTTGTGGGTGTTGCAATGCCAGATAATCAGCACATTGATATTTACAAAGCAGATGTATTAGCTGCCTTATTTGTAGGTGGTATGATACCTTTTATCTTCTCTTCATTAGCCATTAGAGCGGTGGGTGAAGCAGCTATGTCAATGGTAGAAGAAGTTCGTCGTCAGTTCCGTACCATTCCTGGAATTATGGAAGGTACAGGTAAGCCAGAATATGATAAGTGTGTGGCAATCTCTACCGAAGCATCTCTTAAAAAAATGATGTTGCCTGGTGCTATCACAATTGTATCTCCTTTATTAGTAGGATTTTTATTAGGGCCAGAAGCATTAGGTGGCTTTCTAGCCGGTGCTACTGTAAGTGGTGTGTTAATGGGAATTTTCCAAAACAACGCTGGTGGTGCTTGGGATAATGCTAAAAAATCTTTTGAGAAAGGTGTTGAAATTAACGGAGAGATGTTCTATAAAAAATCTGAACCACACAAAGCATCAGTAACTGGTGATACGGTGGGTGATCCGTTTAAGGATACATCAGGTCCATCAATGAATATCTTAATTAAACTGATGTCAATTGTATCTTTAGTCATTGCGCCAACGCTTGCTAAAATGCACCCAACATCTAGTGCAACTGTTAAATCGCAAACCATTGAAATGTCAATTATCAGAACAGATACTTCTAAAGTACTTTCTGATACTGCTAATACCGTTACAATGAGTACAGATTCAAAAACCTTAGTTCAAGCTTTACAAGAAGATGGATTAGCGCCTAAAGACAATGTGAAAATTGAAGCTAGAGATGGTAAAATCTCTGTGAATGGTAAAGCACTAACGCCAGAACAAAATGAAAAATACAAAAGCTATTTGCATATTAAAATGGCAAATAAAGACTAACGTATAAAGTATGTGAATTATAAATCCCTCCTATTTTGGAGGGATTTTTTTTGTACTATTGTAATACAAATTTTGTTATGGGAAAATATATAAAACCAACTGAAAAAGAGTTTGAAATTTTATCTGTACTATGGCAGGAAGGTTCGGCAACGGTTAAATTGGTGCACGAAAAATTGGCATCAAAAACAGGCTATACCACTACTTTAAAACTCATGCAAATTATGTTTGAAAAAGGTATCGTAAAAAGAGATACGACAACTAAGCAGCATATTTACAAAGCAAATTATACCAAAGATCAGGCAAAGGAATATAAAGTGAAGCAAATGCTTCTAGAATTATTTGATGATGATAAAGCTTTACTTATTGCTTATTTATCGGAACCTACTACCACAAATTCTTAGGACACCAATCACCGTATTTATTGCCTAACTGAAATCCAATTAGAATTTCGTGTGTACCTCTGCTCACTGTATTTAAAGAGGAAGTAACAAAGTCGTAAGAATAGCCAATATTAATATTGTTGTTTACATTAAACCCAACCATACCAGCATAGCCTTCTTTAAAACGGTAAGAGCCTCCAAACCATATTACATCTTGGTACATGAGTTTAGCATTGATATCCATTCCAATGGGTAATGGACTTATGTATCTGATTAGTGCAGATGGTAATAAACTTAAGTCTTCAGAAACTTGTAACCTATATCCAGCGCTTAAAAATATATGCGGTACCAGTTTACCTTGTGTGAGGTATACTTTATTGTCTGAGAAAGCGACGTTTTGTGGTACAATTTGTTGGGCAGATAAGCCTACAAAATAATCATTGGAATACAACCATAAACCCGCACTGATATCTGGTTTAATGGTATTAATGAGTCCACTCGTTCCTACTGCAGGATCAATTACTGTGTTACCAAAATTTAATTTGCTGGTATTTAATGTTAAATTGGTCATCCCTGCAGATACCCCAAATGATAAAGTAGTTTGCGCAGCTATCCCTCTATGATATGCATATGTACCATATGCAGCAAACCTATTTAGTGGTCCTGTTTGATCGTTTAAAACAGTAAATCCAACGCCATGGTGGGGTTCTGGTGCTTGATAATTTTGCCAGTATGCTTTACCTCTTGGATTTTCTCCAGGTGCAGACATGCTGGTTGGATTTGCAGATGCATATCCTTGTTTTTTAAGTGGTCCATGAAAAGTTAAATAGGTGGTTACAGGAGCATCTTGGACACCCTGCCACTGAATGCGGTGTGAGGTTTTTACATCCCAATAATTTTCTATACCAGCAAGTGCTGGATTAATTAAAAAGTTATTTAAAATATACTGCGTATAGTATGGACGCTGTTGGGCCATACTCACTATTGGTAGTATAAAAACAAAACAAATAGGTATCAACTTTTTCATGTTCACTATTTTATAATGGTCACCGACCCAGTTATTATTTTTCGTCCATTTTTAGGATTGATAATATAGTAGTAGGTACCAATGGGTAAAGGGCTTCCGTTGTATAGTCCATTCCAAGGGTTGTCATACCCCACCGATTTAAACACGGGCTGTCCGTATCTATTGTACACATCAATGGTTGCACCTGGGTAGCTTTCTAAGTATTTTATCACCCAGTTATCGTTAATGCCATCCCCATTTGGAGAAAAGGCGTTGGGTACTTCTGGTGCGAGTAATAGTTTAATAAATATATCATCGCTAACCATACAGCCACCTTGTCCGGTAAGTTCTAGTATGTACGTTACATCGC
>CAMDLR010000026.1 GCA_945901845.1 Sediminibacterium ginsengisoli | reverse complement strand
CATTAGGCGCTATTAACATCAATGAGTTTGGTGCTTATGGTCAATTATCTCAAAAATTATTCAAAGACATCGTAAAAGTAACTATCTCTGGTCGTTACGATAAAAACACAAACTTTGCTGGTCGCTTTACACCAAGAGCTTCTGCTGTTATTAAATTAAAGCAAGACCACAACTTACGTTTGTCATATCAAACTGCTTACCGTTTCCCAACAACTCAAAACCAGTGGATCAACTTACTTGTAGGTGGTGGTACTCGTTTAATGGGTGGTTTACCTCAATTACGTGATTACTACAACTTTAGTGGTAACCCAGGTTTTACTTTAGCTAGTGTGCAAGCATTTGGTGCAAGCGCAATGGCAGGTGCTCCAAACCCAACTTTATTAAAGGCACAAAATTTTGGCGAATTCAAGCCAGAGTCTAGTACTTCATTTGAAGTTGGTTACAAGGGTTTATTTGGAAAAGTATTATTGGTTGACGCTTATATGTACAACTCTAGATACCAAAACTTTATTAGTGGTGTAACTGTAATTCAATCTAGAGGTTCTTACAACCCAATGAATTTGTTGTTTGAATCTTCAAGAATTGGTTATAGCATTTCTACCAATGCGCCAGGTGAAGTTACTGTTAAAGGATGGGGTGCTTCTGCAGACTTCCTATTACCTAAAAACTTTACCATTGGTGCTAACATCTATTCTGATGTAATTGGTGATTTGGCTCCTGGTTTTGTATCTTATTTTAACACTTCTAAATACCGTACCAATATTACGTTTGCAAATTCTGGTTTTGGTACCAATAACAGATATGGCTTTAACCTAGTTTACAGAAATGTAACTGATTTCTTCTATGAAGGTACTTTTGGTACCGGTCAAATGCCAGGTTACAAAACATTAGATGGTCAGGTTAGCTACAAATTCCCAGGCATTAAGTCTATGGTTAAAGTAGGCGGAACCAACCTTCTTAACAAATACTACCGTACAGGTTGGGGTAGCCCTGCCATTGGTGGATTGTACTATGTAAGCTTTGCTTATAACGTATTTTAATCTAACCGGTACGTCTTAAAAAATTAAAGCCCCTTACACTGTAAGGGGCTTTTTTTATCACTAATTATCTCTATTTTTGCATCTCAATTAATAACCATATACCTATGCGTTCAATAGCTTTTAGAGAGGCGCTCAGAGAGGCCATGCAAGAAGAAATGAGAAGAGATGAGCTTGTGTTTTTAATGGGTGAAGAAGTAGCACAGTACAATGGTGCTTATAAAGTAAGCCAAGGGATGCTTGCAGAGTTTGGAGAAAAAAGAGTGATTGATACCCCAATTGCCGAGCTTGGGTTTACGGCTATTGCAGTAGGTGCAGCACAAAATGGGTTAAAACCAATTGTAGAATTCATGACTTGGAACTTTGCTGTTTTAGCAATGGATCAAATTTTAAATACAGCATCAAAAATGCTTGCGATGAGTGGTGGACAAATAGGATGTCCTATCGTATTTAGAGGACCTAACGGAAGTGCGGGTCAATTAGGTGCACAACACTCAACAGCGTTTGAAAGTTATTATGCCAATATTCCAGGTATTAAAGTGGTGTCTCCATCAAATGGTTACGATGCGAAAGGTCTTATGAAGCAGGCTATTCGTTACGAAAAAGATCCGGTGATGTTCATGGAAAGTGAAGTCATGTATGGCGATAAATGTGACATTCCTGATGATGAATATTATATTCCACTAGGTAAAGCGGATGTTAAAAAAACGGGTAGAGATATCACTATTGTTTCTTATAATAAAATGATGAAAGTAGCGCTTGGTGCTGCTGAAGAATTAGAAAAAGAAGGCATTAGTGCTGAGGTTGTTGATTTGCGCACGGTTCGTCCACTAGACTGGATGACCATATTAGATAGCGTTAAAAAGACCAATCGTTTATTAATTGTAGAAGAGCAGTGGCCGTTTGCTTCTGTGTCTTCAGAAATTACATACCGTATACAAAAAGAAGGGTTCGATTATTTAGACGCACCTATTCGCAGAATTACAAGTGCCGATGCACCGATGCACTATGCGCCTAATTTAACAGCACTTGCAATTCCTGATGTTTCAAGAACAGTGAAGCTTGCCAAAGAAATGATGCACCAAAGAAAATAATTACAATGTGCCCAGGTTACTATAGTATAAGGCATATTTTGTTTTTTATTGGCTGTATTGTTTTTAATGGTTCCCTCGCCCAAAAAAAATTTGATACCACACAGGTCGGTATACTTGACAGTGTGGTTGTTACTGCTTTTCGCATACAAGTAAAGGGGCAAACGATACCTGCATCGATTGCACAAATTTCTCGTAAAACACTTACACAAGAAGTTAATGGAACATTACTGCCTGCCTTTAATTTAGTAGCAGGCGTTCGTATGGAACAGCGTTCAGAAGGAAGCTACAGGCTTGCCATTCGGGGTAGTTCATTAAGGTCTCCATTTGGTGTACGCAATGTAAAAGTCTATTGGAACGATGTTCCTTTTTCCGATCCAACAGGAAACACCTACCTCAATATTATACCTTTTGCGTTAATCAATGGAATCGATATCATTAAAGGTCCTGTTGGAGCCGCTTATGGCTTAGGAACAGGCGGTGCGGTTTTACTGCAATCCAATTTTGACACAGATTCGGCGATGCATACAAATGCAACAATTCAATTACGCGCGGGAAGTTTTGGATATTTTGGTCAAGATCTTCGTGTTACACTTCAACAAAAAAACGTTCAGCAAACTTTTTTTGTTTCTAATGAAAAAATTGATGGATGGCGCGATCAATCTGGATCTACTAAAAAAA
This sequence comes from Sediminibacterium ginsengisoli, assembly GCA_945901845.1. Taxonomy (GTDB): domain Bacteria; phylum Bacteroidota; class Bacteroidia; order Chitinophagales; family Chitinophagaceae; genus Sediminibacterium; species Sediminibacterium ginsengisoli_A. Next base: position 20,523 of record CAMDLR010000026.1, on the reverse strand, counting down.
ATATTACCTGGCTTGGCACACTTACAAAAAATAAACACAAAATAAAAGCCATGCTTTTATTTACGGATCTCATGTATCAAACACCTGGTGGCCTTACGCTCGCTCAAATGCAGCAAAATCCTCGCTCAGCTAGAAAAGCAACCACCACGCTACCTAGTGCCGTTACGCAACAAACAACGGTGTTCAACAAAACCTGGCTAGGCAGTATTCACCACAATTTCCAACTCACAAAAAATATAGATTGGCAAAATTTTATGGTAGGCGCTAATACTAATTTTAAAAATCCATTTATAACCAATTACGAAATAAGGCATGAAAAAAATGCAAGCTTTGGAAGTCATCTGATGATGCGCTTTCAAAAACCAGTGGGCGATATAAAAATTGTTATAGGTGGGGAGTGGCAAGTGCAGGATGCAGACATCAATAACTACGGTAATAAAAGAGGGGTACGTGACACGTTGCAATTTGCCGATCAAATAACTACAAAGCAAGGTTTCCTTTTTGCAAATGCATCGATTCGTTTGCAACAAAAATGGCAGATAGAACTTGGAATAAGTGATGCGTATATGGGCTACCGGTATTCCCGCAATACTAATTTATTAGAAATGGCAGGTTCGAAATCCAATCAAGGTTTATTGGCTCCTCGAATAGGCATTTCTTATACAGTGGCCAAAAATACCAATACTTACCTGCAAATTTCTAAAGGATTTTCGCCACCCACACTTGCAGAAATAAGACCTTCCGATGGACTATTTTATAAAAATCTTTTACCAGAGTATGGTTGGAATTTTGAAATAGGTCTAAAAGGAACGGCTATACATGGTAAGCTGAGGTATGAATTATCAGCCTATCATTTTGGTGTAAAAGATGCAATTGTTAGACAAAATAATAATGCGGGTGTTGAGTATTTTGTAAATGCAGGATCTACTAGGCAGGCCGGTGCCGAATTTCAATTAGACTACGTGGCCCGTTTTAGTAAAACGCATCAATTACAAATTCAGGCTGGATATGCCTATCAGCCATATCGGTTTGTACAATACAAACAAGCAGGTGTTGTATTTAATGGAAATGCGCTAACAGGAAATGCAAAGCATCAAGTAGCTTCTTCTATCACTTACGACTACAAAAAAACGGCATCTATTTTTGTTAGGCTACAATCACTTTCTAGGGTCCCACTTACTGATGCCAATGATGTATATGCAGGAAGTTATCAATTGATTCAATCTGGCATTTCGATAAACCACCTTCGGGTACGTTATTTTCTAAGCGTAGATAATTTACTAAACAAATCCTATAGCCTAGGTAATGATATTAATGCGGCTGGTAGGCGCTATTACAACCCTTCTTCGCCCCGGGGGTACATGGCCGGCATAAGTATTAAAATGGCTAAATACCGCCGTTAAACAGGCTATTATTGCCTTTTCTAGCCTGTTACTACCAAATATCATGAATTATATAAACTTTTAACACTAAAATGGCTAATGTGGGTGCTAAAAGGATATTTTTGTTAACGTTAAACGCAAATAACTATGACTGGACTTTTACTATTTATTGTGGGTGTACTTGGTTGGCATATTGGGGTGTACGGGTTATTTAATAAATCTAAAATTGAAGGATGGAAAGCCTTTGTGCCATTTTACAACACCTACCAAATGGTGGAACTAACGGGTATTAAAAAATATTGGTTTTGGTTGCAGCTGATACCTGTTGTTGGACAGTTCATTACTATTTGGATCACTATCATTTATGTGATGCACTTTAAAAAAGTAAGTTTGCTCGATCATACCTTACTCGTTTTTCTTCCGTTTATTTATCTTCCTTATATTGGATTTTCAGCTAGTACAAAATGGTATGGTAATGAGGCTTTAACCCATTATCATAAATCAGGTGCACGTGAATGGATCGATGCTGGTGTGTTTGCTATTGTTGCCGCAACAATTATAAGAATATTTGTTTTTGAAGCATACGTGATTCCATCAGAAAGTATGGAAAAAACATTACTCGTAAACGACTTTTTGTTTGTGAATAAAATGAGTTATGGTGCGCGCATGCCGCAAACACCTGTGTCATTTCCTTTTGTACACAACACCATGCCTTTTTCTACTACAGCGCCATCCTATACAACTTGGGTTCAAGTGCCGTATACGCGACTCCCGGCATTTTCTGACATCAAACGAAATGACGTTGTCGTGTTTAATTTTCCAACGGGCGATACCATTATTAATTTACCGGATTATGGTAGTAAAAGACCTTATTACGATGAATTACGTTATTCGTTTAAAGGAAACCGTGAAATGTTACAATCGGAATTCCCAATACATGTACATCCCATGGATAAAACCGATAATTATATTAAGCGTTGTGTAGGTGTTGGGGGAGATGTATTGCAAATTAAAAATGGGGTGTTGTATGTTAATAGTGCGCCTGCCTTTGTTCCACCCGCTTCACAAACAGAATATATTGTTGTAACCAACAAAACGCCATTTGATTCGGACTATTTAAAAGAAACATTTAACATTGATGTACAAGATACCAAAGGGCAATTAGATGCTTTGTCAGATAGCACTTTCAAATTTAATGTAACACCTGCAGAAGCTGCTACTTTAAAAACATTGCCTAACGTAAAATCTGTTACACAGTATGTCGAAAACTATGCAGGTATTACGTTTCCTAATGATGAAGTAAACTACCCATGGACGATTGATAATTTTGGACCACTCGAAATTCCTAAAAAAGGAAAGCCAATCGTTTTATCAGCTACAAATATTGCACTCTATCAAAGGCTTATTGAAAACTACGAGCACAATACTTTTGAAATCCGTAATGGTCAGTTTATCATTAATGGTCAACCTGCCACTACCTATACGCCGCTGTACAATTATTACTGGATGATGGGCGATAACCGCCACCGCAGCCAAGACAGTAGGTTTTGGGGTTTTGTGCCTGAAACACATATTGTGGGTAAGGCTTCACTCATTTGGTTGAGTTGGGAAAATGGTCCTAGGTGGAAGCGTTTATTTAATTTTATTCATTAATAAAATAAACACCATGCAAAAACAAACCGTTCAGTTTTCGTACCAAGTTTTTGCATCAATTGATGCGCTGTCAAGTGGCGATCAAACCTTATTTGCTCAGGCGCAAGAAGCGTTAGTGCTTGCCCACGCACCCTATTCAAAATTTAAAGTGGGTGCTGCTGCTATTTTACAAAATGGTGAAATCATAAAAGGAAGCAATCAAGAAAATGCGAGTTACCCCATTGGTATTTGTGCGGAGCGCGTTTTATTAAGTACCGCTTCTACCATGCAATCTAAAGTGCCTATCATTACCATGGCCATTACGTATCACAATGAGCGGGGTGGTAACAACATTCCTATTGCACCTTGTGGTATGTGTAGACAAGCGATTGCAGAATATGAATCTATAGTGAACCAACCTATGCGTCTTATTTTAGGCGGTGCTTCTGGTGAATTGTATGTGATTGAAAAAGCAGCAGATTTACTTCCGTTTGGATTTTCGGGCGTAAACTTGAAATAAGGTCCGAAAAATTAAAACAAGGTTTGCACCCCATGTTTTATTCTAAATTCATGTTGCAGCAACCATTTTTTTACAGGCATTCCACCTGCATAGCCCACTAGTGAACGGTCGGCACCAATAACCCGGTGGCAGGGTACCAAAATCATTAATCTATTTTTTCCATTTGCTGAAGCAGCAGCTCTAGTCACTTTTGGGTCACCTAATTTTTTTGCTAGATCGGTGTAGCTGTATGTAGCACCATAGGTTATCTCTGACAGTTTAGCCCATACTTTTTCTTGAAACTCGGTACCAGATTGATGATAGGGAATATCAAAAACTTGCCTCGTTCCAGAAAAGTATTCGATGAGTTGTTCGGTACATTTATGTAGGATGGGAGAAGGTGCAGTAGCATTTAAAGCTGGTTCGGTTTCTTTTGCTGCAAAACTTATTTCTGTAATATAGTGTTCCGTACCACCAATTTTTAAAACACCAATAGGACTATCATAATAAGCGTGTGTAATGATGTCTATGTCGGCTTCCGGCAGCATAAAATTAGCTTTTTGATGACAGTAGTTCAATTAACTGTGCAATCTCGGTTTGTTTGTGGGCTTTGGAATTTCTGGAGTAGCATTTACTCAATTCGCTTAGTAAAATGGCAAGTGTATTTGGTGCTTCTTGCGCTTTAAAATGAAATGGTTTAGGCACTGTGTTAATGCGTTCAAAATAACTATCAATATCGGCATGTGAAAATGCATTACCATTGGTAGCATCTATGTAAAAATGAATTTTATCTTGCGGGTTGCCTATGAAATGGGCCTCTTCATAATCTGAATGATAAAAAGCGAGGATACACTGCTTTGGAATATTAATAAGCTTGGCATGAATATCTAATTGTTCGCACAAGGTTTGGTAAATTATACCATTACTCATGGCATTACCCGTTTTTGTTTCAAGTACCTTATGTACAAAAAAGTCGTCGGGATTTTTATAATCTACTTCGTTTCCAAAGAGTTTGTAGTATTTGTAAAGTATACTTGTTAATACATTTGCCTGCTCGAGCGGCGTTAAAAAACTATTCAGCTCGAGCCAAATATTACGCCTCATTTTTTCTAAATCTTGAAGCGCAACTGTTGAACTCATATCCGGGTATTCTAGCTTGCCAAGTAAGAGTGCACCAGATAATAAGTCGTGGGGTGTTGTATTTTTCCAGCATGTAAAATCTTGCAGTAAATCTGTAAATTGAAGCCTTTGAATAATGCCTTCAATTCTTTGTTGTACGTCTTCAGATAAAGTAGTTTCCCATAAGTGTTCTAGGTTGGGAATAATACCTTTACCATAGGCAACAATTTTTTCGGAAATACTAGAATATATTTCTTCGTCAGGATCGTCTATAAGGGTAAAAAGGGCTTTGATCTCTTTTGTTTGCTCCATGTTGCTGCTAAATCTTACCCAAACTAAAATAAAATTAGACAAACCATCACTATTTAGTTATTCAGCGCTGTGGGAAACAACGCCTATTGTTGACATACTATTTTGTTTTGTTTAACGTTAGCTGGCGTAACCGATTTAGTTCTATATCAAATTCGCCAAAATTATACACATCATTACAGATAAGACCTAATTAAGTGTTAACTTGTGTAATCACATTAAATTAGTACTATGTCATCTGTGTATACATCGCCTAAATTTCCAGCCACCAAAGATTCATTGCACGCCGAATTAAAAAAACGCGTACAAGCCTATTTTGATGAAAAGGGTATTGATGCTACCGGAACAGCAGGATTATTCACCAAAGCCATTTTAATGATTTTGGCACTAATTGCCGTGTACATTCATGTGCTATTTTTTACGCCCATTTGGTGGTTAGCAATTCTAGAATGTATTGTAATGGGTGGGTTAGTAGCAGCTATTGGTTTTAATGTGATGCATGATGGCAGCCATGGTAGTTTTAGTACCAACAAATGGCTTAATAAAATTGCAGCATCGTCTATTAGTTTATTAGGGGCAAACCGTTTTATGTGGAGAATGAAACACGTAATGATCCACCATACATTTACCAATGTCGATGGAGTAGATGACGATATTGCGGTGGGTGGTTTAATGCGCATGGCGCCTACACAAAAAAAATATGGCATACACAAATTTCAACACGTATATTTTTGGGCCCTATATATGCTCCTCTATGTTTTCTGGATTTTCTTTACAGATTACAAAAAATATTTTTCTCAAAAAATTGGATCGGTGCCACTTAAAAAAATGGAACTCAAAGACCATATCGAGTTTTGGGTGGTAAAAGTATACCATGCTGCCGTTTTTGTGGTATTGCCTATTGCTTTACTAGGTTGGGTTAAATGGTTGGTTGGATTTATGGTAATGACCATGTTTGCAGGCTTTGTGTTAAGTATTGTATTTCAGTTGGCGCACACGGTTGAGCACACCGACTTTCCGGTAGTTGATGATGAAAATAGATTACCTGATGAGTTTGCGGCTCATCAAATTAAAACGACTGCTAATTTTGCAACAAAAAACAAATTAATTAGTTGGTTAGTAGGCGGGCTTAATTTTCAAATCGAACACCATTTGTTTCCTAAAATATCACACGTGCATTATCCAGCCATTAGCGAGATTGTAAAAAATGTATGTACTGAGTTTCATTTGCAATACATTGAATATCCAACTATGCGCAAAGCGGTATTGGCCCACGTACATTTTTTACGTGATATGGGTAGGGCTTAACCTTTCTTTTTAGGTGCTGCTTTTTTAGTAGCAGACTTTGTTGCTGCTTTTTTAGGCGAAGCCTTTTTTGTAGCAGATTTTTTAGCTGGGGCTTTTGCTTTTTTACTAAAGGCACCTGGTACTTGAAGCTCAATCATAGCCTTAACAGCATCTAATTCTACGTTAGCTAAATCGGCAGCTTCATATTTTGTGCCATCCGCTTTCTTACCCAGCTTTAGCATCTTTTTGTTGAACTTGATAAATGGACCCCATCTACCATTTTCGATACTAATTTTATCGGTAGGCCAGTTTTGAATATATCGGTTGGCTTCTTTTTCTAATTTCTTTTCAATGAGCTCATTAATGTCTGAATCACTTAGGTTGTCAAAATCGTAGGCTCTAGGGATATTGATAAAGATGCCGTCCCATTTAATAAATGGTCCAAAACGACCCTTTCCTTTCGTTACAGGGAGTTCTTTATAGTGTGCAATTGGCGCTTCAGCGAGTTCTTTTTCATTCAGTAAAACTAGGGCTCTGTCTAGATCCATGGTATGCAGGTCTTCACCTTTAGGGATGGAAATAAATTGTTCGCCTAATTTAATATAAGGTCCAAAACGGCCTACGTTAACAGCAAGTTCTTGATCATTGTAACTACCTAGTACGCGTGGCAAAGAAAATAATTCCATGGCTTCCTGCATCGTGATTGTTTCGATGCTTTGGTTCGCACTTAATTTAGCGAATCTTGGTTTTTCTTCTTCGTCTTGATGACCAATTTGAACCATGGGGCCGTAGCGACCCATGCGTGCAATTACTTTTTTACCAGTGGCTTCATCAATCCCTAATTCACGCTCACCTACTGCTCTATCTGCGTTTTCGAGTGTATGTTCAATGTTTTCATGGAATGGCGTGTAAAATGATGCTATCATACTCTTCCATTTGGTTTTACCTGCAGCAATTTCATCAAACTCTTGTTCAATTTTTGCTGTAAAACCATAATCCATCACTTTACCAAAGTGTTGCTTTAAAAAATCTGTAACCACCATACCGAGGTCGGTAGGGAATAATTTAGATTTTTCGGCACCGGTATTTTCAGAAACAATTTCTTTTTCGATGCTATCATTTTTACGCAAAATAAGCAGGTTTGAAAGACGCTTAACGCCTTCTTTATCTTTCTTTTCCACGTAGTTACGTTTGATAATCGTTGAAATAGTAGGGGCGTAGGTAGAAGGTCTACCAATACCAAGTTCTTCCATCTTTTTTACAAGGGAGGCCTCTGTGTATCTAGCACCTGGTCGTGAAAATTTTTCGGTGGCCGTCATCTCTGCAAAATCAAGTTTTTGCTTGGCGGTTAGCGGTGGTAAAATTCCTTCTGTGTCATCATCATCATCATCGTCATTACCTTCTAAATACACCTTTAAAAAACCATCAAATTTTAGCACTTCACCAGAAGCAGCTAATTGTTCTTTGTTGGTTGAAATATTTATTTTGGCAACTGTTTTTTCAAAAGCTGCATCGCTCATTTGCGACGCAATAGTTCTTCTCCAAATCAGTTCATACAAGCGTCTTGTTTCTTCATCTGCTACCGTTTTATTATTCATATAGGTAGGTCTGATAGCTTCGTGCGCTTCTTGTGCGTTCTCGTTTTTATTCTTGTATTTTCTGGGCTGATAATAATTATCACCGTAACTACTTTCTACTTCTTTTTTAATATCGCCCATGGCAGTATCACTTAAATTGATACTGTCTGTACGCATATAAGTGATCTTACCACTCTCGTATAATTTTTGCGCAAGCAACATGGTTTTAGTAACACCATATCCTAATTTACGAGAAGCTTCTTGTTGTAGGGTAGAAGTTGTGAAAGGTGCTGCTGGTGTGCGTTTGGTAGGTTTTACCGTAACTTCATCGACCGTGTAGCTAGCGCCTTTGCAACTGGTTAAAAAATCATTTGCAGTATCTTGTGTGTTTACTTTTGAAGGACCTTCTGCTTTAAATGAAACCGTTTTTTTATTGACATCTAATGCCGTAAAAATAGCTTCAATCTTATAACTACTTTCTGGCGTAAAATGGTTAATCTCTCTTTCTCTTTCTACAATTAAACGTACCGCAACACTTTGTACACGGCCTGCACTTAAACTTTTTTGCATGCCAATTTTACGCCACAAAACAGGGCTTAATTCAAAACCTACCAAGCGGTCAAGTACCCTTCTTGCTTGTTGGGCATCCACAAGATCCATATTAATAAAACGTGGATTTTGTACTGCTTTTTTTATAGCGGGTGCTGTAATTTCATGGAATACGATACGCTTGGTGGTCGCAGGGTTTAAACCCAGTACTTCGGCAAGGTGCCAACTGATACTTTCTCCTTCACGGTCCTCATCTGATGCCAGCCAAACTTCGCCGGATTTTTTAGCGATTTGTCTTAGTTCTTTAACCACTCTTTCCTTCTCGTCTGGTACAATATAGTTGGGTTGAAATTGCTTCTGAATATCGATACCCTTATCACCTTTATCAAGGTCACGAATATGTCCATAACAGCTTTTTACCTCAAAATCAGACCCTAAGATCTTTTCTATGGTTTTGGCCTTTGCCGGTGACTCAACAATCAATAAATTCTTTGCCATGTAGCTGCAATATTAGTTGAAACCTTGAAAACATAAAAAAACTTACCTAAAAATGACGTTAAAATAACCCCTAAAACCCTAGGATAGGGGGTCTAAATAAGTGCCAATTTTTTTCATAACTCCTTGATCTCTATATACTTTGTTGTGGCCTAGCCCTTCTGTAATAAAAAATTCTTGGTGGGCCTTGGCGTTCGTTTGTGCTTGTAATGTATCCGAAAAGGGGCAAATCCGGTCATTTTTGTCATGAATCCAAAGGCATGGCGTATCAATGACCGTTAGTGCATGGGTTACCGAAAAATAGGAAATTGGCTTGCCAGCCATACTTATTATATAGGTTTCTATGGCTTTTTGCAAATCAGGTTGTACCTGCAGCATTTTATAAAACCACTTAAGGGCAGTGGTGGTTTCTGTGGCTGGCGCAATTAGTACCATTTTTTTACTTGCTGCAGCTGGTAGTTCCTGTAAAGCAAGTGAAAGGGCGAGACCACCAAAAGAGTGGGCAATAAATGCATCGATGCCGTTTTCTAGATCATTAACTTGGCATATAAAACGCTTGTAAATAAGGGCGTTTACAATTTTTCCTTCACTGTCACCATGGCCTGGGGCGTCAAAAGCGAGTACTTCGTAGCCCATTTGGAGTAAAAGGGGCACATAATGCTCAAATTTATAAGCGTAACTGCTAAAACCATGCAGTATCATTACTTTTTTGCCATTGGGCTGAAGTGCCTGCCAACCATAACCAACAATGGCTAAACCTTCAAAATCAACCAGTTTTGGTGTCGCTTTTGTAAAAATAGCAGGTCGTTTTTGCGTTATTTTTCGAGAATAGGGGGTGCAAAACAAACGAAAGGCCTCCACTGCGGCTTTTTCTTTCGACAAGTAAGAGAGGGTTCTTAATTTGTTTTTATAGTATCCAATGACTAAGCGCTGACCCAATTTCATTTTCATGCTGCAAAGATAATGACCGTCCGTTGCATAAAAATTTCCTTTTTCGCTACATAAATTGTTCAACGAAATGCGTGTAGCCACATTTTTGAAATACTTTTGCGCTTCAAAGCATCTATTTATGTACACTTTACATGTGAAATTTGAACAGAAAGGAGTAGAACCGGTAACCCTTTCAAATATTGAGCCGGATCAAAGTTTATTAGAAGTTTGTTTGGATAATGGCATTGAACTGCACCATAACTGTGGTGCTGTTTGTGCGTGTAGTACTTGCCATATGTATGTGCATGCTGGTATGGAACACCTCGAGGAATTATCTGACAGAGAAGAAGATTTTATTGATAGGGCCGTAAATCCACGTATCATTTCAAGACTGGGATGCCAGTGCGTATTGCAAGCGGGTACTGGAAGCATCGAAATTACCCTTCCAGATCAAACACAGTTTTTAGGCGAATAATATTAGTTGTAACTTACTTTATCAAAAATAGCTATGAGTCATTTTGAACCACCAATACACTGGGCAGATCATGAAGATATTGCCATGAAATTATATGAGCGCTTTGGCGATGATTTTTCGGAAGCAAAAATATATAGAATTCGTTTTACTGATTTATTAACATGGATTTTAGAAACCCCCAATTTTGTTGGCACCAAAGAACAAAGCACGGAGGGTCATTTAGAAATGATCCAGAGCGCATGGGTGTATGAGTGGAGAGACAATCAAAAATAATTTAAATGCTACATCAGTTTAAAAATATAAATACCATTCTACTGGATGTGGATGGTGTTTTAACCGATGGCACACTTCTTGTGATGCCGGGCGGACTGATGGTAAGACGTATGAATATTAAAGACGGTTATGCGATACAATTAGCCGTAAAAAAAGGATATCATGTAGCTATTATTTCTGGTGGCGATTCGCCGGAAGTAAAAGACCGTTTGCTAAAATTAGGCGTTACGGATGTGTATATGAAAGTGCAAGACAAGTTATCTGTTTTACAAGAATATTTAGTACTTAACGGGTTAGACCTAGCTAATACAGCATACATGGGTGATGATATGCCAGACTACGAAGTGATGAAAGAAGTGGGTATAGCTGCTTGCCCCGCAGATGCTGCTACAGAAATCAAGGAACTATCTGCCTATGTGTCGCCCCTTACTGGCGGTGCTGGTTGTGTGCGCGATTTGATAGAAAAAATTATGCGTGTTAGAGGTGATTGGAATGAAGACACAACTGTTAGATCCCAATAATTTTTATACACCAAAATTAATTGCATGAAAAAAATAGCAGCATTTTTGACGCTTATTCGTGCAAGTAATTTAGTTTTTATTGTACTTACTCAGTTTTTATTTGAGTATTGTATTTATGAGCGTATTTATGGACCTACTTCACCTGCAGGTACCCAGCAATTTTGGTTGATTGTACTTGCTTCTGTACTTATTGCCGCTGCTGGTAATAGTATCAACGATTATTTTGATTTAAATATCGATCAAATAAACAAACCTAGTAAAGTGGTGGTGAACGTAGTAATTAGTAGACGCTGGGTTATATTTTTTCATTTGATTTTAAGTATGCTGGGCTTATTTTTTACAGCCTATGCGCTTCCTATTCAAACCTATTGGTATTTGGTTTTTGCGAACATGCTATGTATTGTGCTGCTATGGGTGTATTCTACCAACTTTAAAAAACAATTACTCATTGGTAATGTGCTCATTTCTTTATTAACGGCATGGGTACTTCTTATTATATTTTTTTCCAAGGAACCATTGCAATTGCATCAGGTGTTTGAATCGGGAGAAAAAGAAATTCGTTTTTTTAGACTCACTGTTTTATACGTTTCTTTTGCTTTTATTATTTCATTAATTAGAGAAGTCATTAAAGATGTAGAAGACAGGGTGGGTGATGCGAAATACGGTTGTAGAACCATTCCGATTGTGTGGGGTTTAACGGCTACCAAAGTATTTGTGGCGGTATGGCTAGTGGTGCTTATTGCAGTGCTAGTAATTTTACAGTTGTATGTACTGCCGATGGGATGGTGGGAAAGTATTGTTTATTGTGTGCTCGCCATTATTGTTCCATTAATATGGGTGTTTATAAAATTATTATCAGCACAAACAGAAAAAGATTTTGGTAAACTTAGTACGGTGATAAAAATAGTAATGCTTACGGGTATTTTATCCATGGTATTTTTCAGGTATTATTTGTAGTGTATATGCATAAAAAAATTATTTTGGCGTCTGGCTCGCCACGCCGTAAAACCTTATTAGAGTGGGCAGAGGTTTCTTTTGAAGTTATTGTACAACCAACCAACGAATCCTATCCAGCAGGCCTTGCCATCGAGGAAGTGCCCGTATATATTGCGCGTCAAAAAGCAGTAGCAGTTGCGAGTGGTCTCAGTGGTAACGAAATTGTGATTGCAGCAGATACCGTTGTGGTGCTTGGCGATGAAATTATAGGAAAGCCAACATCCAAAGAAGATGCCATGCTTATTTTGTCTAAACTTTCAGGAGCCACGCACCGTGTGATTACGGGTGTTGTAATTTTGGATGGAAACCATGAAACCGCTTTTGCTGATAGTACAACCGTGCATTTTCATGTATTAACAGCGGAGCAAATTGAGTTTTACGTAGACAAATACAAACCTTACGACAAAGCAGGGGCCTATGCCATTCAGGAATGGATTGGCGTGGTGGGCATTAAATCGGTGGAAGGCGATTTTTACAATGTGATGGGTCTTCCAGTAAGTAGGGTGATGCAGGCATTGCAGCAAATGAGTTAGTGCATTATTTTTCGCCGCTTTGCCGCCGTTTTTGCGCCACTTTTACAAAGGCCAACTAAAACTAAAATCCAGTTCAACATCTGGGTGCAGGGTCCTCTCGACAGGGCATGTTCGCGCCACTTTTTCCAAAATTTCTTTTGTTTTTTCGTCTAGTTGAAGGCTTTCGGGGAATTTAATATGTACTATTATTTTGCCAATTCTGCGCGGGTCGCTCACCATTATTTTGGTGGCATCTGCGGTAGTGCCATCGAGGGCAATACCCATACTTTGCGCTTTGATGCCCATAGTGGTTACCATGCAAGTGGCAAGTGCAGTGGCTACCAAATCGGTGGGGGAAAACCGCTCGCCATTGCCCTGATTGTCTGTGGGGGCGTCTGTTTCAATGGTGGTCCCGCTTTGTAGATGTGTAGCCTCAGTTCTTAACTTAGTTTTATAAATAATTTGTGCTGTCATTGGTACATTTTTGCCTTAAATTTACAAGGAACTAATCAAACGAGCGTGAACAAAATAATAAATATAGCTGCAACCCTTCAAAAAACAGGAGCTGTGCTTTTTGCATGCTTTCTTTTTGTGAGTTCGGGATTTGCGCAGCAGCGAAAATTATCACCAGCACAGGAAGAAAAACTGCGTCTTAAAAATGAACGCCGTGAAAAAATAAATCAGCTCATTAGACAAGAAGAAGAAGGTGCCTTAATATATCAAAAACAAATTGCGCAAGGTATTCACTTTAATACCGATGGTTGGAGTGTTTTTTATGAAAAAGGAAAATACAAATCAATCACAAAAACAAATTTGTGGTGGATCGAAATTGGTGAGCATAAACATCCAAAAGAAGAGAGAACACCCACCGCGAGTTCGGCGCAAGGTTTTATCATTTTGTCCAACTATGTATATGGTAAGCAAAATAATTTATTCGACGTAAAGCTTGGTTTTGGTCAACAAAAATTAATTGGAGGGAAGGGTAATAAAAACGGCGTAGCCGTTTCCGCCATTTATGGCGGCGGCATTACTGCCGGTTTATTAAAACCATATTATTTACAAATCCAAAATCCAACAACCAACCAGCCAGAGGAAATAAAGTATGACAACAATGATCAACTTTTTCTGGATCCTACCATTGTACTTGGTAAAGGTTCATTTAGCAAAGGGTTTAGTGAAATGCAGTTTGTTCCAGGGGGTCATGTTAAGGGCGCCCTTCGTTTCGACTACGGACGCTACAATGAAGTAGTATCTGCCCTAGAAGTGGGCTTAAAAGCCACCTATTTCTCTAAAAAAATGCCAGTCATGCTTTTGAACAAGGAAAGTAGCCTCTTCTTTAATGCTTATATTTCTGTCATTTTTGGTAAGCGAAAGTGACCTATTTTTGCATCCAAAGCAATCATTTAGAATTTCTATTTCATGCAAGAATTACCTGTTGTTCCAAAAATAGATCCTACAACATCCAAAATACAAAAGCCCAATTGGTTGCGTGTTAAACTGCCCATTGGCGAAAGTTATAAGCACGTTAGAGGACTCGTAGACACCCATAAATTACATACCATTTGCGAAAGTGGTAACTGTCCCAATATGGGAGAGTGCTGGGGCGAAGGCACCGCCACTTTTATGATACTTGGTAATGTGTGTACCCGTAGTTGTGGATTTTGTGCAGTAGCCACCGGGCGTCCAGCGCCCGTAGATTTTGATGAACCTCAGCGCGTAGCAGAAGCCATTCATTTAATGAAGGTGAAGCATGCAGTTATCACAAGTGTAGATAGAGATGAATTAAAAGATGGTGGTTCTGGCATTTGGTATAGTACCATTAGGGCTGTTAAAGCGTTAACGCCTACAACAACACTAGAAACTTTGATACCTGATTTTAAAGGTATCTCAGATCAAATACAACGCCTTATTGATGCAGCACCTGAAGTGATTAGTCATAACATGGAAACCGTAGAAAGACTCACACGTGAAGTGCGTGTGCAAGCAAAATACCAACGTTCATTAGGGGTTTTAGAAACTTTAAAAAAAGGCGGTATGCGCACCAAAACAGGCATGATGTTAGGTCTTGGCGAAACCAAAGAAGAAGTGGTACAATCCATGAAAGACCTCGTAAATGTAGGTTGTGATGTTTTAACCCTTGGTCAATATTTACAGCCCACTAAAAAACATTTAGCGGTACAACGTTTTGTGCACCCCGATGAGTTTGCAGAACTGCGTGAGATTGGATACGAGATTGGTTTTGATTATGTAGAAAGTGGTCCACTCGTGCGTTCATCTTATCATAGTGAAAAGCATGTGATTAAAGGATGGGGTAAAAATAAATGGCTATCTGAAAAAAGCATATGAAAAATATAGTAATTGTTTTTGCATTCATTTTATTTTCAACATGTGTTGCTGCGCAAGTAAAGTGGACAAATGTTGACGCCGATTTTGGTCCTTTGCCAGCATCTATGCATGTTTATAAAACCACCGATGATATTGATGGTAAACTTAATATCGCTTATTATATTAGCTTCGATTTAAAAGATAAATCACATACTTTATCTACCGCAGTTGGTAATGGCAAACGTTATACGCCTCAAAAGTTTTACGACTCTATTTCAAATAAGCCGCTGCTTGTTATGAACGCTACTTTTTTTGAATTCGCGCACAATTCAAATTTAAATTTGGTGGTGGACAATGGCGAAATAAAATCGTATCATTTACATTCACTTCCAGGAAAGGGAAAAGATACATTAACCTATAGGCATGTGTTTGGTGCGGCCCTGGGTATTTCTAAATCTAATAAACCTGACGTGGCTTGGGTATACACCGATACTGCAGATGCCAATGTATACGCATCTCAAACAGTTATTCCCATGTTTAAAGATTCGGTAGCAGACGTTCCTGCAGCTGTGATGCTTTCTAAAGGAGACTTTAAAAAATGGAAAGTAAAAACAGCGATAGGAGGTGGTCCGGTTTTATTACAAGATGGTGCTGTTAAAATCACCAACAACGAAGAATTAAAATTTGCGGGTAAAGCCATTTCAGATAAGCATCCGAGAACAGCAGTGGGTTACACGGCAAATAATGAACTCATACTATTTGTTTGTGAGGGAAGATTTAAAGGAAGAGCAGACGGATTAACCCTTACAGAAATGGCTAAACTCATGCAGCAAATTGGTTGTGTAGAAGCACTCAATTTAGATGGTGGAGGTAGTAGTTGTTTACTCGTTAATGGTAAAGAAACCATTAAGCCTTCCGATAAAGAAGGACAACGTCCGGTGCCAGCCGTGTTTATGATTCGCTAATACTATTTATTTCTTCAAACCCTTATTTAAGATCCCAAGCAAGTGCAGAAGCGCCAAGTATAGCAGCGTCTGATTCTTTCAAGTGGCTCACTAAAATTTTCACTTTGTTTTGGAAAATTTGAATAAGGTTCGCTTCCATACTTTCTCTGGTAGGCTTTAAAATTAAATCCCCCGCTTTTGTTAAGCCGCCAAATAAAATAATGGCTTCGGGGCTTGAAAACATAACAAAGTTGGCAAGCGCAGCGCCTAGTATTGTACCGGTAGATTCAAAAATTTCTTTGGCAAGTGCATCACCTGCAATAGCAGCTTCATATACTTTTTTTGAATCAATTTGATCTGGCGGAACCGATCGTAAAGAACTTGGTTGCGTGCTTTTTTCTAAAATTTCTAGCGTTGTTAAACGAACCCCCGTAGCAGATGCGTATGATTCTAGGGAACCTTTTTTTCCAGTACCCTCGTGTAATCTACCATTAGGGATAATAGTCGTGTGTCCAAGTTCTCCGGCAAAGCCATCATGCCCATATACGAGTTTGCCATTGGCCACAATACCACTTCCCACACCGGTGCCTAGGGTAATCATAATAAAATCTTTCATGCCCTGCGCAGCACCGTACATCATTTCACCAATAGCTGCCGCGTTGGCATCATTGGTTAACACCACCGGGATTTTAAATTTGTCTTCCATCATGCGGGCCAGTGGAATAATGCCCTTCCAAGGAAGATTGGGGGCGTACTCAATGGTTCCTGTATAAAAGTTTCCATTGGGTGCGCCCACGCCAATTCCTTTGATGCGACCTATGCCGCCAACATTATCAATCAGCTTACTAAGCTCTGTGTAAAGTTCATCAATAAAGGTATTGACATCACTGTGCTTGCGTGTTGATATTTCACTAGAAAATAAAACATTTCCTACGCGGTCTACTATACCAAATTTGGTACCCGTTCCACCAATGTCAATTCCAATTGCTAATGCTTCCATAGGGTTCGTCATATTTGCCACGTTCACTTATTCAATTACGTTCAACGATGCCATTAAAATTAGTGACCACCACTAACCTGTGCATCAAAATCGATGCCTTGTGTTTTTAATACTGCTTTTTGTTTAAGCGCTAAGTAGGCTAAAAATAAAAATCCTGCAGCTGCTAACAAATACGATTGATGCATGCCTACTGCTGGCATATCACCTATAGCACCTTGTAATGGTGGAATAATGGCGCCACCTAATATCATCATAATTAAAAATGCAGATCCTTGGCTTGTGTATTTACCAAGTCCAGCTACGCTTAATGAGAAAATACAAGGCCACATGACAGAACAACAAAGACCGCCCGCCATAAATGCGTATACCGAAACAATACCGCTTGTAAATACGCCAACAAGCATACAAGCAGCAGCAAGTATAGAAACAGCTAATAAAGTTTTAACTGGTTTTTCTTGACCATAAAAGAAAGCAGCAAGTGCAATGGCAATAAATACAGCGTAACCATATAAGTCACTTACATCGTTACCATATATTTGGCTCACACCCAGTACTACGCCAAATGCAATAAATGGAACCACCACCATCATCACTGTTTTAAGGGTTCCTTTTAAGTTAAATACGCTGATAGCGCCAGTCCATCTACCAATCATTAAACTTCCCCAATAAAGTGAGATATATTTTGAAATGGCACTTTCATCTAGTCCCTTTGCTGTCAAGTAGCCTGGTATTTTTAATAGAGCTCCAAAATTATTATCAATGGTTACTTCCACACCCACATACACGAAAATGCCAATCATTCCATAAATGAGTTGTGGATATTTCATAGCACCCCAGCCATCATTATTTTTAATAGCGCTGTTATTAGAGTAAAATAATACACCTACAACCGCAACCAATGAAATAAGTAGTAAGGTAAGTTTTGAAACTTCTGTAAATTGACCAACAACAATGATAGCACCAATTAAAAGTGACATCATTAATAAACTAGAAGAGGCTTTATTTGCTTTTTCAAAAGCCTCATCATTTTTACCGTCTGGTAAATTAGAGAAAGTAAAAAATAATGCAACGGCTGCAAACACACCAGCAACAATCATGTATAAAACATTGATATTGCTCACATCAACTTTAACTGTTTTACTATTCGCTGTTCCGAATAAGAAAAAACTTACAATAATAGGGCCTAGTGTGGTACCTAATGAGTTAATGCTTCCACCTAAATTTAATCGGTGCGAACCCGTAGAAGGGTCGCCAAGTGAAATAGCAAATGGTTGTGCTGCAGTTTGTTGCAAAGAAAAGCCAAGTGCTACTACAAAAAAAGAAGCTAATATCGCGGGGAATGAATTTGCATTTGCAGATGGAATAATTAGAAGGGCGCCTACTACCGAAATAAGTAAACCGTAGATAATCCCTTTTTTATATCCAATTTTGTTGAGTAAGTCTTTCCCTAAAACGTTGGAAAAAATAAACAAAATAAGTGAGCCAATAAAATAAGCACCATAAAATGCAGATCCAATAAGTTGCGACTCAAAATTATTAAGTTTAAAATGTGTTTTACAAAATGGAATTAAAATACTGTTCGATGCAGCAATAAATCCCCAAAAGAAAAATACCATCACGAGGGTTGTTAATGCACCGGTGTTGGTGGGCTGTTTGGTTTGGCTCATGTCAATCATTTAATTTGTTAGTAGGCTCTAAAATAATAATAAAATAGGTACCGAAAAAGTAAAACTAGAGTTTGTGGGCTTAGAATTAGTGCATATATTAGAGTTAAACCTACAAATAGCCTTATGGAAGTGGTTCATATCAGTGCGGAATGTTATCCCGTAGCTAAAGCTGGCGGCCTTGGTGATGTAGTAGGGGCGCTACCAAAATACCAAAATAAAGCAGGAATTGTTGCCAAAGTAGTGATGCCTATGTACCGTACACCTTTTTTGTACAGTTCTAGTTGGGTGGTGGATTATAAAGCCAAAGCATTTATGGGTGCTTGGGAATTTGAGTACACAATCATTAAAGAAGCAAACAATAAACTAGGCTTTGATGTATACCTAGTAGATATTCATGGCTTATTAGACCGTCAAAAAATTTATGGCTACCCCGATGATACAGAGCGTTTTACTGCTTTTCAAATTGCAGTAGTGCACTGGATGTCACATTGGAACCACCGCCCATCTGTGGTGCATTGTCACGATTACCATGCAGGCCTTATTCCTTTTATGATGCAGCACTGTTATGATTATCAAAATCTAAAAGAAGTGCCGTCGGTATTAACCATTCATAATGCGCAGTATCAGGGTTGGATGGACTGGAATAAATCAACATTAATTCCGAGGTGGGATTTGTCAAAAAAAGGGTTACTAGATTGGGGAGGCAGTATCAATCCACTAGCCGCTGCTATTAAATGTGCGCGTAAGGTTACAACGGTAAGCCCAAGTTATATGCTAGAGCTCATGCACCACGCCAATGGCCTCGAAACATTAATCGCTTCCGAAAAAAATAAATGTGTTGGTATTTTAAATGGAATAGATCACGAGGTTTGGAATCCATCAACAGATAATTATTTAACCGAATACTTTTCTGTAAAAACAGTAACGGCTGGGAAGCAAAAAAACAAACAAAATATTTGTGACCAGTTTGGATTGGATGCGGCAAAGCCACTTTTTGTTTTTATTGGAAGGTTAGTGGGTGAAAAAGCTGCCGATGTTTTACCTGGGGCGCTACACATAGCCGTTCAAACCTATGGTGCGAAAGCTTCTTATGTGATTTTAGGAAGTGGTGAACCTGCCGTAGAAGCTGGCTTAACAAATTTGGCCTTGGCCAATAATAATTGTATTAAAGTTAGTGTAGGATACAACGAATCGTTGAGTCATGGGCTCTATGCCGCTGCCGATTTTTTACTCATGCCATCTCGTGTAGAGCCTTGCGGTTTAAATCAACTCTATGCCATGCGTTATGGAACAGTGCCCATGGTGCGCAGTACCGGAGGACTTCAAGATACGGTTATTGATATGGGAGATGAGGGAGGTTACGGTATCAGGTTTACGCATGCCAATGAAACAGATATTGTACAATCTATTAGGCGGGCCGTTGAAGTTTTTGAAAATAAAAAACATTTGTTATGGATGCGTGAACGGATGATGCAAATCAACCATAGCTGGGAGCAAACGGTTCAGTCTTATACTAGGGTTTACGATTCAATATAACATGGATAAAAAAAATAAATGTATGAGTACGATTTCAAAATCAGTATTGGCTGTTATTTTAGGCGGTGGCGCTGGCTCTAGATTATTTCCATTAACAGTGAGTAGATCCAAGCCTGCTGTGCCTATTGCAGGTAAGTACCGGCTCGTAGATATCCCTATTAGTAATTGTATTAATAGCCATATCAACCGCATGTTTGTATTAACGCAGTTTAATTCTGCGTCACTTAATAAGCATATCAAAAACACGTATCACTTCAGTGCTTTTAGTAGTGGCTTTGTAGATATTTTAGCAGCGGAGCAAACCCCGGATAATCCTGGATGGTTTCAGGGTACTGCCGATGCGGTTCGTCAATCGCTGCGTCATATTTCAAATTTAGATTTCGATTACATTTTAATTTTAAGTGGTGATCAACTCTATCAAATGGACTTTAATGATATGTGGCAGGCGCATATTACAAAAGGTGCCGATATTTCTATTGCCACCATTCCAGTAGA
>CAMDLR010000025.1 GCA_945901845.1 Sediminibacterium ginsengisoli | reverse complement strand
TTGATCATATAGAGTTTAAAGGCCAGCATCGGGAGTTTGTTACCCATACTGGCTTTATTGGTCGTAAAAGAATATCTGTGGTTTCGACAGGTATTGGTCCTGATAATATTGATATTGTACTAAACGAACTAGATGCGCTTGTTAATATTGACTTTGAAACAAGAACCATAAAAAATACGTTAACCACCCTTCAAATTATTAGACTTGGTACATCTGGCTCTTTGCAAGCAGATATACCAGTAGATAGTTTTGTGGCTAGTACGCACGGACTTGGAATTGATAACTTACTTCATTTCTACAAACACGAAAACAATGGTGAAGAAGCTCAAATATTAACAGCTTTTGAAGATCAAATAACACTCAATAAATCATTTTCTGGTCCATACATAACAGGTGCAAGCGTTAAATTACTTAAACATTTCGTAACAGGCTATCATCAAGGAATAACAGTAACTTGTCCTGGATTTTATGGTCCACAAGGTAGGGTGCTTCGTTTACCGCTGATGCACACCGAACTGATAGATCAATTAACAACCTTTAATTACGGCCCTCATAAAATAACAAATTTTGAAATGGAAACAAGTGCCATTTATGGATTGGGTAAATTACAAGGTCATCAATGCTTAAGTTTGAGTGCCATTGTCGCCAATAGAGTTTCTAAAACTTTTAGTAAAGATGGTAATGCAGCTGTAGAAAATTTAATCAAACAATCATTAGAAATAATTTCAACACTTTAATTATGTTGTTACATTTTTATAAATACCAAGGTACAGGAAACGATTTTATGATTGTCGATAATCGAGAAGGTCTTATTCAATTATCTAATAAACAAGTTGCCTTATTGTGTGATCGGCATTTTGGAATTGGAGCAGATGGTCTGATGCTTTTAAACAAGCATGATAGCTATGATTTTGAAATGGTCTACTATAATGCCGATGGTGCTCCAGGAACTATGTGTGGTAATGGTGGCAGGTGTTTAACAAAATTTGTATTTGATCAGGGGATACAGCCAGCTACTTATACATTTATTGCTTCTGATGGTGAACATGAAGCTGTTATTGACGCTAATGGGTGGGTGCATTTGAAAATGATTGATGTAAACGAGGTCTCCTATCAAAATGATGCTACTCTTTTAAATACGGGATCACCTCATTATATCAAACCTGTTACGCAACTTGCCACTTTTGATGTTTACGCAAATGGTAAAATAATACGCTATAATGAAACGTATAACAAAGTTGGAATCAATGTAAACTTTGTAGAATTGAAGGATAACGAATTATTTGTTCGAACTTATGAACGTGGTGTAGAAAACGAAACCTTTAGCTGTGGAACGGGCGTTACAGCAGCAGCATTAGCAATGTGTAAGGTTAATGTTGGCAAACAAGAAACAAAAATTAGAACTCTGGGTGGAAATCTTTTGATAAAATTCAATAAAATAGATGAGCAGCATTTTACAGATGTTTGGCTATGCGGCCCTGCATCATTTGTCTTTGAAGGTCAAATTACTATATAATTTTTAAAAGTAGGCAGCATGATTCAATATTTCAAAAATATAGAAGGTCAAACGGTAGAAATTGACAACCCAGAAGTAGGTGTATGGGTGAACCTAGTACCACCTTTTAAGGAAGAGGAATTTATTGATTTAAGTGAAAAATTAGACATCCCTATCGAATTTTTGAGGGACTCTTTGGATATAGATGAGCGTCCGCGTTACGAAATAGCAGACAATGTAAAATTTGTGGTTATCAAAACACCCACCGAAAATAATTCGTTTAATGATAGTGATGCTTTCTATATTACCATTCCTATTTGTATTATTTTAACGCATACACAAATTATAACGGTTAATTCCTTTGATAATGGCGCCATCAATAAATTTTTAAATTCTTTTCAAAAAAGACATCCAGATAAAAAAAATATGATGATTCTTAAAGTTTTTGAAAAAGTCGTTCAAAACTTTATGGAGTGCTTAAAAGAAATTAATATAAGGCGTAATCAGTATGAGTCTAGCATGTATCAAAGCAATAGCAATATTGATTTGTTTAATCTAATGCGCATACAAAAAAGTCTAGTATATTTTGTTACAGCATTAAAAAGCAATGAAATGCTTATGATGAAATTAGAACGTACTAATTTTTTAGGCTTAACTGAAGAAGAACGTGAATTTTTAAATGACTTAATTGTAGACACCAGCCAGGCACTAGAAATGGCCAATATTTATACCAATATATTAACTAGCACCCTCGATGCTTTTGCAAGCATTATTAGTAATAATCTTAACAATGTGATGAAACGTTTAACGTCCATTACCATTATTTTATCACTTCCCGTAATGGTCGCAAGTTTATATGGAATGAACGTAGACCACATACCAGGGGCCCATCACCCCTATTCATTTTACATTCCAATTGGTTTGTCATTAGCACTTGCTGGTATTATTAGCTGGTATTTTATGAAAAAGAAATGGTTTTAACATGTCACATATAACAGTACGGGTTTACGGTATATTAATAGATCATGATCATGGATTATTAGTGAGTGATGAATTTATTAGGGGTGATTATTTTACAAAATTACCTGGTGGAGGTCTAGAATTTGGTGAAGGAACCCGTGATTGTCTAATACGTGAATTTAAGGAAGAAACCGGACTTGATGTAACAGTTGGAGATCATATTTATACCACAGATTTTTATCAGCCATCTGCATTTAAAGCTGGAGATCAGATTTTATCGATTTATTATTATGTAACGCCAATAAGCTTAAGTAAACTTCAAACAAGGTCAATTGCGTTTGACTTTAAACCCGAAGAAATTACCAATCAAAATGGACAAGCTGAGCACACAAGATGGATTCTGCTTAAAGATTTATCTGAAGAAGCAATGACCCTTCCTATCGATAAAATTGTCATTAATAAAATGTTACAAGCACTGTAACACTTACTCATTTTCTAATCCCATAGCCGCACGTTTCATTTTATGAGCGGTTTCAGGTCCTAAATAATTATCAATTTGCTTTTCGATAATATATATCATTGGTGTTAGTATAATAGCCATTGTAAATTTGTATGCATAATTTACTAGACAAATGGCAAGTACCAATTGCCAAGTCCAGCCGTTACCAATTTTAAACGCAATAAACAAAACAATAAAACTATCTACCAGTTGCGATACAACAGTAGATCCAGTTGCACGTAACCACACCCACTTTTCTCCTGTCATCTTTTTTATTTTATGAAAGACAGTAACATCAATGAGCTGGCTTACTAGAAAGGCCGTAATACTTCCCAAAATAATCCACATACCCTGTCCAAATATGCCACTAAACGCTGTTTGCATATTATCAATACCATCTGCTTGTTTAGAAGTAATCCAAAAATCGGCGGGTGCTACATGCATGGCTCCATAAAACATGATAAATGCATAAATAATAAGTACCACTGCCGTATAGCTTATACGCTTTACTGCTTTTGGGCCGTAATATTCGTTTACAATATCGGTAACGATAAATTCAAGTGGCCATAATAATACACCACAGGTTAAATTAAAGGCTAAACCAGATTGACCAAAAATGGTAAAATTGGAAGGCGTCATACCAAACACTTTTTCAAGTGAAAATATTTTACCCCCAATACATTCAGCAATCAGTGCATTGGCAATAAAAAAGGCCGCAATACTTACAAATAATTTGGTTGGCTTGTCTTTTAAAATAGAATGAATCATGCAGGCATTATAAAATGAACAAATATTTGTGCAATTAAAAAGAGTACGGTGGCAACTATTCGCCAAGCTGGGATTCCGGAGTCTTGTTTTTTAACAAACAACCAAAACAGGTAAATATTTTCAAAGAATGTGAGTATGGGTGCTACAAACCAACCTAGAATAATAATTGCGGAATTATATGGCATTAAGAAGTCATTTGATTCAGTTCCAATTTTTACACCTCTTACATATATACATATACAAAACAATATATTACAAATAAATGTAATTTTAGAATAAAATTGGTATTTCTTCATGTTATCAATAATACACTAAAAATACGTGTAAGTTGTTTATTTAGAAGCATTGAAAGGATATTTTAAAGTAAAATTTTGTTAGGTTTGTAGCACGCGAAAATCCATAATATGAAGCAGTTTAACCTAAAATCAATAATTCCGCATCTTATTGCAGTTGGAGTATTTTTAATAGTTACCCTCGTTTATTGTAAACCTATTTTACAAGGTAAAGTTTTACAACAATCGGATGTAGTGCAGTGGCAAGGTATGGCGCAAGATGCACTCAAAAGTAAAGAAGCAACAGGTACCCTTCCTTATTGGACAAATGGAATGTTTGCTGGAATGCCTGCCTATCAAATTACCGGTATTATCCCTTTTGCCTATTCATTAGGTAAGTTAGACGCTATATTTCAAATGGGCCTACCTGAACCTATGGGATATTTTTTCTTGGCATGCCTTGCCTTTTACTTTTTATCGCAGGTACTAGGCGTTCATTATTTAATTGGTATTGTTGGAGCCTTAGGATATGGATTTGCAACTTACAATCCTATCATTGCTATAGTTGGGCACATTACCAAATTACATGCTATTGCGTACATGCCATTTTTTATTGGTTCAATGATACTCGTGTATGAACGAAAATTTATTTCAGGGCTCATATTACTCGCCATTGCAAGTACCGAGCTATTTGGATGTAACCACCTTCAAATAGCTTATTACACTTTTATTATTGCAGGATTTATTTCGTTGTACTACTTAATCGTTTGGATCAAAGCAAAAACTTACAAATCAATTCTACAATGTTTTGCAGGCGCTGCTGTTGTGATACTACTAGGTATTTTAAGTAATGCCCCAATGCTTTTTAGTACCTATAACTATGGAAAAGCTTCCATAAGAGGTGGCTCAGCTCTTGCAAAGGCTGATGGTACAAAATCTACAGAGGGATTAAGTAAAGCATATGCACTTGATTATAGCATGCTTAAGCCAGAACCTCTAACACTCCTATTCCCTAATATTTATGGTGGTGGTAGTGACCCCAATACTATTGATCCAGCAGCCTCTAAAGCCATTGAGGCTTTACAATCCATGCCACAACAAGTTGCTGAGCAATTACAAGGCTATATCCGTTTTTATTGGGGTGGCATAGGCTATACTGCTGGCCCTCCCTATATTGGTTTCTTATTTGGCTTAATAGCACTTATTGGTTTTGGATTTAAAAATATCAAACACCGTTATTGGATAGGTGCTGCCATCATCCTATCGATTTTATTGTCTTATGGTTTATACTTCGAAAGTTTTAATGTCTTTATGTTAGATCATTTACCTTTTTATAATAAGTTTAGAGCACCTAGTATGATTATGGTGATTCCTACTTTATTACTAGGCATAATGGCATTATTAAGTGCACAAGAAATTGCAAATAAATTTGAAGATAATAAAGAATCATTTTTACAGAAAATCAAACCAGCACTTTATGTCACTGGAGCACTTTTTGTAATTGCTTTCTATTTTTATGCCACTCAAAATTTTAAAAGCAACTCAGAAGCTAATTTAATTAAACAAGTACAACAAATACCTGATCCAAACCAACGAGCTGCTTTTGAAGCACCAGTAGCCAGCTTAGTGGACGGGTTAGCTGCAGATAGACAAGCCATGTTTTCGTCAGACTTGTTTAAATCACTTGGACTCGCAGCCGTTTTATTTGTAGCAATTTTTCTATATTATAGAAAGTTTATCTCAAAAGTTATTTTTATTGTTGCCATTGGCTTTGTTGCATTATTTGATTTATTTAGAGTAGACTTACAATATTTTAATGCATCTAATTTTTCTGAAGCCATCGAAGCGGAAGCTAATTTCAATCCTTCTCCTACCGATGCAGCTTTATTTAAAGACACTACTTATTATCGTGTATTAGATTTACGTGGTGGTATTCAAGCGGCATTTAATTCTGGTGCATTAAATTCTTATTTCCATCATAGTGTTGGTGGTTACCATCCGGCTAAACTTAGTATATATCAAGACCTTATAGAAAATCAGTGGTACAATTTTCCGAATAGTATGCCAACGGCTAATATGCTAAACACCAAGTATTTTATTCAGGGAGATATTAATAAAGATACCATTCCAAATCCTGATGCACTAGGTAATGCATGGTTTGTTCAAAATGTTTCTGTGCAACCTGATGCAGCTGCAGTTATGAAAACAATCACAAACTTTAATCCAGCAACACAAGCAGTGGTTGAAAAGCAAGATTGGAAATTGGATACTGTATACGCAAAAGATAGTGCAGCGAGCATTAAGCTGATGCGCAAGCAAAATGACCAAATGGAATACACGAGTACATCTAGTTCAAAACAATTAGCTGTATTTAGTGAAATCTATTATACCTATGGTTGGAAAGCATTTATCGATGATAAAGAGACACCCATTTATAAATGTAACTATGTGTTACGGACTATCGAAGTTCCAGCTGGTTCTCATAAAATAACATTTAAGTTTGAACCTACCGAAGTGATTGTAGCGAATAAATTAGGTTTAGGTGCCGTATCACTGGTTTGGTTATTGGCTATTGGATCTATTGTATTTTATGTAAGGTCTAAAAAAGATTAATGTTATCAATTATCATTTGTAGTTATAATAGAGCTAGTTATATCACTGGGGCCCTCGATAGTTTATACGAGTCTACAGATTATCTAACAAATTTTGAAGTTGTTTTCGTTGACAACAATTCTACAGATAACAGCTTACAAATAGCTAATGATTGGAGAACAACACATCCACTCGGCAATTTTATCATCAGTTCAGAAACTAAACAAGGTGCATCATTTGCACGTAACACGGGTGCCAAATTAGCTACAGGTCAATGGTTATGTTTTATGGATGATGATGCTGTTGCATTTCCAGATTTTGTACAAAATATTTTAAAACATATTCATAATTTCCCTGAACGTGTTGGTTTTGGTGGTCGAATCATTCCAAAGTATATACCAGCGGAACCAGCTTGGATGAGTTATTATGTTTCGTCGATGGTGGGACATTTCCATTACAGCGAAACCTATACCCCTTTTAAAAATGGCAAGTACCCACTTGAATCTAATATGATTGTGAGAAAAGATGTTTATGATCAGGTAGGTGGTTTTAATGAAGCCCTTCCGGGTGTTGTTGGAACGGTAAGAATTGGTGGAGAAGGCAAAGCCCTTTTTTATAGCATTATGGAACTTGGACACACTATCTATTATGACCCTTCTATTGTCGTGCACCATATTGTAGAAACTAAAAAATTAACACCAACTTATTTATACAATGTTGCAAGTGGCATGGGCCGTGGCGAAAAAACCAGAACCCTTGCCATTGGCAGTTTTAGTTACTTTAAAAAGGTGATCGAATATTTATGTAAGCTAGCCGCTGCAATTGTATTAGGCCTCGGATATACCATTAAAGGAAAGCCCGCGCAATTTTGGCCTATTGTAAAATTTAGAATTGATACTTTAAAAGGATTGATTGGACTTTAACAACTACAAAACCTTGTAGAGCTTTTTTACATTAAAAAGTATTGCTGGCATCCAGGTGGTTAAACGCAAACAGTTACCCATAAACCGTACTGCATTTTTTTTCTGGTTTAGTGGATTTGCGATAAGGCATATAATCGCACCCCACATGTAATTGAAGTAATGAAATAAACACCAACTTATTCCAAAAACCTTACGCACCAATAAATGATTGGAGACCATAAGTTGTAGTCCTTTTTTGTCATACAAATAGTTATAATCGTTTACTTCGCTCCCACTTGCATTTGAAATATTAACACCTTCTAAATGAACTACACTTAAGTTACCATAAAGTTCTAGGGGGCCAATTTTGCGAAGTCTATAACACCACTCGACTTCTTCACCATATAAAAAAAACGAAGCATCAAGCATACCTGCTTTATCAATCGCCTCTTTTTTAACCATTAAAAAAGCACCAGAAATCCATCCTACCTGCTGCGTTCCAACTGCTTTATCTAAACTAGGTTTTGCAACATTAACACCTGCCGCTAGTTTTTTTAAGATGGATCCCCAAATAGGAATTTTTAATAAATAGTTTAATCCGCCACGCATAAAATGCGAAGCACTGTATTGAGGAAGACCTTCTGGAGTATAGAGCTGAACTCCACAAGCAACAGCGTCACTGTCTTTTAGATGGTTGTAACAAATAACTAAACTATTGTCTGTAAAATAGGTATCGGGGTTTAACAATAAAACAGCGTCACCTTGCGAAGTCTCAATACCCTTATTGCAAGCCCTAGCAAAACCAGCATTGTAGCCCATTTCAAGCCAATGAATAAAAGAAAATTGATCTAGAAGTTCTTGTTGATCATTGTGACCAGATGCGTTGTTAACTACAATCCATTCTATATTTTCTGATGCATACAACTGCGTAACAGAAGCAAAAAGCTTTGTTAGCCAAGGCATGGAGTGATAGTTAACAATTACAACGGAGAGCATTGATTTTTAATGATTGGGTTTTAGCAAATAATTAAAAAACATAAGTGTCTTGGATATGATACCCATTTTTAAAATGGATAATGGCATATTTTGTTGTAGCGCAAGCATATGATGTATGACAGGTAAAATGGTTTCCTCATTCACACCTGTTACAGTTATATCTTGTATCGAACGTATTTTATAGTTACGTAGCAGGCGCCAATAATAGTCATAAATAAGAATATCCTTAAACGCTTTACGGCCTATTTTGCTGGCAAACCAAATATTTTCTTTAATGATAACATCTTCATTGTTTCGGCAAAAAACAGTGGTTTGATCTTCATGGAGTCCAATGCTTACCAAATGCGCATTTAGGTATTTATAGCCATGCCCAGCTTCTAATAACTGAACATAATAATCAACATCAACAAGCCAAATATAAGCTTCGTCATACCTAACAGAAACTTTACTGCGTAACATGGTATTACTAGGTGGCCCAATAACATTAGCCCTTACTAAGTGATTGGGATGCTTTTGCATGTCCTTTAGCAAGGAAGGAATTGCTTGTAATTGTAAAACTTGACCATCAGGTTCAATGGCCGTATTTCTACAAAAAGCAAAATCAACTTGTGGATTTGCTTCAAAGGTTTGAATGTAGGTTTCAATAGCATCATCTACTTTAAACCAGTCATCTTGATGCATCAGCATATAAAAATAACCAGTAGCTTTATTAAGCGCGTTGTTCCAATTGATGGGGCTTTTTAATGCTGGATTATTGTGATAATATTTAATAGAGATACTCGAATTGTAAGATTCTATTGCTAATTTTATATCTTGGTTGGGAGAATCGTCAGAAATGACAATTTCAACCTGCTTGTAGGTTTGCTTGAGCACCGATTCAATGCAACGAACAACATATTCTGGCTTTTTATAAGCAGGAATACATATAGATACAAGTGGTTGATTCATTAATTGATCGTAATTATGGGCTTGATTACAAATATACTGCAAGGCATTAGAAAAAACCTCAATGGGCATGCGCTCGACACTAGGTTTGACCCTATCTCATGGTTTACGGGTAAAATCATCAAACATGAAGATGATATCACCCTCAAATTAAGAAAGCTTGGCCCCATTTCTGTTTTATATAAAAGACCCTATGAATTACTAAAAACATATAATGAAATATTTGTATCTGAAATATACCGTTTTGATGCAACTCATACAAATCCTGTTATTATAGATTGTGGCGCTAATATTGGTATTAGTAGTTTGTATTTTAAAACTATTTACCCAAGTGCTACACTAATTGCATTTGAACCTGATCTAAGTTTAGCAGACATCTTTGAAAAAAATATGGCTCAAAATAGCATTACCAATTATACCCTTCATAGAGCAGCAGTTTGGACAGAAAACGGAACTATTTCGTTTGATAACAAAGGGTCAGAAGCAAGTAGTATTGATGTAACTGGAAATAGTAGTTTTCAAGTACCTACTATAAAATTAGCGACTATTTTAGCCGATCAAACGCAAATCGATTTATTAAAAATTGATATAGAAGGTGCCGAATATCCTGTTGTTCAAGATATCGAAAACGAACTTCATAAAGTGCAACATTTGTTTATCGAATACCATGGTTTAGCTATCGAAACCTATAAATTGGAAACCATTTTGCGGATTGTTTCAAATGCAGGTTTTAAAACTTATATAAAAATGGCTGCCGATAATTTAGACATGCCTTTTTATCAAAAACAAACGGGTACTATTTACGATGTTCAACTTAATATATTTTGTTACAGGTAAATCAATCAAACATGACAAATCCACACATTAGTGTTGTTATCCCTTGTTATAATGATGGTAAATATTTACCTGAAACCATTGCTACATTAAAGCAGCAAACCTTTACTGATTTTGAAATTATTGTGGTAAATGATGGTTCTACCGACGAATCAACTATTACCTATCTAAATTCTTTATCTGACGACGCGCAAATTCAGGTTATTCATCAGGCCAATGCACGTATGTCTGCAGCTAGAAATACCGGTGCTAAACACGCCAAAGGGATTTTTATTGCAGCCATAGACGCCGATGATTATTTTGATGCTACTTTTTTTGAAAAAGCTTTAGCCGTATTTGAAAAAGAGCCACAAACAGCAGTAGTAACGAGTTATATCCGTTTTTTTGGAAACAAAACAGGTAGTTCAAAACCAAGAGGTGGAACCGCTGCTAACTTTTTATTTTCCAATCAATGTCCTGCCTGTGCGATGGTAAAAAAATCAGTTTGGGATGAAGTGGGTGGATACGATGAATCCATGAAAATGGGTTACGAAGATTGGGAATTTTATATCCGAATTGCACAAAAAAACTGGAATGTACATGTGATTCCAGAGCATTTATTATTTTATAGGCAAACAGATAAATCTACACTAGCAAACGATACCATACCCAACAGAGCTGCCCTAATCAATTACATTGTTGACAAGCATAAAGATTGGTACCTCGACAACTTAAAAACACTCATCAATAACAAGGAAGTTATTTACACCGAAAACAGAGTATCGTTTCAGTATATCTGGAAATTTATTAAAAATAGAATCAAAAAAAACTATACATAGTTAATAGTATTTATAGCAAAGATAAAAAATGGGCCATCCCCTCTTTTTTAGCCGCATCTAGGTTATAGCTAATATTTTTTGTGAAATAAGTATGTAAATCGTAGGTATTATTTGAATGCGATAGCTGATCAACTACTATATCAATATTTTCGACACCAAGCTTGTTGGCTTCATTGAAATTTGTAATAAACAAATCATCAAGTGGTTTATTAGACACCCAAGTGGCAAATACAAAAGGCTTATCCGTATAGTTCATCCAGGCTTCTGCCAAATCATAACGGTAAGGATAACTGTTGTAATTATCTAGCGCCCTATCTCCTATTATTACAGCAGCCGTTGTGCCATCAATTAAATCCATAAAATTGGCAGGGGCCTCTAGGAGCAACACGTCTTTTTTCCAATAGTTTTTGAATAAAATTCGGGCCAGGTTTACAGAGGTTTTACTTTGGTAATCGAGATACACTGTTTGTATAGATTCTATAGGTACTTGGCTAAATATACATACCGAAGCAACAGGCCCTGTAGCACCAATGCAATAATCTGAAATAATATATGACTCCGCTAAATCAGGGATTACCGCCACAGGTATAAGCCCAATATCTATAGCATTATCTTGTAATGCTATGGCCAAATTGGCCGGATAATCTTCTATTAATTCGATACTTTCGAACACGGCATGATGCTGTAAACCATAGAGTAATGGCTTTGTATTTAAATAACTTACAGCCCCAACACGTATTTTTTTGCTCAATTGAAGTAGATTTGCATGCAAAGAAACAATAATTACCCATTAATCGATATCAAATTATGGAATTAAGTCAATTAACAGCTATTTCGCCAATTGATGGCCGCTACAGAAAGCAAGTACAACAATTAGACGAATATTTTTCTGAATTCGCACTGATTAAGTACCGGGTAATTGTTGAAATCGATTACTTCATTTTTTTAGCTGATAAAAAGTTTTTCAAGCTCCCTGCAAAAGCAAAGACGTTTTTACTAGACCTAAAAGATAATTTTAGTGAAGACGACGCAAAAACAATCAAAGAAATTGAAGCGACTACCAACCATGATGTTAAAGCGGTAGAATATTTTTTAAAAATCCAACTCGATAAAGCGAGTTGTAGTGAATTAAAAGAGTGGATTCATTTTGGATTAACATCTCAAGATATTAATAATACGGCTATTCCATTAAGTTGGAAAAATAGTATGGAATATGATTATTTACCAGCCCTTATTAATTTAATGCAACATGTTCAAGATCTTGCTGTTACCTGGAAAAACATTCCACTACTTGCTCGAACACACGGACAGCCGGCTTCTCCTACCAAATTAGGTAAAGAGTTTATGGTATTTGTTGAGCGTTTACACAATCAAATTGCCCTATTTTTGAATATACCATATGCTGCAAAATTTGGTGGTGCAACTGGAAATTTTAATGCACACCATATTGCTTTTCCAAAAAGGAACTGGGTAGAACTAGCTAACGAATTTGTGGAAGATAGACTTGGCCTACAACGTATGCAGTTTACCACACAAATTGAGCACTACGATTATTTTGCCGCTCATTTTGACAATTTAAAGCGTATCAACAACATCTTAATTGATATGTCTAGAGATATTTGGACATACATTTCTATGGATTATTTTAAGCAAAAAACCAAAAAAGGCGAAGTGGGATCAAGTGCCATGCCGCATAAAGTAAACCCCATCGATTTTGAAAATGCAGAAGGCAATTTAGGTATGGCCAATGCCCTATTAGAGCACCTTTCGGCTAAATTACCTGTTAGTAGATTACAAAGAGACTTAACAGACTCTACAGTGCTTCGTAATATTGGAACACCTGTAGCACATATGACAATAGCTATTAAATCTATCGAAAAAGGACTTGGTAAGCTTGTACTCAACGAAGCAAAATTAAAATCAGACTTAGAAAATAATTGGGCGGTAGTTGCAGAAGCGATTCAAACCATTTTACGTAGAGAAAACTACCCTAACCCGTACGAAGCTTTAAAGGATTTAACCAGGGGTAATAATAGTATCAATAAAAAATCGATTCATGCATTTATTACCAAATTAAAAGTAAGTGCAGCGATTAAAACTGAGTTAAAAAAGATTACACCGCATAACTATACGGGTATTCATCCAAAATTCTAATTAGACTTTTTAGAACATAAAAAAGGCGACACTATAAGTGCCGCCTTTTAATTTTTACCTATACGATATTATTGTTTCACCGGTGTATTTACAACAGGCGCTTGTTTCGTCCAAGAACTGATATCCAATTTTTTAGCATTCGGGTACACTTCATCAAGTGTGTTACCATCATACAAACGACCATTTTTAAGTACGTATTTGATTTTGTTGGTATTTCTAATGTTAACGAGTGGATTGTCATTCATGATAACTAAATCGGCTAGTTTACCGGACTCAATACTTCCTAAATCTTTATCCAAACCAAGTGCCTCTGCACCAAGTATGGTTGCTGTTTTAAGTGCATGATGTTCTTTCATACCACCACTAGCGATGCTCCAAAGTTCCCAGTGGTAACCAAGACCTTGTAATTGTCCATGACTTCCAACACCTACTAACCCACCTTGGTCTACAATGCTTTTTAATCCTTCAGCATGTTTTTGAAATACATGGTCTTCTGGCGTAAACCAACCACCTAAACTACCCGCTCTTCTTGCAGCTTTTTGATTTAACTCTTCGTATGGAGTAAACCTATTAAGCTTTGGATCGTGTAAAGGACTTTCGGTGGTGTAGTAAAAGTTTTCTGCCCAAGGGCCACCATACGCAACAATTAATGTTGGTGTTAATGTGATTTTACTAGTAGCAAAAGATTTGGTAACATCTTTGTATAAAGGATAAATAGGTAAAGAGTGTTCCATACCCGGATAACCATCAAGCATATGGGTCATGTTAATTTTAAAATCAAGACCACCCTCGGTGGTTGGCATTAATTTTTGCTCTTTAGAAGCCATAATAATCCACTGACGGGCTTGTCTATTACCAGTCAAGTACATTTTGATGTACTGAGTTTTATAGTATTTACTGTATTGCTCTAGTACTTTTTTTGTTTGATCATAGCTCTGTAAATTATACATCCAGTATCCAACACCAGGGCCAGTACTATAAATTCTTGGGCCAGGAATTTGACCTGCTTCTACCATGTCACCATACGTTAATACATCGGTGGTAGCCGTTTGTGGGTCACGTGTTGTTGTTACGCCATAGGCAAGGTTAGCAGCATACAACCAAACATTATTTTTATGTAGTCCCCAAAAAGGCCACATATGCGAATGGGTATCTACAAAACCTGGAGTGATAGTTTTGCCAGCACAATCAATGGTTTTAGTACCTGCTGGTACTTTGATTGATCCGGATTTGCCCACCTGTTGTATACGGTTATTTACAATCAGGATATCGCCTCGTTCAATCACTTCATCACCACGCATGGTAATAATTCTAGCATTTTTTAATAGAAGTGTTCCCGAAGGAATATCTTTTTGATAAAATACTTTTACCTGTGTTTCAGAAGGACTGTATTTTTCTTTTTTCTTTAATTCGGCATTGTAAATACTATCTGCTTTTACTTTTAATGTATCTGCTTTTGCAATAGTAACAAGTGAATCTGCTAATTTTTTAGCAGCAGGGCCAGCAAGTTTTAATGCAGCGGTACTATCAGAAATTCGTTTTGTTTCTGATTTCTTTGCTGTTTTAACAGAGTCTTCTACAAGCTTAGCACGTTCTACATCATACACCCAGTGGCCATTACCTAAACTCCAATGTGCCTTTTTACCATTCGCTTCCCAAGCTGGAAACTCACCGCCTATCTCGGTTAATTGGCGAGCCGGGAAACTACTATTTTGTGGTGATGCCACAGAAATTGAAGGTGTTTTGCCTGCTTCAGGAATCGTAACAACATAAACGTTGTTGTTAACCTGAGCTAGTGCAAGGTCGCCTTTAGGTGCCATCAAAATAATATCTGCAGAACTTGGCATTTGTTGAGGCTCTTTATCACCCGCCGATTCTGGTAACATGCAATTATTAATAGGCTCTAAATTAGATCTACTTTTTCCCATTACATAACCATGATCTGCATCAGCAACAGAACCATAAGTGGTAATACCAGAAACGCGCGCATGTGTTTTGGTATCGGTACCATCCCATCTAATAGACAATAAAGTACCACCGCCGCCATTTAAAAATACACGATCGGTGTTGGTTGTGAAATGAATATTGCCTCTTCCATTTGCAAAATCAATAAAATGTTCTTCGCCACCAGTAGGCTCTATCCAATTCATTTTTGCTTCCGATCCATTATAAGATGGAGATTCTGCTTCTTTAAAAATACGGTTAGGTGCTTTAAAATACGCGATTCGGTTGTTGTAACTCCAAGCTGGTTGTGCATAATATGCAGACTCAGTGCTTAATTTTTTTATGGAAGAACCATCTGCATTAATGGTATATAAATTGCCGCCATCGTCATCATTCCATGTTACAAATGCCAAGAATTGTCCGTTCGGACTCCATGCTGGCA
The DNA here is from genome assembly GCA_945901845.1 of Sediminibacterium ginsengisoli. GTDB lineage: Bacteria > Bacteroidota > Bacteroidia > Chitinophagales > Chitinophagaceae > Sediminibacterium > Sediminibacterium ginsengisoli_A. The sequence continues at coordinate 10,392 of CAMDLR010000025.1, read as the reverse complement.
TCGCTTCTACAAAATTATGATTGGTTAAACGCTTTGGCGTTCCGTTGGGATAATCCATCACATACAAACGGTTGAGAGAAGTAAACGCAAGTTTAGATCCGTCTGGACTTGGTACCGCATCTCTAATTTGTGAACCTAGCGCATAGGCAGTATCTTTAACTGGATAATTAAAATATAAACGAGGGCCTAATTCTAAATTCACATTTGCTTCAAAAGCAATTTCTGAAGGCACTTCTTCAGCTACCGATAATTTCCAAATTTTACCTCCATAACTAGCTAATATATATTTACTATCTGGCGTAAAACTCATACCTGGTAACACGCCCAGCGGTGCAATACTTTCCTGATCATCTCTTTGCACCGGATAAGCCAACCACTTTTCATCACCATTTAATAAGTTACGTAAAACAAGACCTGTTTTATCTTGGTATCGAGAACCATACACCATCCATTTTCCGTCTTTACTTAAAGTGGGCGTAAATGCAGAACCATACCTCGATGTAATGGTATTGAATTCTCCCTTTTCTTTATTGTACACACCAATTTGATATTGTGGAAGTAGTGCATTGTAATTCCATGCACCATTACGCTGACTGTAATACACCAATTTACCATCGGCACTAATACTTGGGTCAATGGTTTTTAAATTACCTGGTTGATCGTTGAGTTGAATACCACCACCACCATCAACATTGTACATCCAAAGTCTAGGAGTTCTTCTACCCTTTGCTGCAATGATGTATTTGCCATCTGGAGTCCAAATAGCATTTACATAATCATCTACATTGGTTTTTGTTAATTGAATCGTGTCTTGCTTTTCAAAATCAAGTATCCAAATATTATCGGCACCACTTCTATCACTGGTGAATAATAATTTTTTTCCGTCGGGGCTAAATCGAGGATGCGCATCAAATGCCAAGCCCTTTGTAATTTGTTTGGCTTTACCGCCCTGCATTGGAACGGTGTAAATATCACCCATCATATCAAAGGCAATGGTTTTACCATCTGGAGATATATCCAAACTCATAAAAGTACCTTCTTTGGTATCAAAGCTGATGGTACGTTCTGCTTTTAGCGGAAGGTCTTTAAATGAAGTATAGACCGTGCTATCTTTGGTTTCTTTTTTTTGTGCAGTAGCGAGTACAAAACTGATTAAAAAGCTACATAAAAAATAGATTTTTTGCATAGGATTGATTTAATTATTGGATACTAAATATAAGAATTTCCTATTTGCCAAAACGTTTTTTAAGTGCCTGAAGCGCGTCGTTAACACTGAGGGAGGATAAGTCCTCATTGAGAGCAGGTTTTTGGATTGCTGGCCTACTTGACGCAGTTTTAGCAGGTGCATCCGAGGTTTGCTTGATAGACAGTGCAATACGTTTACGTGCTATGTCTATTTCCGTTATTTTAACCTGCACCTTACGTTCTGTAAACGTTTTTAAAAATTTAGAGGCTTCTTCGATTTTTTGAATTTGAAATTCATCTAACCCACCTGTTTTGTCTTTTCGATAACGGGCTATGAAAGGAATGGTTGCCGCCTCACCAAATAAATCTAAAACTGCTTGAACTTGTGAAACCTTGATGTTTAATTGTGAGGCAATAGTTGGAGCAAAAGAACCCATAAATACACTTGAAATTTTAATAATTAATGTCTTTTTATCAATTCGGAAATAAGTGATCTTCCATTATTCTGAATCACAAGATCCAAAATTTGTGCAGTTGCTTTTGCATCACCCCCAGCCCTATGTCTATTTTCAATTTGAATATCTAGGGTACGACACAAATGACCCAATCCATACTTTTTATACCCAGGGAAAGCCTTTCTACTGAGTCTAATCGTACATAATTTTGGCACTTCTAATTGAAAACCAGCAACTTGTAAGTGATGATGCACAAAAGAATAGTCGAAATTGACGTTATGCGCTACAAATACCCTGTTTTCCAATAAATTAAAGATATTGGCAGCCACTTTATCAAATGATGGTGCCGCTGCTACCATTTGGTTGCTTATGCCGGTCATATTGGCTATAAATGGCGGAATGGGCTGGTGCGGGTTAATAAGCGTTTCATAGATACCTTCTATCTGGTCACCGTCATGTAAAACAATGGCTATCTCGGTTATCCCATGCTGCGACGGGAATCCCCCTGTGGTTTCTATATCAACAACTGCAAATTTCAAAACACTGAATTGAGGGCTCAAATTCGCTTTTTTACGGGTGCGATACAAATAAAAAAAAACACCCTCATTTTTTGTACTTTCGCAACAAAGTTTTGAACATGGAATTGAGCAAGAATTATGTCCCAAATGAAACGGAAGCGAGATGGTACCAACATTGGCTATCAAAGGGTTATTTTAAAAGTACCCCAGATGACCGTGAGGCATACACAATTGTGATGCCCCCACCCAATGTAACCGGCGTTTTACATATGGGCCATTGCTTGAACAATACCATACAGGATATTTTAATTAGACGTGCCCGTATGCAAGGTAAAAATGCTTGCTGGGTACCCGGAACTGACCATGCTTCTATTGCAACAGAGGCAAAAGTGGTGTCCATGCTCAGAGAGCGAGGAATTACCAAATCAAGTTTATCGAGAGACGAATTTTTAGCGTACGCTTGGGAATGGAAAGAAAAATATGGCGGTATTATATTACAACAGCTTAAAAAAATGGGCTGTAGTTTAGATTGGGATCGTACTTCATTTACCATGGATCCTGATTATTACAAGTCTGTAATTCAAGTGTTTTTAGACCTTCATAAAAAAGGACATATTTACAGAGGCAAAAGAATGATCAACTGGGACGTTAAAGCAAAAACGGCCCTATCTGACGAAGAAGTTATTTACAAAGAAGTTCAGAGCAAATTATACCATATCAAATATGCCATTGAGGGCAGTAAAGATTTTGTAACCGTTGCGACCGTAAGACCAGAAACTATTTTTGGTGACACTGCAGTATGCGTTAACCCATTAGATGAACGCTACAAACACCTCCACGGTAAATTTGTTTTTGTTCCACTCATTAATAGACGTGTACCCATTATTACGGATGAATATGTTACACTTGATTTTGGTACTGGTGCTCTAAAAGTGACGCCAGCACACGATATCAATGATTATCAACTGGGTCAAAAATATAATTTAGAAGTTATTGATACCCTCAATGATGATGGTACCATGTCGGAAGTGGCTCAATTTTTTATTGGTGAAGACAGGCTTGATGTGCGTAAGAAAATGGAAGCTGTTTTAAGCGATGCGGGTTTATTAGAAAAAGTAGAAGCCTATACCAACCAAGTTGGTTTTTCTGAAAGAACGGATGCCATGGTGGAGCCTAGGCTTAGTTTACAGTGGTGGGTTAGTATGAAAGAAATTGCAACACCTGCATTAGGATCCGTTATGGAAGAAGCCATTCAGTTTCATCCGGCAAAGTTTAAAAACTTGTACCGCCACTGGATGGAAAACATCAAGGACTGGTGTATTAGTAGACAACTTTGGTGGGGCCACCGCATTCCAGCTTGGTATGCACCTGATGGTACTGTTGCTGTTGCTGCAAACGCCAATGAAGCACTTTTAATGTTACAAGAAAAAAATGCGTCCCTTACCCTATCTGATATCAAGCAAGATGAAGATTGTTTAGATACCTGGTTTTCAAGTTGGTTATGGCCATTTGAAGTATTTAAAGGTTTATCTAATCCAGGTAACGAAGAAGTAAAATATTATTACCCAACACAAACGCTTGTAACAGCCCCGGAAATTATTTTCTTTTGGGTTGCACGTATGATTATGGCGGGTCATGAATACATGGATCAAAAACCTTTTGAGCATGTATATTTTACAGGTATTGTAAGGGATAAGCAAGGTAGAAAAATGAGCAAAAGCTTAGGCAATTCGCCAGACTTATTAGCACTCATTGATGTATACGGAGCAGACGCTGTGAGGTTTGGCATTATGATATCTTCTCCTGCTGGTAATGATATTTTATTTGACGAATCGGCACTTGAACAAGGTAGAAATTTTAACAACAAGCTTTGGAACGTACTTAAACTAATACAGGGTTGGGAAAAAAGAATTGATAGCAACTTAGACGCGCAAAATGAAAAATTTGCGATGGATTGGTTTGAAAATCGATTATCGCAAGTACAACAAGAAGTAGCTGTTTTATTAAATGGCTTTAAATTATCAGAAGCACTTAAAACAATTTACTCGCTTATTTGGGATGATTATTGCAGCTGGTATTTAGAGTGGATTAAACCAGGTTTTGAACAACCTATTTCAAAAGAAGTTTATGATAAAACGGTTCATTATTTAAATGAAATGATGCATATGCTGCATCCATTCATGCCATTTATTTCCGAAGAAATTTATCATTTAATAAGTCCTAAGCAAGACGACTTGTGCAATAAAATGGCAGCGTCTGTTAAGCAATCGAATCCAGAAATTGTCGCAGGCGGTGAACTTTTAAAACAAGTGATATCTGCACTTCGTGATGCTAGAAATAAAAACCAGTTAAAGCCCAAAGATACCATTACACTGCATATTCAAACGGGAAACACTGCTACTTATAAAGACATTGAATCGATTTTATGCAAACAAGTCAATGCAACAAGCATTGCCTACACAAATAGTAGTATTGATAATACCATTGTTGTTGCAGTAGAAAAAGACAAATTTTTTATTGAAACAAGTATCGAACTTGATGCAACTGCTTTAAAAGCAACACTTTTAGCGGATCTAGCTTATCAAAAAGGATTTTTAGAAAGTGTTTCAAAAAAATTAAGCAACGAGCGGTTTGTACAAAATGCAAAACCGGATGTAGTAGCACTGGAACAACAAAAGCAAGCAGATGCTATTGCCAGAATTGCAACCATAGAAGAAAGTTTACAATCATTATAATCATCCAATTTGTTGTAATGCGTAAATTATTATTGCTGGTAATATTGTTCACTTTTACACTAAACGCTTTGCAGGCGCAGTCTATTTCTGAACTGAATACCTTAAGACGTATCAATCCAGACAATCCAAATAATGCTGTATGGAACAACCTCTCTAATACCTCTAAATACATAAGTGTTGGTGTGCCGGTAGCTTATTTTGCAGCTGGACTGATACATGACAACAAAGCGTTTAAGCAAAAGGCCGCTTATACAGCAGCTGCCATTTTATTAAACACAGCTTCTACCTCCCTATTAAAAAATGTGGTAAAAAGAGAAAGACCTTATAACACACACACAGGTATTTTTCCGGATAAAATAAAATCAGATTACGCGTTTCCATCGGGGCATACGAGTAGCGCTTTTGCAACTGCTACATCGCTTGCATTAGCCACTAAAAAATGGTACGTTGCAGTGCCTGTTTTTGCATGGAGCGCCGGTGTTGGTTATTCCCGTATTTATGTAGGTCAGCACTACCCTTCTGATGTTATCATGGGTGCGCTAGTTGGCACTGGTTCTGCCTTCATTTGCCACTGGGCTTCTAAGCAGTTAGCAAAGCGCAAAAAATCAAAAATGCAACAAATCAAATAATGTCTACTGCATTACAAATAAGAGAAGCTAGCAAAAATGATATTGCTACAATTAAAGAAATAGCAACCATTACATGGCCTATCGCTTATGGAACATACATTAGTAAGGCACAGTTAGATTATATGCTAGATATGATGTACAATGATGATTCATTACTCAATCAAATGAATAAAGGACATCAATTTTATATTGCAGAACACAACTGTGAGGCTATTGGATTTGCTTCTGTATCAAAAGAAGATGACAATGCTTGCAAGCTTAATAAATTGTATGTATTACCTACAGCGCAAAAAACGGGAGCCGGTAAAGCGTTACTTTTCAAAACAATTGACTTCGCAAAATCGTTAGCAGCTAACTGTTTGTATTTACAAGTGAACAAACAAAACAATGCCCAGCATTTTTATCAGAAGCATGGTTTTACCGTTAGAGAAGCCTCAATTTTAGAAATTGGAGGCGGCTATATTATGGATGACTATATTATGGAATTAAAGTTCAATTATTAGTACACCAGCACGTGGGTTTGCTTGATAATGCCCATAACAAATACACTTTGCACATGACCAATATTATCTGCTTCACTTAATTTATTAACGTGAAAATTATAATAGTCATCCATGTTTTCTGCTACTACTTTTAGCATAAAATCAAATTCACCAGAAATGTTATAGCACTCGATTACTTCGTGCATTTCTAAAATACTTTTAATAAAGCGGGCGCCTGCATTTTTATTGTGTTGTTTAAGTGAAACGTAACAAATAACAGTTAAGCCCTTTTTAACTTTATTGGGGTCAACCAGTGTTGCATACTGGGTAATAACACCTTCTTCTTCTAACCTTTTAATGCGTTCATGAACTGGCGTGGTACTAAGCCCTACTTTATCAGCAATTTCCTTAACGGTGGCTCTTGCGTTTGCTTGCAATAGCTTTAAAATAGCGAGATCTTTGCTATCTAAACCGTTTGCAATAGTGGAATCTTCTTTTTGACTAGTTTTTTGAGGCATAAAATGTGTGTTTGTTCTATATTATAAATCAAATATAATACTTTATTCTATTTATAAATATATTTTTAGAATTAAATACTATAAATATACCTTTGCACTTCATAAATAATCTAAATAAGTAATTATGTCATCACTTTCGTCTATCGACTTTAGTTTAAACCACAAAGTAGCGGATATCAGTCTTGCAGATTGGGGCCGTAAAGAAATCAGATTAGCCGAAGCAGAAATGCCAGGTTTAATGAGTATCCGTGAGGAGTACGGACCAAGTCAACCTTTAAAAGGAGCACGTATTGCTGGTTGTTTACACATGACCATTCAAACCGCTGTGCTCATTGAAACTTTAACTGCTTTAGGCGCAGAAGTAAAGTGGAGCTCTTGTAATATCTTTTCTACACAAGATCAAGCTGCTGCCGCAATCGCTGCAACAGGTGTTGGTGTATTTGCTTGGAAAGGCCAAACAGTTGAAGAAGGTGACTGGTGTATCGAACAAACATTATTTTTTGGTTCTGAAGACCGTCCATTAAACATGATCTTGGATGATGGTGGTGATTTAACAAATATGGTACTCGATAAATACCCTCAGTTTGTTGATGGTATTAAAGGTTTATCTGAAGAAACAACGACAGGTGTTCACCGTCTATATGAGCGTATGGCTAAAGGTACATTACCAATGCCAGCTATCAATGTAAACGATTCTGTTACAAAATCTAAATTTGATAATAAATACGGTTGTCAAGAATCTTTAGTAGATGCGATTAGAAGAGCTACTGATGTTATGATGGCTGGAAAGGTTGCTGTAGTTGGTTCTTACGGTGACGTAGGTAAAGGTTCTGCTGCTTCTTTACGTGGTGCTGGTTGCCGAGTAATTGTAACAGAAATTGATCCTATTTGTGCTTTACAAGCTGCTATGGATGGTTACGAAGTGAAGCGTATGATTGATGCAGTTAAAGAAGCTGATATCGTTGTTACCGCTTCTGGTTGTCGTGACTTGATCAACGAAAAGCATTTTCGAGTAATGAAAGACAAGGCTATTGTTTGTAATATTGGTCACTTTGATATTGAAATTGATATGGCTTGGTTAAATACAAACTATGGTCATACAAAAGATACCATTAAGCCGCAAGTAGATCTTTACAATATTGATGGCAAAGATGTTATTGTTCTAGCAGAAGGTAGACTTGTAAATTTAGGTTGTGCAACAGGTCACCCATCATTTGTAATGAGTAACTCATTCTCTAACCAAACACTTGCTCAAATAGAATTATGGACAAACCATAAGAACTATGAAAACAAAGTGTACGTTTTACCTAAACATTTAGATGAGAAGGTTGCACGTTTACACCTTGCTAAAGTGGGTGCTCAACTAGACGAATTAACTACCGAACAAGCTGCTTATTTAGGTATACCACAACATGGTCCATTTAAGTCTGATTCTTATAGATATTAATAGTTCCCCCGGATTTAAAAAATGCCCGACCTTTATGGTTGGGCATTTGTTTTTAGCCCTTATTTTACATGAATCGTAGCTGTTGTCACATACTCGTATTTGTAGCTTCACTTATTATAATAAGTGAACAAGTTTATGCACAAGATGATATTTACATCCATAGTTTAAGAGACTCCACATTTTTATTGAAAAGCAAAAAAGGAATATTTAAAAAACTGGGTGATGCTATTTGGATTGATGCACCTCAGTTTAACATGCAAAATAATTCGGGTGTCATAAAAAACGAATCACCATTTACAAAGTATAAAGGAAAAATAATCAATCAAATTCAGGTGAATAGTGTTTCCTATGAAATACCTTTTAATGACACCATGCCGTCTAGCAAAAAAATTATAAGAGCGGTAGAAGAAGCCCTTTATAATAGCACGACAAATAAAACAATGCTCAAAAATTTATTTTTCAATACAGGTGATACATTGTATCCTTATTTGATTGCTGATAATGAAAAGTTTTTAAGAGAACTCGCATTTATTCAGGATGCAAGGATTGTTGCTTCCATTGACCCTGCCGATTCAAATGGTGTTATCATGAATATCGAGTGGAAAGATATATTCCCATTTGGTGGAAGTGGCAATATTGGAAGCATTGAATCTTTTAATGCAGAAATCAACCACAATAATATTTTTGGGCTTGGTGATAAAATTCAAATCAATGCACTTTACGATTTAGATAGAAGACCCTTAGCAGCAACTGGGTTTGAATACATCAAACGTAATTTTATGGGTAGTTTTTTAAACCTTACTTTTGGCATTGATAAAATTAAGCCAGCTTTTAATAGTGGCCGAAGAGAAGAATATGCACGTTACATAAAAGGTGATTTACCCCTTGTTAGCCCCTATCATAGCTTTACCGGTGGATTTGAATTTGGAACATACGCGTCTAGTAATACGTATAACACTAGGCTTCCCTACCAACATATGTACAAGTATGCCTATGGTATGATGGATGGGTGGATGGGTATTAATATTGGAGCTGGGCTTAGGGTAAAGGATAATTTACAAACAAGACTTCGAAAGTTTATAAGCTTTAGAGCAATGTCAAAAAGGTTTAGTGAAATTCCTGACACAGCAAATATTAAATACAATATTCACTATAGCAATATTGACGCTGGACTGGTTGCCCTTAATATATTTAAACAAGAATATTACCACACAAGTTACATTTATGGATTTGGTCGAAATGAGGATGTGCCTGAAGGATATAGCTTTTCGGTGGTAAGTGGCTTAACACAACGGAATACTAAAACAAGACCCTATTTAGGTATCGATTACGAGAGAGACTATTTTTCCGAACAAAAGAACTATACCAATTTTATACTAAAATTGGGCGGCTACTTGCACAATGGATCTTTAGAGGATATCAGTTTTTTAAGTGCCGTCAATTATTTTACAACACTTAAAAAGTTATCAAATCCAAAATGGTCCAAAAGAAATTTTGTTCAAATTAGTGCAACACAACAAGTAAATACCATATTAAATGAGCCTCTTTATTTAAGAAGCGAATATGGAATTCCAACTTTTAAAAATGACAATATTCAAGCTGCTACAAGAGTGTCATGTAATATTGAGTCGGTGTATTACAACATGGTTAAATACTATGGATTTAGCTTTGCGCCATTTATGTTTGTAAACAGTAGCTATATAAAATTGATTGGAGAGGTTATTGAAAAAGGTAGCATTTACACAGCTCTTGGATTAGGCTGCAGAACGAGAAATGAAAATTTAGTTTTTGGAACCATAGAGCTTAAAGCCTACTATTATCCGCGAACCATATCTAACATGACCCCATTAAATGTAAGCATCACAACAGGCTTACGATTTAGATACAATAGTCAACTTATGCGCAGACCCGATTTTGTCCAACTGAACTAATATATTTTACATTATTTACAACCTTTACCAAGCCATATTGTTATATAAATATTAACATCATTCTATGGTTCAAGCCTATAATTTTCTAGCCAGCTGGCAACTTTTTCCTGAAAAATGCATATTCGAACATGGACTTGCTCCTAAGAGCGGAAATTATAAAATTGAGAGTATCAATAATGGGCATACCCTGTTAATTAGTAGCAACTGGGTAAGTATCGAAAATGAGGCATTTTATACCCAACACGAAGTAGTACCAGATGCCACATTACGTGCATTTGATAACCAAATATTAGCTGACACTTTGTTTGCAGAAATACCAAACGCTTCTACCCTTGTTACCCGTTTTATTAAAGAAGAAATTACGGTCCTAGACGTAACGCATGAAATACTAGCCAACGGTTATTTAAAGATTACTCAAAAAGGTACAAAAGCAGATAGTGAGGCATTCACAAACATAGAAATTTACCACAAGCAATTAAGTGTAATGCCCTA
>CAMDLR010000024.1 GCA_945901845.1 Sediminibacterium ginsengisoli | reverse complement strand
TATAAGGGTGCAGTTACAAATACAGACCACTTTTTATTTTCATTTTGAATAATTGAAATAGTAGAAACCTGCGGATTATGCGAATAACCATTTACTGCAAATAGTAGCAATAATGTTAAACACCCTATTTTAAGCATGAATGTTTGGTTTATTATAATGTAACCGAAAATTTACCTGGAACACCTCTGAAGCTATTGATAAAACTATTAGATCCAGCATTCGCAACATGATAATGATAGCCTCTTTTTGAATCATAGTGGCCTCTACTTGCATCAAGTCCTGTACTCTCTTTACCTGATTCATCTAAATTTTCAAATAAACCATAGCCATCCATTGCATATCCAATCATTGCAGCATGTGCATCGGATTGTTTTATTTTTGTAGATTTCCCAGTTGCAGCATGATAATGATAGCCAGTAGCTCCGTTTACATGTCCTCCTGCATCATCAAATGGCGCTAAAGTATAAGCACCTAAGATGGCTTGCGTAGGAGCAGGTGGATCAAAATTAATACCATTAAATGCAATACCTACCACACCACCCATTCCCATAATAGCTATTGTGTTTTTCGATTTAACAGGTTTAACTGGGATATAATATGTTTTTTTAATTCCCGGGAAATACGAGGGAAGACATTGAACACAATAGTTTTTATACATAGGATCCACATTGGGTCTTGCAGCTGCTTCACATGCTGCCTTTGTATCGGTAACATTGATTGCGCCAGTAGTTGTATTGTATAGCTTCCAAGTAGTATTTGAATAAAAGGTGGCTAGATTTTTAATAAATGGACCATCAACATCATATAATTTACCACCTTCAAACCAAATGCCGCCTTTATCAATGCCATCATTTATATTGGTTGGACACCAAGGGCCTTGGGTATGATCAGTGGGGATATTATTTGAAACAATTTTATAACACATTACGGTTGATCCATCGGCTAGTTTTTGACTTATCTGAGTAATACTTTCAGTTAATCCAGCTGTTAAAAAATGAGTTGGATTAACCTCTATGACAACTGAATCATCGGTTGTTGTTGCAGTAGTGATACTAGTGTTGTTACTTGATTTATTACAAGCAAATGTGAAAAATGCTATGAATAGTAGCATTAATCTAGATTTATTAAAGATCATTGGGGGTAGAATTTTTATTTGGACTTATCAAAGAATAAAAGGTTTAAAAAAGGGGGTAGTATTTTAGCTGTTTAAAATGTAAACTAGATAAAAATAAGCTAAAGAACCGCCGTTTGCTAAATCTTTAGCTACATAAATAGAAAAACCCCCTGAAAATCAAGGGGTTGATGCGGACCGGACGGGACTCGAACCCGCGACCTCCGCCGTGACAGGGCGGCATTCTAACCAACTGAACTACCGATCCAAACCTCCAAAAACTGCCTTTTCAGGTCGTTTTCAGGACGGCAAAGATAAGGGTAAACCCTTTTCATAAACAAATCTTTTCAGAAAAATATTTGAACCCCTAATTTTACCGAAATTCGCAGTTATTATGCCACAATATCCGAATAGACAATTTTTAGAATTTGAGACGCCCATTAAGGAATTATTTGAGCAAATCGAGGACACTAAAAAGTTACAAGAGAAAAATCCAAAAATAGATTACAGTAAAACACTTGCGCAACTAGAAGCTTCTATTCTTGATAAAAGAAAAGAACTCACTGTATCACTTACTCCTTGGCAACGTGTACAATTAAGTAGACATCCAGATAGGCCGTATACTTTAAAATACATCGACAACATGTTTACCAACTTTGTTGAATTACATGGCGACCGCAATGTAAAGGATGACAAAGCAATGGTGGGTGGTTTTGCGCAACTCAATGGTGAAACTGTAATGGTGATTGGGCAACAAAAAGGGATCAACACAAAAATGAGACAGCTCCGTAATTTTGGTATGGCCAATCCGGAAGGGTATAGAAAAGCATTACGTTTAATGCGACTAGCAGAAAAATTTAATAAGCCTGTTATTGCACTCGTAGATACGCCGGGTGCGTTTCCAGGACTTGAAGCAGAAGAGCGTGGTCAAGGCGAAGCGATTGCCCGAAATATTTATGAAATGATCCGCTTAAAAGTGCCTGTGATTGTTGTGATTATTGGTGAAGGTGCAAGTGGTGGTGCATTAGGCATTGGCGTAGGAGACAGGGTGCTGATGATGGAAAATACTTGGTACACAGTCATTTCTCCAGAAAGTTGTAGTTCAATTTTATGGCGTTCATGGGATAAAAAAGAACTCGCTGCCGAGCAATTAAAGTTAACAGCCACAGATATGAAAGGTTTTGGCCTTGTTGATGAAATTGTGCACGAGCCTTTAGGTGGCGCGCACTGGGATTATTCCGAAGCTGCCGAACTTTTAAAGACAGCTATTGTTAAAGAACTCGAGGTAATAAAACATATTGCCCCACAAGACCGAATCAACCAGCGCATAGATAAATATTGCAAAATGGGATTCTGGGAAGAAACAACCGCATAATTTTAAATGATGACAGTACAGCAACAATTGAGAGGAACAGGCGTAGCACTTGTAACGCCATTTGCAAAAGATGGCAGTATAGATTTTACAGCCCTAGGTAAAGTTATTGATCATGTTATTAATGGTGGCGTTGAGTATTTAATTACACTTGGTACAACCGGTGAAACGCCAACCTTAACCAAAGAAGAAAAAATTGCTGTCATAGACTTTACTTTTAGCCATACCGCTGAAAGGGTGCCTATCATTGTGGGTGTGGGTGGTAATAGTACCGCCGAAGTGGTAAGTGATTTACAAAAATTCCCTTTAGATAAAGCGGTTGCTGTTTTAAGTGCGGCACCTTATTATAACAAGCCTTCTCAAGAAGGTATTTACCAGCATTACAAGGCGGTTGCGGCGGCTAGCCCTAAGCCACTAATTTTATACAATGTACCAGGTCGAACAGGGCGTAATATGACCGCCGCTACTACTCTTCGTTTGGCAAAAGATTGTCCTAATGTAGTGGCTATGAAAGAGGCGAGTGGAGATCTGGCACAGTGTATGGAAATTTTGCGTGACGCTCCTTCCAATTTTGTAGTTGTTAGTGGCGATGATTTATTGACACTTCCACAAATTGCTTGTGGAATGCAGGGCGTTATTAGTGTTGCAGCCAATGCGTATCCTGCGCAGTTTTCAAATATGGTTCGTGCTTGCTTGGCGGGCAATTTTGTTGAAGCAAAAAAAATCAATGATCCTTTAATTGAAGGGTATGATATTATGTTTGCCGAAAACAATCCTGCAGGTGTTAAAGCATTTATGCATGAAATGGGATTACTTGAAAACGAAGTTCGTTTACCAGTGGTACCATTAAGTGAGCCAGTTTACAGCCGCGTAAAAACCTATTTAGCGAAGTAATTATTTTAGCAAAGCCTTAATTTCATTGAGTTTCATAAGTGCTTCAACCGGCGTTAGCTGATTGATGTCGATACTATTGAGCGCCGTTCTAATGCTATCAAATGTAACCGAATGTTCATCAAAAATAGACAGCTGCACTTTAGGTTGTTTAGCGCCAGATTCTGCCAGTTTTTGTGTTGGTGTATTTTCTTTTTGATGTTCTGTTTTGGCTTCTAATAGTGCAAGTATTTCATTGGCTCTATTAATAAGTGCAGGGGGCATGCCCGCCATGGTTGCAACATGAATACCAAAACTATGGGTACTGCCACCAGCCGCCAATTTGCGTAAGAAAATTATTTTATTGCCTACTTCTTTGTGTGTAACGTGAAAATTTTTGACGCCGGTTAATGAAGTTTCTAATTCATTTAATTCGTGGTAGTGGGTAGCAAATAATGTTTTTGGTTTTGCAGCAGCGCCATGTAAAAATTCTACAATACTCCAAGCAATGGAAATACCATCGTAGGTGCTGGTGCCTCTTCCAATTTCATCCAGTAGTATTAAACTTCGCGCCGAAATATTATTGACAATACTAGCCGTTTCATTCATTTCCACCATAAATGTAGACTCGCCACCACTTAAATTATCGCTGGCGCCTACACGGGTAAATATCTTATCCGTTAAAGGGATTTTAGCGGCTGTAGCTGGCACATAAGAACCCATGTGCGCAAGTAGTGTAATGAGCGCCGTTTGTCTTAAAATGGCACTCTTGCCACTCATATTAGGTCCGGTTAAAATAATAATTTGCTGTGTTGTATTGTCAACAAAAATATCATTTGAAATATAGGGTTCACCCGGTGGTAAATTTCTTTCAATAACAGGGTGTCGGCTCTCTGTGAGGTGCAGGTCGTAACCCTCGTGGATGCTAGGTTTGCAATAATTTAATTGAACCGCATTTTCTGCAAAACAACACAGGCAATCAAGTTGTGCAATGACCTGTGCATTTAACTGAATAACCGCAATATAATTTTGAAGGGTAGATAATAGGCTGTCAAATAATGCAATTTCAATCGCAATTATTTTGTCCTCGGCGCCCATTATTTTTTCTTCGTATTCTTTGAGCTCGGGGGTAATGTACCGCTCGGCATTGGCAAGTGTTTGCTTGCGAATCCAAGTATTAGGTACTTTGTTTTTATGTACGTTAGTTACTTCTAGGTAGTAGCCAAAAACGTTGTTAAAACTTATTTTTAAAGAAGAGATACCAGTAGCAGCTGCTTCTCTTTGTTGAATATTTACTAAAAAATCTTTGCCGCCCGTTGCAATGTTTCGAAGAGTATCAAGCTCCGTATGAAATCCATCTTTTATAACGCCACCTTTGTTTGCAGCTACCTGTGGGTTTTCTGCAATTTGCTGGTAGATGGTTTCAACAATACTTGGTATAGGATTTAATAGGGCAGCAGCATCCGTAATTTTTTTATTGTTACTTTTTGCAGCCGCTTCTTTTATAATACTAATTTGTTCAAGTCCTCTTGCGAGCTGAACAACTTCTCGTGGATTGATCTTTTTTAATGGCACTTTACTTACCAGTCTTTCCATATCGCCACATGCTTTAATCGCAGCAGATAAAATGGTACGAAGGGTTTGGTCGTTTATGAGTGTTTCAACGGCGTCTAATCTTTCATTGATGGCCGCAGTATTTTTTAATGGAAAAATTAACCAGCGGCGCAGTAGTCTGGCGCCCATGGGGCTTACCGTATTATCAATAACTTTTAATAAATAATTTCCTTGGTCTACACCAGCACCCAGTAATTCTAAATTACGAATGGTAAAACGGTCCATCCACAAAAAATCTTCACGTTCCATACGCTGCACACCTGTAATGTGCTGTAGGTTTGGATGTTCGGTTTCTTTTAAATAATGTAAAATGGCGCCAGCGGCCGTGATAGCTTGTGGTAGTGATTCAATACCAAATCCTTTTAAAGAATGGGTATTAAAATGTTTGAGTAAACTTTCGGTTGCAAAAGCTTCATCAAAAATCCAAGACTCCATGGTATAGGTATAAAACTTTGGACCAAATTTTTCAACAAATTGTTTTTGAAAATTGCGTTGAAAAATAACTTCGGCAGGTTTTAATCCTTGTAGTAGTTTATCTATATATTCTGTGTTGCCTTCTGCAACAAAAAATTCGCCGGTAGAAATATCTAAAAACGAAGCACCTAAACTGTCTTCTTTATCTGAAAAATGTACAGCAGCTAAAAAGTTATTACTGCCCTGCTCTAATAATTTATCGGAAGTGGCAATACCCGGTGTAACCATTTCTGTAACACCTCTTTTTACAATGCCCTTTACCGATTTTGGATCTTCTAATTGATCACAAACCGCAACGCGGTGCCCGGCCTTAACCAGTTTGTGTAAATACGTATCAAGCGCATGGTATGGAAAACCAGCCAGTTCATTTTCTGAAGCGGCACCGTTATTTCTTTTGGTAAGCGTGATGCCCAATACTTTTGAGGCAACAATGGCATCTTCACCAAAGGTTTCATAAAAATCACCGACTCTAAATAACAAAACAGCACCAGGATATTTTTGTTTAATAGCCCGGTGCTGTTGCATTAAAGGAGTTTCTGAAGCCGCTTTTGCCATAAGGGCAAATATAAGAACCTACGGCTAATTTTTACCTTTTCTAGGGAGCTTAGCCTCTCTTTGAGCGGTATTATAAGCAAAGGCGGCTACAATGGTCGCAATTTGCTTTAAATCGTCTTCTATAAGGTGGTCGTACACGTCCATATTGCTATGGTGCGTTCTGGTATTGTACTCGATAGGGTCTTGTATAAATTGAAAACCAGGAAGACCAATACCATCAAATGATTGGTGGTCGGTTCCGCCTGTGGTACTAATAGTAACGGTAGAAGCACCTAGGTCTTTAAATGGCGCTAACCAACTACTAAAAATGGGTCCGCAAGCTTCGTTGCCTTGTAAATAAATACCTCTAATTTTTCCGGTACCATTGTCAATATTAAAATAGCCCGAAAATTTTTCGGCTGCAGCTGCCTGATCGCCGGTAAATGTTTTTTTAACGTAGCCTCTAGAGCCTAATAAACCTTGTTCTTCACCACTCCATAAACCAATACGAATGGTACGTTTTGGATTAATTCCAATAGCTTTTAAAATGCGCATGGCTTCCATCATAACGGCAGATCCTGCTGCATTATCTGTGGCACCTGTTCCTGCCTGCCATGAATCTAAATGCGCGCCAATCATAACAACCTCATCTTTTAAAAGTGGGTCGGTACCTTCTATTTCTGCAATGACATTATAGCCTTGTAAATCTTTATCCTGAAAACTAGATTTTACATCGAGGTCAAAATTTACAGGCGTTCCAGATTTAGCAAGTCTTAAAAGTGTGTTGTAATCTTCT
Source organism: Sediminibacterium ginsengisoli (assembly GCA_945901845.1). Taxonomy (GTDB): domain Bacteria; phylum Bacteroidota; class Bacteroidia; order Chitinophagales; family Chitinophagaceae; genus Sediminibacterium; species Sediminibacterium ginsengisoli_A. Next base: position 19,645 of record CAMDLR010000024.1, on the reverse strand, counting down.
ACGCCAACAGCCATGTCTAAAAAGTTAGCAGGATCTGTTCCTTTATAGGCGCCGCCGCCTTGTGCAAAAATAGTTCCGTCATGATTTCTGGTAGAAGTTGAAAGCATGGCGTGTGCGCCTTCTTGTATGGCCATTGCTTTTAACAAAGCCATTACGCGTGCTGCACCACCGCCGCCACCTGCGCGCATGGCATCACGCATTCTGCGCTGTGCTGCAGTATCGGTTGTAGCCGGTGCACTTCTTGGTGCTGCTGGTTTTGCGGCTGCCATAGCAGCTAATTCTTCATCGGTATATCTTTTAGCATCGGCAGTAAAACTATGCTTGTAGATATTTTGCTGATCTAGTATAATTATTTTTCCTTTGAGTTGTCCGCGGAAAGCTTCTAGTGCCGCAGAATCTTTTGCATCCACTAAAAGTAAAGTTCCTTTTTTTAATCCTTTGGTTCCTGCGGTCCATGTTTTAGGCCAGGCCATTAAGGGTTTATAATAAGGCGCTGTTACTGCGAAATACATTTTTTCTAATTCCCAACCTTTACCAAATTCACCCCATGGTTCAATGGCTGCTTTTGCAACACCCCAATTTGTAAGTGCTTCTTTTGCATAATTAGCGGCTCTACTAAAACCTGCCGAATTGGTTAATCGGCTTCCACTTTTATCGGTTAAGTTAAAAGCGATATCCATGACTTTAGAATGTTGTAATCCTTCGGTTCTAATTTTTTGCATCATGGCCTGGTCTACCGTTTCTTGTGCGGTGCCCGCAAATGGAAAGGCCAAGGCAACAAGGCAGCCAAGTTTAATAAGTTGTTTGTTCATGTTTTGAGTTTAAAGGTTTGCAAATAAACTAGTTTCAATATAAGCAATCTTGCGCTATACATTCACTTCTCTATTTGAGCGGTTAAAACTACCTTTGTGGCATGCGAAAACTAAGCATGGATGAGTTAGGCCGAAAATCCCTAACCGAATTTAAAGCAGCTGAAAAACAGCCCATTGTAGTGATTCTGGATAATATCAGAAGTATGCACAATGTGGGGAGCGTTTTTAGAACTGCAGATGGGTTTTTATTGGAGGGCATTGTGCTTTGTGGATTTACCCCGCAACCGCCGCACCGCGATATTCAAAAAACAGCACTTGGCGCCACCGAATCGGTAGATTGGTGGTATGTGCAAAATACACTCGATGCAGTGATTGATTTAAAAAGTAAAGGGTACAAAGTGTATGCGGTAGAACAGGTCCAGGGCAGCATTTCGCTTGAAAAATTTTCTGGCATGAACAATGCGCCTGTTGCACTTGTTTTTGGTAATGAGGTAGAAGGCGTTGCCACAGAAGTGATTGCTGCCTGTGATGCATGTATCGAAATTCCGCAAGAAGGCATGAAGCACTCTTTTAATATTTCGGTGGCAGCAGGTATTGTGCTTTGGGAAATGGTGAGAACGAAACAATCAACAATTTAACATAGGGATTCCGATGGTAAAAAAATATTTAAGTCTTGTAAAATTTTCGCATACCATTTTTGCGTTACCATTTGCATTCATTGGATTTTTTATGGGCGTATTTTTTGTTGCGCAACAAAAAAGCGTAAAAATGTTTGAAGTGATTTTGCAAAAACAAATGCTGCAATTATTTTTATTGGTACTCATATGTATGGTTACGGCGCGTAGTGCTGCCATGGCTTTTAACAGGTACCTCGACAGGCATTTTGATGCAAAAAATCCGCGCACAGCCATTCGGGAAATACCGAGTGGTGTTATAGCTGCATCAAGTGCGCTGAGGTTTGTAATTTTAAATGCAGTCATTTTTATCGCCGCTACTTATTGTATCAATCCTATTTGTTTTTATTTATCGCCGGTAGCCCTTTTTGTTATTTTATTTTATAGTTACACCAAACGCTTTACAGCGCTGTGTCATATGGTGCTTGGACTTGGTTTATCATTAGCCCCGATAGGTGCCTATTTAGCTGTTACAGGCACGTTTGCAATACTGCCAGTTTTATTTTCATGTGTTGTTATTTGTTGGGTGAGTGGTTTTGATATTATTTACGCCATGCAGGACGTGGATTTTGACGCATCTCAAAATTTACATTCTATCCCTACTTATTTAGGGAAAGAAAATGCATTAAAGTTGTCGGTACTCCTGCATATTGTTGCTGCGGTATTGGTTGTTGTAGCTGGTGTGATAGCAGGTTACGGATATTTTTACTGGGAAGGCGCGCTTGTTTTTATTGGGATGTTGTATTACCAGCACTCGATTGTTTCATCCACTAATTTAACCAAAGTAAATATTGCCTTTATGACAGCCAATGGTATCGCAAGTGTTATATTTGGTATTCATGTGCTGGTTGCTTTATTTCTTCAATAAAATTCATTACTACTTTGGCTAGAATACTTTGCATCGACTACGGCGGAAAAAGAACGGGCTTGGCCGTTACCGATCCACTGCAAATTATTGCAACGGGCTTAACAACTGTTGACACCAAAGACTTGCATGCTTTTATCAAAAATTATTTAATAACGGAAACTATAGAGCTCATTTTAATTGGCGTGCCACTTAGTTTAGACAATACACCTACCCATGCAACGCCACTAGTAAAGGCGGCTATTGGACAGCTTAAAAGAACCTTTCCTGCCATTCCCATTCAAACCGTAGATGAGCGTTATACCTCAAAAATGGCGGTTAGGGCCATGGTAGATATGGGCATGAAAAAAAAGGACAGACAAAATAAAAAAATGGTTGATGAAATAGCTGCTACCATTATGTTACAGGAATATTTAGCAAACCGTTAAGGTCTATTTTTGTTGATTGGCATAATTGGGGGTATTTTTGCACCTTAATAGCCATTATTCAACAACTCAATTGTCATGATTCTTCCAATTGTAGCCTATGGGGCCCAAATTTTAAGAAAGGTTAGTGCACCTATCGATGCTTCTTATCCGTCACTTCCTAAATTATTGGAAGACATGTGGGAGACCACATACTCTAGCAATGGGGTAGGACTTGCTGCGCCTCAAATTAATAAAGACATTCGGTTATTTGTAATCGATAGCGCCCAAATTTTTGAAAGTTTGGAGCCACACGAAATTGGAAAATACCCAGATGCGCCAGGGGTTAAAAAAGTATTTATCAATGCAAAAGTAGTTTCACTGGATGGAGCTGTTTGGTCATACAACGAAGGTTGTTTAAGTATACCTAATATTAGAGAGGACGTGCCTAGGCACGAAATTGTTACAATAGAGTATCAAGACGAAAATTTTAATACCCACACCGAAACATTTAATGGTATAACAGCACGTGTAATTTTACACGAGTATGATCATATTGAGGGCAAATTATTTATTGATTACCTGAAGCCACTTCGTAAAAAATTATTGCAAGGAAAACTTAACGATATTAGTAAGGGCAAGGCCCGTATCGATTATAAAATGATTTTTATTAAATGATAAAATATACTTGGTTATTACTTTTGTTAATGAGTGGGTCTTTGTTTGCGCAAGACACGACCATTGCTATCAACAACCAGGCATTTACATTATCTGAAGTAGTGGTTCGAAACAATTTTGATTACAAAGAGGTGCTCGCTACCATCAAACAAGACACTACTTTTTACAAGGCGTTCAGAAACCTTCGTATCATTGGATTTTCTTCTTACAATAGCATTCAAATGCTCGGTAAAGATGGGGCAGTTAAAGCTTCTTTAAATAGTAAAACGCGTCAAAACCATATTGGTAATTGCCGAACCATGGATGTTTTGGAAGAGCAAACCACTGGTGATTTTTATTCTGCTACTGGCAAGTATAATTACCTAACGCCAGAATTGTATGCAGGTTTATTTTTTACCAAAGGAAAAATTTGTGGCGAAAATAATATTGTGAAGGGCCGTAACTTATTAACGAGTAATAAGTCTGGTATGGAAAAGCACAAAGACCAATTAAAAATGCTTTTTTTTAATCCGGGTAAAAAAATCCCTGGCATTCCGTTTATTGGTGATAAACTCGATTTATATGACGAAGCTGCACATGAACTCTATGATTACCGCCTAGATATTGTGGATTATAAAGGAACGCTCTCTTATTTATTTTCTATCAAGCCAAAAGAGACACTCGGTTATTTTAAAAGTGACCGCGTAGTAGTTGATCAAATGAATACTTGGTTTGACTTAAAAACCCTAGAAGTACTCGGTCGTAATTACGCCTTGAGTTATAAAGCAGGCGTATATGATTTTGATGTTGCCATGGAGGTGGAAATGACTAAATTTAATGGACTCACGGTTCCTAAAACACTCAGATACAAGGGTAACTGGGATGTGTTGTTTAAAAAACGGGAACGCGCTATTTTTACGGCTACACTATTCGATTACAATTAGGCGCACCAATTATAATTAGGCTAAAAACTGGTCATGGATATAATCCACCACCTCAATAAAGCTGTTGTTTTTATGGTAAACAGCCAGTTGCCTATCAGCCCCAGTACCCGCCTTAAATATGGCATCTATATTTGAAAGGATATCTCTACTGCCTAAATCGTTTAGGGTGTCATCTACAAAGTCTAGAAGCTCATAAATAAGTGCTTTTGTTTCCACTTCTGTCTCTTTACCAAAATCGATCAGTGAACCATCAATCCCGTACCTACTGGCCCTCCATTTATTTTCATTGATTAAAGAGCGTTGGTAATTTATGAAATTTAAATTCTGATGTCGGAGCTTATAAATTTTAGCACATATGGCCTGAAACAAAGCCGCAATAACGGTGGTTTCTTGAATGGTTAATGTAACATCACAAATTCTAAATTCTACGGTATTAAAAACAGGGTGAACTCTTACGTCCCACCATATTTTTTTAGCATTGTCTATGCAATTTGTTTTGATGAGGAGGTTCACGTAGTTTTCGTAATCCTCAATCGTTTCAAAATAATCGGGGATACCTGTACGCGGGAATTTATCAAACACTTTTGTACGGTATGATTTATAACCGGTAAGCCTGCCTTCCCAAAAAGGAGAGTTGGTGCTAAGTGCATATACGTGCGGTAAAAAATACCGTGCCGTATTGGCAATATGCATGGCCATTTTTCGGTCCTGCATACCCACATGCACATGTAATCCAAAAATTAAATTACTCCTCGCAGCCTCTTGTAATTCATTTACAATTTGATTGTACCTGACATGGTCAGTAATGAGTTGATTTTGCCAATGGCTAAATGGGTGTGTACCAGAGGCGCCAACCCATAAATTTAAATCACCGGCAATATTGGATACAATATTGCGGAGCGAGGTAACATCTTTATGCGCTTCTTCAATGTTGTTGCAAATATCGGTACCTACTTCTACCACAGCCTGATGCATTTCGGCCTTTACCTTGTCTTTGCGTATTTTTTGACCTTCCACTACAATTCGCTGCTCATGGCTCGTTAGTTCTTTTGAAATAGGATCAATAACCATATATTCTTCTTCTACACCAAGTGTAAATAGGGTAGGCGATACGCTAGACATGTTGTGTTATTTTGTGAGGCAAATGGAGTAACTAAAAATAACTCGTTTTTCTCATAAAAAAAAGGTCGAATCAATTAAGATTCGACCTTTTTAGTGTCTTGGTATATTGTAATACTAGAAGTTAAAACGTAAACCAACTTGACTGATCCATCTTGCAGCATAAGCAGCATTTGTAGTGGTGCTTACGTTCCATGGAGTTCTGATGGTTGGGTTAAATCTGAAGTTTACAGGTGTTAAATCTGTAGCACTAGCATATCCTCCAAAAGTAATAAGAGAGAAGTTGTCGTTACCTTGGAAGTAGTTTCTACCCCAAGTTCTGTTGATCATGTTACCAAAGTTAAACACATCATATGTTAACTGGAATTGGTAACGCTTAGCACCCACTTTAATATTAAAGTCTTGTGCAATTTTTAAGTCAACAATGTTTGTGAACGGCGTACGAGATCCATTTCTTTCAGCAAATTTACCACGGTTGTTTCTGAGGTAAGGATTAGACTGAATAAATGCTTCTAACGCATCTTTTTGTTGCTGTGCAGAGTAAGTAACACCAGCAACTGTATTAGTTGTAAATGCCATTGAAGCTAATTGCGCTTGCGTAGGGATGAACAATAAATCGTTTGTTTCACCAGTGTTAACGTCTCTTACAGGGCTACCCGCATAAGTGAAGCTAATTGGAGAACCAGATTGACCAGTGTAAGCAAGTGTAATTGTTGTAGCTAAAGATTTTTTAGCATATTCAAACTTCTTGCTTAAGTATGTGAAAATTCTGTGACCTGCACTGAAATCTGAATTTGAACGATTGATAAAGTTACGTCCGTTTACAGTTTCCATAAAACGCCATTGGCTAAAGTTTACAGAACTTGTACCATCATTAACCGCTACCGCATTACCAAAGGTATAGTTTACGTCAAATGCAAAACCAGTGTTGGTACGCTTGCTTGCTGTTAAAGTAAAGCTATAAGAATAACCAGTTTTACCTTGGTTGTTGCTTAATAATATAGCGTTATCATAAGGGTTTGATCCATCCGCATTTAGAGGAATACGACCATTGTTGGTAGTAGAGTAAACGTTTCTGCTTCCAATGCCACTTGAAACGCCGATTGGAGGTAACAAGTTGATATTTGTATAGTAAATTTCATTTAAATTTTTACTAAAGATACCTTCTAAAGTACCAGACCAACCATTACCAAATTTCTTGTCAAGTGCAATAGAAGTTCTAAATAATTTAGGTGTGCTAAATTCAGCAGCAACTAAGTTAAGTGGTCCTTTTGTTACACCTGCACCAACTTGCGCTGGCGTCCATTGGTTGTTAGGATCAGGTCTGAAACGGATGGTGTTTAATTGTGTAGAGTTAGCTGAGTAACCACCCACAAAAATACCATTGTTGTTGTATAAGCCACCAGGCCATACTAGAGGAATACGTCCTGTAAAAATACCTACACCACCACGTACAATTAAATTTTCTTCAGGGATTTTGTATGTAAAGCCAAATCTTGGAGAAAAAGAAATAGGTACTTTAGGCGTTAAACCTGACTTAGCACCTTGTAAATCGTAGTATTGAGAAAATTTAGGAATTGCAACGTTATTAGTATAATCGTCTGCCCATGGGATACTTAAAAACTTGTAGTAATCTGCACGGATACCAAAGCTCAATGTTAAATTATCTGTAGGTCTTAATTCATCATTTAAGAACATAGATCCCTTAGCAATTTTGAATTTAGCAGCAGCATCTGTGTTATCTCCTTTGCCATTGTCAACCATAGAAAAACCATATTGGTAGTTTTGAGGTCTTGCATTGGTTAAGAAGTCATTTAAGTTAGCATAGGTATAGTTACCAAATGTGTTTTGAATGAAAGTATTGAAAACATCATTGTATTCATAATCAACACCAAACTTCAGTGCGTGCTTACCAAGTGTTACTTTAAACTCGTCATAAAAAGACCAGTTCTTTTGTGTCAATAAGTTTGCAGTTGAGCTGTTATCTGGTCCAAATACGATTGCACCAGAACCATCGTTGATACGAACTCTTGGGAATGCTTGACCTAATGGACCTCTGTCATCATTAACGTCTGTATAAGTAACTAACATTTTGTTACTTGCATTTTTACCTACTAAACTTTTTAATTCTGCAGAAGTAGAATTTGTTGTTGTAGGGAACTGGAAACCATTGTTGTAAAAGTTAATCGTTCCAGAACTTGAAGTAGAGGTATTTAAACGCTCACCTTTAGTATATCTGTTAGACAAAGATAACTTGTGTCTGTCGTTGATATTCCAATCTAATCTTGCAGTGATACGATCTGCATTTACTTCTTCAGTGTTGTCTAAAAATCCACCAGCATCGTAGTTATAGCTAGACTTTAAAGTAGCTGCTAAACTATTTAAGACATTGATGTCTTTCGTATTACCATTGTACTGACTAAAGTCAAACGGTTGAGGACGAAGATCTCTTTGTAAATCAACGTTTACAAAGTAGAATAATTTATTTTTTGTAATAGCTCCACCAAGTCTAAAACCATAGGTTTTTTTGCTGAAGTTATTAAGTCTTGTTGCATTTTCTTTTAATCCAGTTGGTGTTTTACCAGCTAAATCTTCGTTTTGTAAGAAGTAGTAAATTGATGCAGTAGTTTTGTTGGTACCTGATCTAGTGATCGCATTGATGCCACCACCTGTAAAGTTTCCTAATGATGCATCAAATGGAGAAATTACAACTTGGAACTGATCAATCGCATCAATAGATAATGGAGCGATAGCAGCTTGACCACCATTGGTACCTGAAGCAGATAAACCAAAAACGTCATTATTGATTGCTCCATCTACATAGAATGCATTGTAACGGTTGTTTTGGCCTGCAATAGATACAGCGCCTTCAGAACCGTTAATTAATTTAGCTTGAGGAACTGCACGTAAGTAATCGTAAATGTTACGACCTACTGTAGGTAAGTTCGCCATCTTATCACGACCAATTGTTGTTTCAGCACCACCTTTACCAGAAGTCTCAGTAGTCTTACGTAAAGAACTTACTGTTACGTTTCCGAGGTTATTTACTTTAGAGGCAAGCGCGAAATCAACTTTTAAAACATCACCTAAGCTAAGGTAGAGGTCAGTCTTTTTTTCGTTTGCATAATTTAAGAAAGAAACTTCAACAATATATGGACCACCAGGGTTCATATTGCTGATGTCAAAACGGCCACCTGAACGGCTCTGTACACGGTAGGTTGTACCGGTAGGCTCGTGGGTTGCTGTTACGGTTGCGCCAACTAATACCTCACCGGTATTTGTTTTAACAGAACCACTCAGGCTACTGGTGGTATTCTGTGCTAGTGCAAATGCTGGTAGGATGAATACCGCAAGTACAAATTGCAAGAGTTTTTTACTAAGCATATGTTTGATTTTTCAGATGCAAAGAAAACGAATATTCTGCTACTAATTTCAACAGAGTATTAACAAATCGGCACTTTTTGGTAAAAAACCCCCTTTTTTACCAAAAAACCCCCTTTTTGAGGGGGTTGGAATCGAAACTTGGTGTCGAAGGGGTCAAAATTGGCTATCTTTTGCCATATGCTTCCTCTTCTTTTTCATGTTCTTTGTCGTAGGCCTTGATAATGGCTTTTACGAGTTTGTGCCTAACTACGTCTTCTTCGGTAAGGGCTATATGAGCAATTCCTTCAATATTTTGTAAAATTCGGCTGGCTTTTTCTAAGCCGCTGCGCATATTTCGGGGTAAGTCAATTTGGGTAGGGTCGCCCGTAATAATGGCTTTTGCACTAGCGCCAATACGCGTTAAAAACATTTTTAATTGCAAATCATTTGTGTTTTGCGCTTCATCCAAAATGATAAAAGCATTGTCAAGTGTTCTTCCACGCATGTAAGCGAGTGGTGCAATTTCGATGGTTCTTGTGGTCATATAATATCCTAACTTTTCGGCAGGAATCATATCGTCAAGTGCATCATACAAAGGACGTAAATACGGATCAATTTTTTCTTTTAAATCGCCGGGCAAAAAACCTAAATTTTCACCCGCTTCAACTGCAGGTCTTGTTAAAATTATTTTTTTAACCAATTTGTTTTTTAATGCACGCACTGCAAGTGCAACAGCGGTGTATGTTTTACCCGTACCGGCTGGTCCGATCGCAAAAACAATATCGTTTTTATCTGCAGCAGCTACCATCTTTTTTTGGTTTGGTGTTCTGGCCCTAACCGTTTTACCATTGGGTCCAAAAACCAATATATCATTTGGGTTTTTGTCTGCAAAGTTGTCGGTCGTTTCTACGTCATCACCGCCTAATATTTGCTCGAAATAATCTTCACTTAAGTGTCCATTGCGCTCTAAATATTGCAACACTAAATTTACTTTTTCTACTGCAGTATCTATCTGTTCAGGCGCACCACTTAATTTAAGCTGGGTACCACGAGATAAGATTTTTAATAACGGGAATTTCTTTTTTAAGACGTCTAGTTTTCCGTTGTTTACGCCAAAAAATTCGATAGGATTTACGGAGTCGAGGCTGATGATTGTTTCTGTCAACTTGCTTGGTTTTAGTGAGGTGGTTAACCAAATTTAACTGATTGGACACCACTTTTCCAAGCCTTATTTATGAACAAATTGTGAATATTTTTTTAGTGCTTCTTTTATAGCGCCTTTAATGCTGCTATGGTTTGTGTAGGGTTTTCCGATTTAAAAACGGTATTTCCTGCAACAAGCACACCTGCGCCAGCGGCTAAAATTTGAGGCGCGTTTAAAAGTGTAACGCCACCATCTATTTGAATCAGGGTGTTTGTATTTTTTTGCGTGATCAGTGCTTTTAATTCAATAATTTTTTGGATGGTTTGTGGAATAAATTGTTGACCACCAAATCCTGGATTTACGCTCATCAAACATACCACATCAATATCTTGTATCACATCAACGAGTGTTTGAATAGGGGTGTGTGGATTGAGTGCCACACCAGCCTTCATACCTAGTTGCTTAGCTTGTTGTAAATTTCTATGCAGGTGCGGGCATGCTTCTATGTGAACGGTGTAAATATCGGCACCTGCTTTTTTGAATGCTTCGGCATATTTTTCTGGCTCTAAAATCATAACGTGCACATCGCAAATTTTTGATGTTGCTTTTCTGATTTGTTCTATAATTGGAAGGCCAAAACTAATATTGGGAACAAACCTACCATCCATAACATCCAGGTGGAACCACTCGGCCTCGCTGTTATTAAGCATATCACAATCTTTTTGAAGGGCTAAAAAATTGGCACTTAAAAGTGATGGAGCGATGATTGGCATAGGTAGGTTTTGTGCAAATTTCTGCTTTTTTAAGGTACCGGACTACTTTTTTGCAGCTTTTATTCTTGAAATCGCTTCGGCGGCTTCACCTAAACTGCTTTCTAAATTAAGGGCTAGTTGGTAGGCGTTCAGTGCCTCTTGTGGTTGCCCTAATTTTTCGAGGCATTTGGCTTGCCAGTAATGCGGAGCTGCCTCTGTGGGCTTTATAGCAACTGCTTTTTCAAAAAACCCTTTTGCTTTGTCAAATTTTTGTTGGTCAAAATAGATCCAACCAATTTCCATATAAGCGTCTATATAGAAATAATTATTTTGAATGCAGCTGTTAAAATTGTCGATAGCAATTGTAGCATTACCCGTATTTACAAAATAGAGACCCATAATATAGTAACTATGTGCAATGTAGGTTCTGTCTGGTTTTTGTACAATAATGTTGTTGCACAATTCAAGTGCTAATTTGTTTTTTTGAGCAGCATATAAATTAGCAAGTGTCAATAAAACATCAGGGTTAGAATAGATCTTTGCAGCGGTAGAAAAACTTTGAATGGCAAGGGTTGTATCAGCCATTCGAATAGCTAATTCACCTTTTCTAAACCAATTTCCATAATTGCCTGGTTCTCTTGCTATTAGTGAGTCCATTTGCACAACGGCCTCTTTCATTAAAAAAAGGCTATCCATGGTATCTATAAGTTGTACGCGAAGCTCGGTGCTGTCAGGAAAACGATCTATTTCTTTTAGTAAGTCAGTTACATAACTAGGATATGGGTTAGTTGTCTTTGTAGGGGTCGATTTGTCCTGATTGTTGTTACATGCATATAATAGGGTAATGCAAAAGAATAGTAGAATTGAGCGCATCTTCAAAATAACGTCATTTTTTTAATCTCCTGACACAACACTGACATAAAAACATTAAAACATGCCTACTTTTGCATCCTCTTAACGAACAATTATGAAATTATCTACCGCTTTTTATTTGATGTTGTTGACGCTATTTGTTTCACCTGTGCTTGCGCAGTATGCAACCCAAGACACGGTGCACTTTGCCGGTGAAAAGTATTTCAATAATGTTAGGCAATTAACCTTTGGTGGCGATAATGCAGAAGCGTATTGGAGTTATGATGGAAAATCCATTGTGTTTCAAAAAACAAATCTAAAAGAAGGCGTTTTTTGTGATCAAATATTTGTGGGCAAAGTTCCTGTAACGAATGCACAAAAATTTACACCAACAATGATTGGTACTGGAAAGGGTAGGTCCACCTGTGCTTATTTTTTACCAGGTGGTAAACATATTATTTATGCATCTACACATTTGGGCGCAGATACTTGTCCGCCAGTTCCAGACAGAGCAAAATATGGCAATAAATACATTTGGCCACTCTATAATAGTTACGACATTTTTATGGCAGATATGTCTGGTAAAATTGTAAAACAAATGACCAGTGCTAAGGGATATGATGCAGAGGCAACGGTATCTCCAGATGGTAAAAAAATGATTTATTGTTCCGATAAAAGTGGTGATTTAGAACTCTATGTAATGGATTTAAAATCCGGAAAAGAAATGCGCGTTACCAATGAATTAGGGTATGATGGTGGTGCATGGTTTAGTCCCGACGGAACCAAAATTGTTTGGCGTGCTAGCAGACCAAAAACACCAGAAGCTATAAAAGAGTACACAGAATTATTAGCACAAGGTATGGTAGCACCAACCAATATGGAAGTGTTTGTTGCCAATGCAGATGGTTCTAATGCCAAACAAATTACAGCCCTTGGTCAGGCCAACTGGGCGCCTAATTTTACACCTGATGGCAAGCATATTATTTTTTGTAGCAACCACGAATACAAAAGAGGATTTCCTTTTAACATGTACCTCATTGATTTAGAAGGAAAGGGTCTCGAAAAAATTAGCAGAGACAAAGGCTTTGACGCATTTCCAATGTTTAGCCCTGATGGTAAAAAAATAATTTTTGCTTCTAACCGAAACAATGGCGGCACAAGAGATACCAACTTGTTTGTAGCAGACTGGGTTGAATAAACCCAAATCCACTATATTAGCATTATAAAATCAAACACTATGGCAACTGGACTTTTACATCTACATAATTTATTACGTTGGATTATCCTTCTTTTACTAATTGTATCTATTGTAAAAGCATATACTGGTTGGCAGTCTAAAAAAGAGTTTGCTGCAGCAGATAAAAAAACATGGCTCTTTACAATGATTGCAGGACACATCACTTTGCTACTAGGATTGTATCAAGTGCTAGCAGGTCGTATTGGTATTTTTACAACAGAGCTAGCGGCTGGTACGTCTGTAATGAAAGATAAATTTTACCGTTTTTATTGGGTGGAGCATCCAGTAACTATGATTGCAGCCATTGTTTTTTTAACACTGGCACATGGCGTCGCAAAAAAGAATTTAGATAGTACCACTAAGTATAAAAAAGCATTTTACTTTTTTGTGGTTGCGCTGGTATTAATTTTAGCGGGCGTGCCTTGGCCGTTTAGAGGTATTGAAATTGCGCGACCATGGTTTCCGGGCATGTAATTGTTGCTATTAAAGCGCTCTATACCCTTGTTTCTAATTCAATAATTTGACAGTTTTTAATGTCTGTCCCATCAATATCTATTTTGATGAGGGTTTTAATTTTATGCCATCCCTGCTTACCAGCTGCTCCTGGGTTGATGTGCAAGCAAGCCATTGCAGGGTCGTAGATCACTTTTAATATATGGCTATGACCGCTTATAAATAACTGTGGCTTATAGGCTGCAATGATTGGCTTTGTTACTTTATTATAATTAGGCGGGTAGCCACCAATATGAAATAGCATCACCCTGATGCCTTCAATTTCAAATTGCAAGCACTCGGGAAATTCGGATCTAATATCTTGACCGTCAATATTTCCATATACACCGCGGAGCGGCTTTATAGACCGGAGTTCCTTTGCTACTTCATAGCTTCCAAAATCTCCAGCATGCCAGATTTCGTCGCAATCGGCAAAATGATGCGCTACTTTGGGGTCTAAATAGCTGTGGGTATCTGAAATAAGGCCTATCCGTTTCATGTATCGATGTTATCCGCGCGCAAACTACTCAATATTGGCATGTTGGAACCTTATTTTTATTCTTGTAAAGGCTTTTGTATATTCGTTACCATATCGTAATCGAAAAAATAAACCATGAAAAAATTAGTACTCGCTTTATTGGTGCTTGCATCATTTGCTACAAATGCACAAGAAGCCCAAAATTTTACCGTTAGCGGTACCCTTAAAAACATAACACTACCAGTTAATAAGGTATATTATTCTTATAGAGCCGACGGTGTAACCGTAAGAGATAGTGTTGCTCCTACCGATGGGAAATATAGTTTTTCAGGTAAAATAGCGGAACCTTTAATGGTGACCATTTTTGTACGTTATAAAAATGATGCAGAAGGGAAGCCTATTAAAATGCTTCAACCCCGCGACTATGCTTCTGTATTTGTAGTGCCTGGTACTATTCAAGTAAGTTCTGTAGATTCTTTTAGCAATTTTAAAGTGAAGGGTTCTACGGCACATGATGCTTTTTTGTCATTGACTGAAAAAACAAAACCAGTTAATGATAAAATGCAAGCGGCTAGTAAAGCTTATAGCGCTGCTTACCAAGCTAAAGATTCTGCGGCTATGAAAACCTTGGATGCCACTTTTGATGCACTCGATGCCGATATGAAAGGAGTATACAAAGGTTATTTAGCAACCAATAACAATTCTCCCATTGCAATGTATGCGCTAGGTCAGATGGCTGGTTGGGATATCAATCCAGAGGTAGTGGAGCCTATTTACAAAGCTTTGTCTGAACCTGCCCGCGCCACCCCAAGTGGAAAGGCTTTTGCGGAAAAAATAGTAACGGCTAAAAAAACAGCGGTAGGTGCGGTGGCTATGGATTTTACCCAAAACGATACGTTGGATGTGCCTGTTTCTTTGGCTAGCTTCAAAGGCAAATATGTATTAATTGATTTTTGGGCGAGCTGGTGCGGTCCTTGCCGTCAAGAAAATCCAAATGTGGTAAAAGCTTTTCAGGCCTATAACGCCAAAGGCTTTACTGTTTTAGGTGTTAGTTTGGACCAACCCGGTGCTAAAGACAAATGGATAAAAGCCATTCATGACGATCAATTAACTTGGACACAAGTTTCGGATTTAAAGTATTGGGACAATCAAGTTGCTAAACAATATGGTATTCAAGCAATTCCGCAAAACTTCCTTGTTGACCCTGCTGGCAAGATCATTGCTAAGAATATTAGGGGGGAGGAACTGTCTACCAAGTTAGCAACCATCTTTAAATAGCCAAATTACACATTGAAAATCAAGGAGTTACGTAATTTTTGACAAATTCTGTAAATTTTTCCCCGTTTTCTTCGTATTTCGGTTGCATTCTAATATCTTTGCAGCCCCAAAAATTGTATGTCTAAACAACCGTTGATCAAACAAGATGGAGTTATTCTAGAAGCGCTGAGCAATGCTATGTTCAGGGTTAAGCTAGAAAATGGCCACGAAATATTGGCTACCATCTCAGGAAAAATGAGGATGCACTACATCAGAATTTTACCTGGCGACAAGGTCGGTGTTGAAATGAGTCCATATGATTTAAGTAGGGGTCGGATTATTTTTAGGTACAAATAACCGATAAAATAAACCGGATCACAACCAGACTAAAACTAAAGAGATGAAAGTTAGAGCTTCAATCAAAAAGCGTAGTACAGATTGCAAGATTGTTAAGCGCAAGGGTAAACTTTTTGTAATCAACAAAAAGAATCCTCGCTTTAAGCAACGTCAAGGATAAAACCAGTGGTGGTGCGCATTTGCACCCAATTGTTTTTTCAATCAGTAACTATAAACAGTAAAATAAAATTTAAAAAAAGCATATGGCTCGTATTGCCGGTATTGACTTACCAAAAAACAAAAGAGGCGAAATTGGTCTGACCTATATTTTTGGTATTGGTCGTTCAACTGCACAGTATATCTTAACCAAAGCAGGTATTGACTTTAATAAAAAAGTAAATACTTGGGATGATGAAGAACAAACTGCTATTCGTAACATCATCAACAGTGAGTTTAAAGTAGAAGGTGCTTTACGTAGTGAAGTTTCTATGAGTATTAAGCGTTTGTTAGACATCGCTTGTTACCGTGGTCTTCGTCACAGAAAAGGGTTGCCTGTTCGTGGTCAACGTACTAAAACAAACAGCCGTACCAGAAAAGGTAAGCGTAAGACAGTTGCTGGTAAGAAAAAGGCACCTAAAAAATAATTAATTTGGTAAGAGCGGTTCATCAACCGCTTTTACCATTTTTAATATACAAACCCAAACGCTATCGGATCGCCTCCTAATTGTAGTAGTTAGGATAGCAGGAGAAGCAGTTGGTACCCCGGTTAACACTAGGGTTATTTTTTAAAGACTACCTCAAAAAACAAAAATGGCTAAACCACAAAAAGCGCAGAACAGTGCAAAAGCTGCTGCCAAAAAAAGAGTTGTAAAAGTAGACGCTACTGGTGAAGTACGTATTTCTGCAACTTTCAACAACATCATCATTAGTTTTACCAACAAAACTGGTCAAGTAATTAGCTGGAGCAGTGCTGGTAAAATGGGCTTCAGAGGTTCAAAAAAGAATACTCCATATGCCGCTCAAATGGCTGCTGCCGATGCTGCTAAAGTAGCTTCTGATGCAGGTCTTAAGCGTGTAGATGTATTTGTTAAAGGACCAGGATCTGGCCGTGAAGGCGCTATCCGTTCTATCGCACAATCAGGTATCGAAGTAACTTCTATCAAAGACGTAACGCCAATGCCACACAACGGTTGTCGTCCTCCAAAACAAAGAAGGGTTTAATTATTTTATTATACAGGGTGTATCATTCATTTTAGATTTTTAACAATGATACATCGTCATTAAAAAATCACAAAAAAGGTCCGCAGCCTCAAAAAAATTGCGTTTTAAAAAATGGCACGTTATACAGGTCCAAAAACAAAAATCTCCAGAATCTTTGGAGAGCCAATCCTCGGAAATGGCAAATGGTTGGGAAAAAACAGCAACCCTCCAGGTCAACACGGCGCAGCACGTAAGCGTAAGAGCTTAGGTGAGTACGCACTTCAATTACGCGAAAAGCAAAAAGCGAAATATACCTATGGTGTATTAGAGCGCCAATTCCGTAAAACATTTGAAGAAGCAGCACGCTTAAAAGGTGTTACTGGTGAAAACTTGATCAAATTATTAGAAGCTCGTTTAGATAACACAGTTTTCCGTATGGGTTTAACAGCTAGTCGTCCAGAAGCACGTCAGTTGGTTAACCACAAGCACGTAACTGTAAACGGCGAAATCATGAACGTTCCTTCTTACACATGTAGGCCAGGTGATGTGATTGGTTACCGTCCAAAGAGTGCTCACAATTCTGCATTAACCAGCAAGAGCCGCGGTAAAAATCCTAAGTTCGGTTGGTTAGATTGGAACGAAAATGAAAAGAAAGGAACCTTCATCACTTTCCCAGAAAGAGAAAATGTTCCTGAAAACATTAAGGAGCAACTAATTGTAGAATTGTACTCTAAATAATACGTACTAAAATCCAATTTCCGGTTTCAATATTGACCCGGACAAACTAATAAAAAAACAAGTTTTAATATGGCCATATTAAGCTTTCAAAAACCAGACAAAATTGTTCTACAAAAAGCAACAGAGTTTGACGGACAATTTGAATTCCGTCCTTTAGAACCAGGCTTTGGTTTAACAATCGGTAATGCCTTACGCAGAGTATTACTTAGCTCACTGGAAGGATATGCAATTGTAGGTATCAAAATCGAAGGTGTAGACCACGAGTTTGCTACAATTAAAGGTATTACAGAAGATGTAACTGAAATCATATTAAACTTGAAGCAAGTGCGTTTCAAGAAAAATGTTGACCATGAAGTTGCAACAGAAAAAATAAACTTATCTATCAAAGGTCGTACCGAATTTAATGCTGGTATGATTGGTGAATTATCTCAACATTTTCAGGTAATGAATCCTGAGTTGAGCATTTGCACCATGGATACAACTTCTAAAATGGATATCGAATTAACGATTTCAAAAGGTCGTGGTTATATCCCTGCAGAAGAAAACAAAGTTAAAGATGCTCCTTTCGGATACATCGCAATTGATTCTATTCACACGCCAATCAAGAACGTTAAATACGCTATTGAAAACTACCGTGTAGAACAAAGAACTGACTACGAAAAATTAATTTTAGACGTAGCTACCGATGGTACCATTCATCCAGAAGATGCTGTAAAGCAAGCTTCTCGTATTCTTATCCAACACCTTATGATCATTACGGATGAAAACATCACGTTTGATAATAAAGAAGATAAGAAAGAAGATGTTGTAGATGAGCACGTATTACAATTACGTAAAGTGCTTAAAACACCACTTGAAGATTTAGATCTTTCTGTACGTGCGTTTAACTGTTTAAAAGCAGCTAAAATCAATAGCTTAAGTGAACTTGTTCAATACGAGCAAGAAGACCTTATGAAATTCAGAAACTTTGGCCAAAAGTCATTGTCTGAAATTGAGCAAGTCTTAACAGAAAGAGGCCTAAGCTTTGGTATGGACTTAGGTAAATTAGGTTTAGATAACCTAGATAATTAATAAAAGGGCGTAGCCCATTATTCACGCCTTACAATTCCTGACACGGTGTAAGGATTTAAAACAAAAGTCATGCGTCACGGAGACAAAATCAACAACCTAGGCCGTAAAAAAGCACATAGGGAAGCATTGTTAGCCAACTTGGCTAGCCAGTTAATTACGCACAAGCGTATCGTTACTACTTTAGCAAAAGCTAAAGCTTTAAGAACATACGTTGAGCCGTTAATTACTAAAACTAAAAAGAGCGATAACAAAGAAACAATCATGCACCAGCATAGAGTTGTTTTTAGTTACCTACAAGACAAAGAATCTGTAAAAGAACTATTTACAGTAGTTGGTCCTAAGGTAGCAGGTCGTCCGGGTGGTTATACACGTATCCTTAAATTGGGCATTCGTCCGGGGGATAACGCAGAAAAAGCAATGATTGAATTAGTAGATTTCAACGAAATCTATGGTAACTCGGTTAACGCAGCAGCTGAGCCAGCTAAAAAAACACGTCGTAGCCGTGCAACAACCAAAAAAGCGGATGTTGCAGAAGCAGAAGTGGTAGCTGAAACACCAGCAGTAGAACCAACCGCAGATTCTTCAACTGATAAAGCAGCTGAATAATTTGAAACGGTAATATGATATAAAAGGCAAGGCTTTCGTCTTGCCTTTTTTTATGTGTAAAAAAAAATAAGGAGATACAAGAGAATTGAACTTTTTTTGTACCATCAAACAAACCGAAAACTAGTATTACAATGACGCTTCAAGCCAAAAAGCCCTCAATCTTAATTCTTGCCGACGGACACGTATTTCATGGTTATGCTTTTGGTAAAATAGGCACTACCACTGGAGAAATTTGTTTCAATACCGGAATGACAGGTTACCAAGAGGTTTTTACAGACCCTAGTTACACGGGTCAGGTTCTAATCATGAACAGTGTGCACATAGGTAACTATGGCGTAAAAGATACCGACGTAGAAAGTAGTACTGTAAAAATTAGAGGTCTTATTGCACGTAATTTAGAAGAGCAGTTTAGTAGACTTCTTGCCAACGGCGATTTAAACACCTATTTGGTCAACAATAATTTAGTGGCCATTGATAATTTAGATACCCGTGCACTTGTGGCGCATATTAGAGAAAAGGGTGCCATGAACTGCATCATTTCTTCTGATGATTTAGATATTGACTCGTTGAAAAAGAAATTAGCCGCCGTGCCTAGCATGGACGGTTTAGAATTAGCGAGCACAGTAAGCACCCAATCTGAATAT
>CAMDLR010000023.1 GCA_945901845.1 Sediminibacterium ginsengisoli | reverse complement strand
TGCGCTTTACGCGTCATTACTCATCGGCACCGGTGTGTGCGCCAGCCCGCGCTTGCTTAATGACGGGTAAGCATACGGGCCATTCATACATTAGAGGCAATTATGAATTAGGTGGTTTTGAAGATAGCACAGAAGGTGGCCAAATGCCGCTACCTGAAAACACCTATACCATTGCCAAACTCATGCAGGAAGCGGGTTACACCACAGGTGCTATTGGTAAATGGGGGCTAGGTTTGCATGATAATACCGGTAACCCTAACGAACAGGGCTTCGATTATTTTTATGGTTATTACTGTCAAAAGCAGGCGCATAATTTTTATCCAACACATTTATGGGAAAATGGAAAATGGGATAGTTTGCGTAACCCATTTATTTATGTGCATCAAAAATTACCAGCAGGCACTACCGCAGATTCTGCGTTTGAAAAATTTATTGGCACCGATTATGCCATTACTAAAATGGCTCAAAAAACAACAGCATTTATCAATAAAAATAAAGACAAACCATTTTTTTTATACCTACCCTACACGGGTCCACACGTTTCATTGCAAGCACCAAAAGAGGAAGTTGCAAAATACTTAGGACAGTTTCCAGAGGAGCCCTATTTAGGGTATAAAGGAGGCTATGCGCCCAATAAATATCCATTGGCTACCTACGCTGCTATGATTACTTATATAGACACGCAGGTAGGTGAAATATTTAAATTATTAAAAGATTTAAAATTGGATCAAAATACGCTGGTACTATTTTCAAGTGATAATGGTGCCACTTTTGATGTGGGTGGCGTACAAACAAATTTCTTTAATAGTGTTGCTGGTTTTAGAGGACGCAAAATGGATTTGTATGAAGGCGGTATTCGCGTTCCATTTATAGCACGATGGCCATCAAAAATAAAGGCAGGCACTGTTTCTGATGTTCCGTCGGTGCAGTATGATATGATGGCAACACTGGCACAATTAACACGCCAAAAGGTACCCGTATCGGATGGCATTTCAATATTGCCTACTTTATTAGGAAGCCCTCAAACACAAGCCAGTAGGCCGTTTATGTATTTTGAGTATCCCGAAAAAACAGGTCAAGTAGCGGTTATGGTGGGAGATTGGAAAGGGGTAAAATCGGATCTTAAAAAAAACAAACAAGCGCTTTGGGAAATTTATAATTTAAAAACAGATCCGGGGGAATCCACCAATGTTGCAGCGACTCATCCAGATCTTGTGCAACAAATGGAATCGATATTAAAAGCGAGTCATAGACATCCGCATATTTCTGATTGGGAATTTTTGGATGGAAAATTACCTGTAAAAAAATAATTTAATTTTGAAAAGAGCATTTATATTATATCAATCAATATTTTTTTGTTGTATCCTTTTTTGGACTTGTACTTCTGGAGACAATGCTGCAAAAGCGATTCAAGATTCTATTCAAGCAAAAAAAGATTCGATATTACACTGTACCAGTAATATCCCTAACCGTTTTGGTGTTGGCGGAACAGATACATCAAGTATTGTAAAAGGTGTTGCAGATAAAGCGGGCATGGTATTTATAAAGGGCGGTAATTATGCAATGGGTGCATCAGATAAAACCGGCCGTGCCGATGAATATCCACAGCACAATGTAACCGTTTCTAGTTTTTGGATGGATACCACCGAGGTAACCAATGCGCAATTTGCAAAATTTGTAGCAGCTACTGGTTATGTTACAACGGCCGAAAAAACACCGGATTGGAATGAAATAAAAAAACAATTACCGCCGGGTACACCAAAGCCGGCACCCGAATTACTCGTGGCATCATCACTTGTATTTGTAATGTCATCTACACCAGTTGATATGAACAACCCTGCCTCCTGGTGGGCATGGACTAAAGGAGCCAATTGGAAACAACCGCGTGGTCCTGGCAGTAGCATCAAAGGAAAAGATAACGAGCCCGTAACGCAAATTTCTTGGGATGATGCAAACGCTTATGCCCGCTGGGCTGGAAAGCGATTACCTACTGAGGCAGAGTGGGAATTTGCAGCTAGAGGAGGACTAAAAAATCAAACATTTCCTTGGGGTAGCGAGCCCGTAGAAAAAGGTGCTGCTAAGGCTAATATATGGCAAGGAACTTTTCCAAACACGAATACAGGAGCGGATGGTTATATGCGAATTGCACCAGTTGCAAAATACGCACCCAATGCATACGGCTTATATGATATGAGTGGTAATGTTTGGGAGTGGTGTTCCGATTGGTATGATGCCAATTATTATGCAAGTGTTGCAGGACAAAGTTTGCAAAACCCTTTAGGTAGCAATAAAAGTTTTGATCCGGATGAACCCACTATTCCTAAAAAAGTAGTGCGTGGTGGATCTTTTTTATGTCATGCATCATACTGTGCAAGTTACCGTGTATCTGCGCGTATGAAAACTGCCACTGACACTGGACTCGAGCACACAGGATTTAGATGTGTGACAGATGCATCATCCCCCAAAAAATAATATTCGTTATATTGAATCAAAAATAAACTATGAAAAAAATAATATTGATTGCCGCTATTTTATTTTTTGCAAAAGCAAATAATACTATTGCGCAAGAGCACACAGCAAGTTTAAAATATACATTACCCGCTGATGCTAAAGTGCGTGAAAAATTAGCAGCTTGGCAAAAAGTAAAATTTGGATTACTCATGCACTGGGGCACCTACAGCCAGTGGGGCGTGGTAGAAAGTTGGAGCATTTGTCCTGAAGACGAAGGCTGGACGCAGCGCAGGGGGCCCTATTCGGCGGATTGGTATACCTATTTAAAAGCTTATGAAAATTTACAAACCACTTTTAATCCGGTAAAATTTAATCCAGAACGCTGGGCTGCTGCAGCAAAAGATGCGGGTATGAAATATGTTGTTTTTACCACCAAACACCATGATGGTTTTTGTATGTTTGATTCTAAAGAAACGGATTACAAAATAACTGGTTCCAAATCACCATTTGCAAACAATCCAAAAGCAAATGTTGCTAAAGAAGTTTTTAGTGCATTCAGAAATCAAGGTTTTATGACGGGTGCTTATTTTTCTAAACCCGATTGGAATACCAAAGATTATTGGTGGCGTTATTTCCCCCCAAAAGATAGAAACGTTTCTTACGATCCAAAAAAGTATCCGCAGCGTTGGGAAGATTTTAAAACCTTTACCTACAACCAAATTCAGGAACTCATGACGGGGTATGGTACCATGGATATTTTATGGCTTGATGGTGGATGGGTTAGACCCAAAAGTAGCATTGATACCACTGTCGAATGGCAAAGAACCATCACGCACAACCAAGATATAGACATGCCTAAAATTGCGGCAATGGCTAGAACACACCAACCGGGCCTACTTGTTGTGGACAGAACGGTGCATGGGGAGTATGAAAATTATGTAACCCCAGAGCAACAAGTGCCTGCCACTTATTTGCCGTATCCTTGGGAAAGTTGCATTACACTTGGTAATTCTTGGTCATATGTACCAGGGGATCAGTACAAATCTTCTCGAAAAGTGATTCATATGCTTACCGATATTATTTCTAAAAACGGGAACCTTCTTTTAAACGTGGGTCCAGGGCCCGATGGAGAGTGGGATTCACTTGCTTACAAACGTTTGGAAGCCATTGGAAAATGGATGAAAATCAATGGGGAAGCGGTATACGAGTCGGAGGCCGATCCTAATTTACCCCGTCAGGGCAAGTGGGCATTTACTAGAAAAGGCACCAGTATTTATGCCATTTATCAGGTAGCAGAAAATGAAATGGTTGAAAATTCACTTTCGGTTAACCTGCCAGCAGGTATCCAAGTTAAAGGTGTATCGGTGATTGGGGGTCCACAAAAGTCAAAATTTACCCAAAATGGTGGCCAGGTGATTTTGTTTACCACCGATAAATCGATTGTTAAGCAAACCGAAGCCCTTGTTTTTAAGATAGTTACAAATTAGATTAGCGGATTTTACTATGTACATTTTACACTAAGTGAATTTTAACCCCTTAATGTAAAGAATATGTTAATAGAGTGTTATAAATTGATAGTTTATTTGAATAATTCAATCTAAATTAGGCTGAACTTTAAAAAGCTAAATTTTAGCGCTGGACTATTAAAACGATAATCCGGGTCAAGATTTTTATTTAACCAAAATTCTAAACAATGAGGACAAAAATTCGTTTACTGACACTCCTTGTATTGATGTTTGCGGGCACTACACTATTTGCCCAAGACAAAGCAATATCGGGTGTTGTAAAAGACAACACTGGCGCAGAATTATCTGGCGCTACAGTGTCTGTTAAAGGCACTTCAAACAGTGTCATGACAGATGCAAAAGGTAAGTTCACAATCAAAGCAGGTGCAAAAGCAACACTTGTTGTTTCTTTTGTGGGTTTCGAAAGCAAAGAAGCTGTAGTTGGCGGTCAAACAACCGTAAACTTCTCTTTAGCGCCAGGAACTAGTGCCTTAAATGATGTAGTTGTAACTTCTCTTGGTATCTCTAAAAAGCAAAAAGCGTTAGGTTATGCTACGAGCACTATTAGTGCTGAGCAAATCACTGATGCTGGTACGCCAAACTTTGCGACTGCCCTTTATGGTAAGGCGCCAGGTGTTCGTATCTCTGCTACACCAGGTGGTGCAACTTCTGCTGTAAACATTAACATCCGTGGTATCAACTCTATCACTGGTAAAAACGATCCGCTAATTATCTTAGATGGTATTCCAATCCGTAACGGTGAAGTTAGAAATGACAACTACTGGGGTGACCAACGTTTAAGAGGTAATGGTTTATTGGATCTTCAAACAGAAGATATCGAAAACATTTCTATCTTAAAAGGTGCATCTGCTGCAGCGCTTTATGGTTCTGAAGCTGTAAACGGTGTTGTACTTGTTACAACAAAACAAGCAAGCAAAAATAGAAAAGGCTTAGGTGTAGACGTTTCTACTAACTATAGCATTGATAAAATTGCTTACCTACCAAGATATCAAAACGTTCGTGGATATGGTATTTCAAATGTAATTAACAATGGCGGTCAAGATGACGCTGGATTCTTATACCATGACTTAAATGGTGATGGTATTAAAGAAACAAGAAGCTTACTTAACTTTAGTATCAACTACGGTCCTAAATTTGATGGTCAGCCTATTCTAACTTGGGACAACCGTATTATTCCTTACTCTGCACAACCTAATAACTACGATGCTTTATTCCAAACAGCAACGAACTCAAGTATCAACGTTGCGGTTTCAAAAGCAACTGAAAATGCGAGCATTCGTTTCTCTTTAACTAGACAAGCAAATGAAGGTATTAGTATGAATTCTGGTAGTGAGAAAAATACCATGAACTTGAATACAAGTTTTAGATTATCCCCTAAGTTTACTACTGATGTAATGGTTAACTATATTAACCAAACGATCAACAACCGTCCTTACTCTATTGATCGTATGATCAATAACTTTACAGGTATGATTGGTCGTTTTGATAATGGTGCGTGGTACATGAATAAAGCGGTAACTTCTAAAGGTTACAGATACCGTACTGGTACACAACAAAGTGCTACACCCTCAGAAAATATTTTTACTGCTGGCGGTGGCTTTAAAGGTGATATTGCTGATTATGCATACCGTGTAAAAATGCACCAATTATTAGAGGTGAGTAACCGTGTAATTGCGAGCATGACCAACAACTATTCTATCTTACCTGATTTAAAGTTACGTACGCGTATCGCTACTGACTTTACTTCTGCTAAAGATGAAACTAGACAACCTAATGAAGTTCCTTTAGCGTTTGGTAACTCTGGTTATTTTGGTTTAGGTCAAACACAAAACACCACATTATATGGTGATGCGTTATTAACCTACACTAAAAAAATCAACAAAGATTTAGAACTTAGTGCACTTGGTGGTTATACTGCTACAGACGAAAGCATGTTGCGTATTACACGTGGTACTTCTGGTGGTTTAAGTACAGAAAATTTATATGACATCGCTGCGTCAATGAACGTACCTGGTCAAGGGTCTTCTCGTATGGCAATTACTAAAGATGCCTTTTTGGGTACTTTTAATGCGAACTACAAAGACTATTTATTTGTGGAAGCAACTGTTCGTAGAGACCGTACTTCTACCATGAATCCTAATAACAATAGTTTTGCTTACCCTTCTGTTAACTCAAGCTTTATCTTCTCTGACGCGCTTAAAATGCCATCATGGTTATCATATGGTAAATTACGTGGCTCATGGGGTATCGTGGGTAACTTCCCGGATCCATATTTAGCAAACGTTGCTTATGGTCAAAATACTTTAGGTAGCCAAGGTGGTAATCCAGTATTATTTACAAATATTCCAATGAACTTTGGTAATGATGCAATCAGACCAGAGCAAAAGAAAGAGTTTGAATTTGGTTTAGAAACAAGATTGTTCAACAATCGTGTAACTTTTGAAGCGAGCTATTATAATGCACAAATTGTAGATCAAATTTTACCACTTTCATTACCATCAACTTCTGGAGCTAGATCAATTTTAGCAAACGTAGGTACACTTAGAAATACGGGTATTGAAATTACGCTTAGCGGTTACCCTATCAAAAAAGCAAACTTTAGCTGGGAAACTGGCGTTAACTTAAGCCAAAATGCAAATAAAGTAGAGCAATTAGCACCAGGTTTAACCGAGCTATTACACGCTGATTATGATGGTAACGCTGCTCAATTAAAATCTGTTGTTGGTCAACCAATGGGAGATTTTTATGCGCACCCTGTATTAACAAATGCAAAAGGTGAGCAAATTGTTAGACCTGACGGTATCTATGCTGTTGATCCTAACAAAATGTACAAAGTGGGTAACGCAATGCCTAAATTAATTGGCGGTTGGTTTAACACTGTTAAGTATAAGAACTTTACTTTTGACGCGATGATCGACTTCCGTTATGGTGGTTATGTTATGCCTACTGGTATTAACTGGATGATTAGCCGTGGTTTATTAGAAGAGAGCTTACAGTTTATGGATAAAGAAAGCGGTGGTTTATCTTACTACAAAGACAAAACATCTGGTAAGTATACACAAACCAATGCAGCTGCAGGTCCTCAAGGTGAAAAAGTATTTAATGATGGTATGTTATTACCAGGTGTTAAAGCTGACGGTTCTAAAAATGATAACATTGTTCCTCAATCTTATTATTATTGGAATACTTACAACTGGGGTGGTCCTCAGTACAGTGCATCTCGTTATGATTTATACATCGTAGAGAATTCATATGTTAAGATGAGAGAAGTTACCATTGGATATAACATGCCAAGCAAAGTTGCTAGCATGATTGGTGCGAAAAAATTACAGTTCTCTGTATTTGGTCGTAACTTATTTTATATCTATCGTACACTTAAACACTTAGATGCGGAGCAAACTACTGCAGGTTCACGTTGGGCTCAAAACCTAACCAACGCAGGTGGTAACCCTTCAACTAGAAGCTTTGGTGTAATGTTAAGAGCTTCTTTCTAAGGTTTAATTTCTCTGAAAATTTTAAAAAAATTATATGAAAAAAATATTATTCATTTCAAGTTTAGCAGTAGCGCTTGCAGTTTCTTCTTGTAAGAAAACAGACTTCGCTGATAGCTATACCGATCCATCTAAAATTGCGGTATCTTCTGTAGAGAAGCAATTTTCTGGATTTGTAAACTCAAACCTTGGTTATATCATGCCAGGTTACTGGAACTACTTTGTGGTTCAAAGAATTACCAACAACCGCTACACACAGTCTGTGGGTTGGTCTAATGCAACAGGTCAGTACATCCCTGGTGGTGGTGCTGTATCTGATCATTGGAATGATTATTACAACTTTTTGTCTCAATACAAAGAGTTGGTAAAAATAAACAAAGCTTTATCTCCTGCCGATCAAGCAGAGAAAAGAATTTTCATGATTGCTGCTACTATCTATTTCTATGATTACACACAGAAAATGGTAGACGTTCATGGTGATCTTCCTTGGTCTGCTGCTGGTATGTTAAGTGCAAACGGTGGAGATTATTTAGCTTCTTTACCTAAGTATGACAAAGCACAAGACATCTACACTAAAATGTTAGATGATTTAAAAGCTTTCTCTACAGAGTTAAATGGTTTAACAATTCCTGCTGCTATTCAAACAGCGTTTAATACCCAAGATTTTATCTTAAAGGGTAACAAAATGCATTGGACTAGATACTGTAATTCACTTCGTTTAAGAATGCTTACGCGTGTATCTGGTTCTACAGAATTTGCAGCAAGAGCTACTTCTGAAATCGCTGCAATGGCGACAGCTCCTGCAACATTCCCAATGGTAAGTTCAAATGCAGAAAACGTTCAAATCAATGTATTTAGCTTAAACACACCAGTTGCTGGTAGCAACTTCCAAGGTGGTTTAGAAGATTGGAATGGTAACCTTGCAAACGCAACAATGATCAACCACATGTTAACAAATGGTGATCCGCGTTTACCGGTTTTATTTGAACCAGGTGATAAAGCTGCTGGCGTATACAAAGGTATCGACCAAATGGCTGCTGCTTCTGTTACAGATGCGTTGATTTTAACCAATACTGTTGCTATGTACAACCGTTCTACTACAAGTAGAAACTTGTTCTTCCCAGGTATTTTAATTAACGCTGCAGAAGTATCATTCCATTTAGCGGAAGCACATTTAAAAGCTGGTAA
Source organism: Sediminibacterium ginsengisoli (assembly GCA_945901845.1). GTDB lineage: Bacteria > Bacteroidota > Bacteroidia > Chitinophagales > Chitinophagaceae > Sediminibacterium > Sediminibacterium ginsengisoli_A. The sequence continues at coordinate 21,230 of CAMDLR010000023.1, read as the reverse complement.
CTTAACAGCTGCAAAAGATGCTTACAATAAAGGTATCGAGCAATCTACAGAGCAATATTATAATATCCGTAAGTTAACAACTAACACAACCAGCCCTGCTGTAGTGCCTTACACTGCTGCTCAAGTAACAGCGTATCAAACTGCTGCAGGTATTAACTGGGATCTTGCAACAACTACTGCTGCAAGACAGTCACTTATTTCAAATCAACGTTGGTTACATTACAATGTAATTCAACCATTTGAAAACTGGGCTGAAGTTAGAAGAACTGATTTACCAGCTGTAAAATTCTGGAATGATGATGCAACTCCAACTAACGTAGCGCCGCCTACAAGATGGGCATATCCTTCTTCAGAAAACGTTTATAACAAAGCGAACTACGCTGCTGTTAGTGCAAACGATAAAGCAACTAATAAAATTTTCTGGGATAAGTAATTGATCTACGAAAATTTTTAAGCATAAAAATAGCCGCTCGTAAGAGCGGCTATTTTTTTTGAACAAAAGTGATTGGAAAATATTGTCGAAAAAATATTTCGAATTATAGCTATTTATCAAACTGAACCCTAAATGCTTTAGGGCAACAGTTTTTTGTTTCTTTAAATAATTTATTAAAATTAGAAACTGATTTGTAACCACAGGCATAGGCTACTTCAGAGATGCTCCAGTCTGTTTCAATTAAATATTTGCATGCTTGTGCAATACGCATATCATTTAAGTATTCAACAAATTTTTTCTTGTTTCGTTTTTTAAATAACCTACAAAAAGATTGAGGGGTTAAATTTGCAAGCTCTGCTACTTGATTTAATGAAATAGGTTGCTTGAAATTTTCATGTACATATTTATATACACTAGCAAGTCTATCGGTACCATCTTTGCTTACTGGTTTTGTGTATCCTTCGGTGGTGATGAGTTCGTTGTCTTTGGCAGTAGAAATTAAATGTAGCACTTCGAATAGACCAATAACGCGCTCAAAATCTTTTTGAGCGACCATCTTTTCTAATTTAGCACCTATTTTTTTTCTGGTATCATCGCCAATTTTAATGCCTCGCTTTGCTTTTTCAAATAAGGCTTTGATATTACTGGCTTCGTCTAATTCGTAAAAATCAGGCCCAAACAAATTTTTATTAAAGTATACCACAATAGCCTTGGCTTTGTGATTTTGCTGTCCATTGTAGTAGGTTTCGTCATTTAACCATACATGGGGGAGGTTTTCGCCAATAAAAACCATGTCATCTTCTTTGAATGGCTCTATTTTGTCTCCAATTATTCGCTTTCCATGACTTTCTTTTACCCATACAAGTTCTAACTCGGGGTGGGCATGGAAAGGAGCCATAAAATGTGGCTCATCTCTTTCTAGCACAGAAATGTAACTACTCGGGCTCTGTGTTATTTGTGTTTGAAGCAGTTTCATAAAAAAGGCCTTCAGTGTGAATCAATGAAAATTATCCTTAATAGCAAATCGTAGCTAAATCTACCTCAGTTTTAACAAACTTATTAAATTATTATTAACTATAAATTCCTTAATATTAACATTGTTAAAAAATAATTTTAACGATTTGTATCAATTATTTTTTAGAATTTGTGCTTGCCTAGAAACATTTATTTCACTTTTTTACGTTTAAGAATAAACTGTACTTAAATTATGATGCGGAGACTGTTGTTGGTTTGTGGTTTTATTGTGCTTGCAATTGCCTCAATGGCGCAGCAAGTATTTGATGCCCCTAAATGTGGGGCTGATGCGTATCAGCATTTACTGCGTAAAGATTCTATGTATGTTTCTAGAGAGAATGTGATGAATGAAAAAATTAGAGCCTGGGTAATGCAAGCTGCCGGGCAGCGAAGCATCAAAATTGCTGAAAATAACGTAGGAAATAATAATGTGGTGGTAGCGCCTATGTCTGTACCAGTTGTTACCATACCTGTTGTCTTTCATATTGTCAATCAAAACGCAGCTGCCATAACTGACCAAATGGTTATTGATGCGGTTGCAGAATTAAATAAAGCCTTTGCGCATATTGGTATGTATGGCACAGACCCAAAAGGTGTTGATACACGCATTCAATTTTGTTTAGCTTCCCGAACGCCTGATGGAGGTAAAACAAATGGCATTGACCGTATCAATAGTTATTATCAAAATGTAGACGTAGACTTAGAAAGTGGAAAGCTTGGTGCGCTCTCTAATTGGAATCCATCTAAGTATGCCAATATTTGGTTGGTAAATTCGATTCAGGGTGAAATTCCGCCTAGTGTTTTTGAATGTGGTAAATGGGAACGCATGGGCTATGGCGGTTATGCGAGCGCAGGGGGTGGACTTGTAGTAAGTAGCTTGAGCACACCACTTGTTGCACACGAAATGGGACATTACTTATCTCTGTTACATACTTTTCAGGGTACTAACTGTTTAAACAATGATTGTACTACTGATGGTGACTTGGTTTGTGATACACCACCCGATAGAAGTACAAAAGGATCGTCATGTGCTGCTCCCGAAAATTCTTGCAACACCGATACTATTTCTGGTCCATTTACAACTGATGTGCCTGATAATATTTCCAATTTTATGGACTACGGAAGTCCTTGTCCATCAGTGTTTACGCAAGGTCAAGCAGACCGTATGATGGCGTTTCTAAACGTATTTAGTGGCGGAAGTTTATTAACCAGTGATGGTTGCGCTGCCCCATGCCCAGACAATGTAGTAGCTAGTTTTAATTTTGATGGTAACCCACATCCAGTGGTTGGAAGTGCTGTAAATTTTATCAATACAAGTGTTGGTGCGCTTACCTATGAGTGGTATTTAGATGGCGTACTTATTAGCACAGCAAATAGTTATTCAAACACTTTTACGACAACAGGAACCTACAAAGTTGTATTAAAAGCACTAACGGCTGTAGCAAGTTGTTATAGTACTTATACAGCTAATGTTATTGTAAACTGTGGTGTAGATGCAAGGTTTTCTCCAGATAAAAGAATTATTGCGTCTGCAGGGGGTGTTTATAAAGATCCTGTAACTTTTATCAATAAATCCTATGGTGCTACAACATACAACTGGTATGTATCTGATGAACTAGGCGCCAACGAGCAAATGATTTCTACCACTACAAATTTGTTATATGATTTTTTAAAGCCTGGAAATTATAAGATCAGACTTGTGGCTAGTACTGGTGCTTGTACGAGTAATTCTCCAACCTATACTTTGCAAGTAAACAATCCAGCTGCCGATGGACAAATTAATATTTACAGTGTAAGCTGTTATAAAAAGGATAGTGTACGGGTTGTATTTGGTGTACGTAATAATGGCTATGATACCATACCAGCAGGCGTTTCAGTTAATTTTTACGATCGCTATCCAACCGTTCCTGGCCCTATAAAAATGCTTAATAGTTTTGCTACCGATCAAATCATTTTAGGTAAGTGCGAAAAAGTATATACCCATATTGTAAAAGCGCCACGTTTAAATTTAGACTCTATTTCACTTGTATTTGACGAAGAAAACAGTGTTCCAGAATTAAATGAGGGGAATAATAGAACGAATAGAAAAGACTTCAAATTTAAATTGCTTCTTTTTCCAAAAGACACAACCGTACTAGTGAATACAACGCTTACTATTAAAGATAGTACTGCGCCAGATAAATTAGCGTCAATTAAATGGTCGTCTAGTAAAGGCTTGTTGAGTTGTACTACTTGTTCAAATCCAGTACTATCTGTTATTGATACGGCCCTTGTTAAAGCGAGCGCTATCAGTGTATTTGGTTGCGAAGATTCCACATTTGCAACTATTAAAGTGTTTCCGGTTGATTTATCAATCAATAATTTAAATGTTCGTTGTTATAAAAGCGACAGCTTACAAATAACAAGTACCGTATGTTTAGATAACCAGTACACAAGTTTGTATAGGCCTACTCAAATACGCTATTTTGACAGTGATAGCACACTACCTGCAAGTAAATTTTTAGGTGCGGGATGGATTGGTACTAGTCAATCATTTGCTGGCAACTGCGCGACAGTTACGCATGTTGTACGGAATCAAAATGTAACAAACGTAGTTGCTTATTTAAATAGTGGACTTGTACCATTTGAAACGAATACCACAAATAATAAAGTGAGTGTTGCGTATGTTCCGTTTTCAATTCGATTTAATCCTACACAAATTGATGTTTACAGAGGCGAGCCCACAACATTACAGCCCATAAATAGTGGCGAAAAAGCAACTACCATTGTTTGGACACCAACGCAAGGGCTTAGTTGTACTGGTTGTTTAACGCCTCTGTTAACAACCAATGTCAATACGTTATTAAAGATTGTTGGTTCTACAGCACTCTTTTGTAAAGACTCTGCCACCCTGCAAGTTAATGCTTACTACAGATCACATATAGCCTTACCCAATGCATTTTCACCCAATGGCGATGGCTTAAATGATGTGTTTTATGTAATTGCAGGTAAAGATGTAAAGCAGGTAAAGCAGTTTCAGGTATTTAATAGATGGGGTCAAAAAATGTTTGAAAAAACAAATGGTAAAACCAACGACATCAATTTTGGGTGGAATGGTTATTACAATGGACAGCTAGTGGCACAAGGCACTTATGTATATCAAATAGTTATTGAACTACTAAGTGGAGAGCTAGAAATTCACAAAGGAAATATTAGTGTCATAAGATAAGTAGCATGAGAAAAGTAAATTTAATTATTATCCTGTTACTTATTAGATGGTATTCCTATGCACAGGATCCGCACTTCTCACAATTTTTTGCATCTCCGCTAACCATCAATCCTGCCAATACTGGAAACTTTAGTGGATCACTTAGAGCAGCTTTAAATAGTAGAACGCAGATGCCCGAATTTAATAATGCATATGCAACAAAAACATTATCGTTGGATGCGCCCATTTTAAAAAAGTATATAAAAGACGACGATAAATTAAGTGTGGGGTTATTAATTTTATCGGATCAGAGCGGTAATAAATTACTCAACGATAATAATATTGCAGCATCTGTTAGTTATAGTAAAGCACTTGATGAAAATGCCAATCATTCTATTGCTGTTGGTTTTCAGGTCAATTATAGCATGTACCGTTTTGATCCATTGAAAGCGAATTTTGAAGACCAATTAAGGGCTGGTGGTTTTACAGGGAGTACTGCCGAACTTATTTTGGGCAATAATTTTACTAAAAATACGACCGATATTAATGCGGGTCTTTTATATACAGGCTCTACTTCCGATAACAATATTTTTTATCTAGGCGCCTCTTATTATCATTTCGCAAAACCAACTGTAGGATTTATTACACCTACTTATTTTACAAATAGCAGAATAAACATGCATGGGGGTGCTTATTTTTCTTTATCAAATGCCGCATCACTACATACCAGTTTTCAGTATCAAAAACAAGGCCTGACAAACGAATTAATTATTGGTGGCGCCTTCAGCTATTATTTAGGAACTGAAAATGGACTTGAACTATATGCAGGACTTTGGAGCCGAATTAAAGAAAGTATGATACCCTATGTTGGACTCGAATGGAATCATATAAGAGCTGGATTCACCTATGATGTTGGTGGTACAAATACAATTTCTTCCTCTGCATCTTACCAGGCTTCAGAGATTTCACTCATTTACATTTTGGATACCAAAAGCAAAGCATTTAAGCTAAAGTGCCCTAAGTTTTAAACTATTTTACAAATAAGGTAACAATAAAGTAAGTGATGGCGGCAAGTGTTGCACTTACGGGAATGGTAAGTACCCAAGCCCATAATAAATTGGTTGTTACGCCCCATCTAACTGCACTTAAACGTTTAGTTGCACCTACCCCAATAATAGATCCGGTGATGGTATGCGTTGTTGAAACAGGGATACCCATTTGTCCGGTAAAAAATAAGGTAAAGGCACCAGCTGTTTCCGCTGCAACACCTTCTAGTGGCGTTACTTTTGTGATTTTGGACCCCATTGTTTTTACAATTTTCCAACCACCGCTCATAGTACCAAGTCCAATAGCTAAGTAACAAGCTACAGGAACCCAACTTGGTAATTGGCCAAAATCTTGTATAACTCCGCTAGCAATTAAAGCAGCTCCAATAATACCCATTACTTTTTGAGCATCATTACCGCCATGTCCAATACTAAATGCAGCTGAACTAAAAAGCTGTAGTTTTTTAAACATATTTCCTACGGTTAATGCAGTAGGTGTTTTTATTTTTTCTACGTAGAGATATATCAATATAAAAATGAGTGATGAAATTAAAATTCCATAAACAATTATTGAATTATCTGCCTTGTCAATTTCGCTAGAAAATGATTTTTCGATATTAAATTTTTCAATCTTTTGCTTAACTTTTTCTACGTTCTGTGGCTTTATTGGATAAATAGCGTTTACTGCTGTAATCGCAGAGTCAATAGAAATTGTTCCAGTCATGTACAATTTTAGTGGCTCTTTGTAGCCTTCTGTTTTTTCTTTTGCAATATCATACTCGGCTTTTGCGGCTTTGTCTGATGGCGCTTTAGATTCTAGAACTAGGTAGTCATTAGCGTTTCTTACATCATCTTTGATTTTGCTAGTAGCAGCACTATTAAGCCATCCACTATCTTTTGCAATTTTTGCTATCGCGTTCGCACTTGAATTATCAAAGTCGTTAATAAGTGGTTTAATATGGTTATAATTAACGGTTGCTTTATCTAATTTTTCTTGATTGAGCGCAAGCTTTCCAAGTAGGTCACTGTTACCTTGCTTGGTTTCTAGCTCTTCATTAATACTAGCTACCTCTTTTTGGTATTTATCAATGCCATAAAACTTTTGAACGTTTTCGTTCATCTTATTGGTCTCAAATTTATCAAATAACACAGCGGTACCTAATGTCACAACAATGATAATTGCAATGCGCAGCCAAATGTTGCGCATAATGGTAACAATCGTAATAAATACCGAAATAATAATACCGATAATGGGTGCCAAGAAAATAAAAAACACAGTCATTAAAATGGTATGACTGTCTACAATTTTAGACCAAGGGTAACTAATTCCTTTTTCCACTAGCGCATGTGCAATAGCAGCACCTGCAAATCCACCAATGAGCGTATGTGATGAGGATGATGGAATACCATACCACCAAGTAAGCAGGTTCCAAAAAATAGCGGCTAATAACCCTGAAAAAATTACAGGAAGGGTAATAAATTCTTTAAACACCGTTTTGCTTATGGAATTGGCCACAGCATGGTCTTTGAATATAAAAAATGCAACTACATTAAAAAGTGCCGCCCATAATACCGCCTGAAATGGCGTTAAAACTTTTGTGGAAACAACTGTAGCAATTGAGTTTGCTGCGTCATGAAAACCATTGATATAATCAAATATTAACGCTAATGCGATAATGACAATTAATAAACTCATTATTCTTTAATTAAGCGTACTTGATAATAATTGATTCAATTACATTAGAAACGTCTTCGATTTTATCGGTGGCAATTTCAAGTACTTGATAGATCTCTCTTTTTTTGATAATAATTTTAAAATCATTTTCTTGTTCAAATAATTTCTCAATACTCATATCAAAAACGTCATCCGCTTGATTTTCGATGCTGTTAACTTTAATCATAGCGTCAGTCATCTCTTTGATATTTTTCATATCGCGAAGACCCATAACCGCTTTTTTAGTTTCTATAGTTCCTTGTAAAACGAGCTCAGTTAGTTTATGAATACCTAAATCGTTCGGGTTAATTTTATAAAAATTTATCTTTTTTGCAGAAGCATAAATATAATCTGCTATGTCATCTAGTGAGGTAGCCAGGTAGTGAATATCTTCTCTATCAAAAGGAGTGATAAAGTTTCTGCCTAGCTCTGTAAAAATGTTATGGGTTAAATCGTCGTTGGTATGTTCCAAATTTTCAATTTGAGCAAGTATGCTAGCCCTTTTATCGGGATCTGACTCATTTACCATTTCTTTGAGTTTAACACCCATCTCGTGGACATGCTCCGCTACTTCTTCAAATAATTGATAAAATACGCGATCTTTTGGTAAAAATACTTTGAAAATTGAGTTAAAATCCATGACAATCTTTTGTTTAATTAATTGATTGTAAAGGTCTTGAAATACAAAGCAAATAGACGGCAGCCAGTATTATCAAATTGTTAACTCGACGGCACTCAATAAATTTAACTATCTGATAATCAATTGTTTAAATTTATCACTGATATAGTTTTACCCAATCAACTGTCATGTTAATGGGCAGCTCTTTTAAATCGGTGACTTTGCCTGGCCAGCTACCCTCTAATTGCTGGTCAATAATTAAGTAATAGGGCTGGTCAAAAGGCCATTGATATGTACCCGCTCCTGCAACTTTTGGATAGGTGATAGTTTCTATGCCATTAATGGCATACACTAATTTATCGGGGTACCAACTTACGCTATAGGTGTTATATCCGCTCGGATCAATTTTTCCAGTATTATATTTTTTAGGCGTTTCTTGTTTTAATGTAATGGTCGCATGATTGTGCGTTGTTTGATAAGCAAAACTATCATGGTTTAACCTTTCCATAATATCCATTTCTCCATTGTTTTGATCGGGATAGATATCTTTTTCGGAAAGCATCCAAATGGCTGGCCAGGCGCCATGCGCAGGATCTAATTTGGCACGCACTTCAATACGGCCATATTGAAATGCAAATTTATTGTAACTATAAATGCCACCGGTTAACATAGGTCGGGGATCACCATTAATGGTATCATTATTTACGATACCTCTTAATAAAATATTTTCAGCATCAAATTGCACTACACGATCATCGGTGTCTGTGATATATCTAAAGCAACCCGTATTATCTCTCCATTTTTCTTTGGGCATTTTCCATTTTGGTGTAGAAAATAAACCAATTTTACTCCAATGGGTTGTATCTAAATAACCTTTATTAAAATTATCTTCCCATACCAATTCCCACTTTGTTTGTTCATTTCTTCGTTCCGTTTTTTGTATAAAAATATATGCATCATTTTTATTGGAGCGCATTGTATTCATAATTTCTTGTATCACACGCATCCATGGATCTTCAGCGCTGTTGCTACTTTCCGCACTATTATTGGCTTTATTTAAAACCCAATTAAACGTTTCTTTAAATTGAGGATATTTATTTATTTGAGTTTGCATCCATTCATTCCAATCAAAGTTTTCGTGCAAATCATTGAAGGCCCACTTGGTAATTAAATGATTGGCTGGCTGAAAATTTCTTATGGTGTTATAAATGCCAGGCTTAAATGCGGTAATTTTTTTAAGCAATACTTGGGCACTGTCTGATTGCTGCAAAGCGTTTAAACATGTATATTCTAGATACTGCTCTAAGCGGTTGTCTATATCTGCTTCATATGGCTTGCCAGCACCTAAATTTTCTGGCCACGCTTGTGCCTCCTTTACAAATTGAATGGCACTAGTATAATTTTTATCTTTTAGTGCAGCAACACCTTGCATCATTTTTGCTTCCCAATACAAAGCTCTTCCATCGGTAGAACCTTCAAATGGAATGACTTCCATACTTGAAAGCAACTTATCACATTCCTTGTATTTTTTATTGAGTAGGAGCGTTTTCGCTAAAAGCATATCCATGATAAAATTTTCTTGGGCGCTTTGTATTTTAAATTTTTCTGCGACAACAAGTGCTTTATCATAATTTTTTGTTTGGAGGTAATGCTGAACAAGTAATTTTTGATATCTCCAAGCGACTGGTTCTAATTGTATTGCTTTTTGTAAGTCTAATTCTTTAGTGCTTGTATTGCGGGTATTCCAAACTGCCCGAAGTCCGTAAAAATGTGCATCGGTAGGCGTTAAGCCTAAAGCCGTTACCATTTGCAGCGCCGCTGCTTTTTTGTTTTTATCATGTAGCAATAAGGCTAAATAATAATTGGGTTTCCAGCTTGTGCTGTTTTGTGCAGCCCATTGTAAAATGGGTATAAAAGAAGTTCTAAATGGAAATATTAGTAATGTGGAAGCACTATTTGCTTTATTTAGTAATTCACTTGCTTTCGTATTATTGGACCTGTGTAAATAGGCTTTCCAATAAATAGCTAGTGGATGGTTTGGGAGCGCCTCTACTATTTTAGTTAGTTCTGATTCCAGTTTTATATCCCCGTAAAATGAAGCGAGTTCTAAAATAGACTCTTCTGGTAATTCATTTTTGAATGCAAGTTTATTATTAAACCATTTCACATGCAAATTTAAAGGTTGCTCTTTTTCAAGTTGTGTAATGAGTTGTTTTGCATTTGCAGCATTGCCTAATTGCTGATAGGCAATAATTTGAAGTGCAATGGCATCAGCATTATACGCATTAAAATCAATTGCTTGCGATGCGTATGTTAGTACTTTGTCCCATCTTTTGTGTTGTGCATGTATTTTTGCAAGCTCTGTTAGTGCAGCTGACTTATATTCGACACTCATTGTTGCTATGCTAAATCCATCTATGGCATCTGCCTCATTGTTTATACGAGCAGCACTTAATCCATAATAATAATTTGCTGCACCATGGTGTGCATCAATCGAAATGGCTATTTTGGAAATATCAAACGCTTTTTGATCTTCTCCATTTCTGATGTATAATTCAGCGAGTTTAACAAGACCCATTAAGTGATAGGGTTCTTTTGCTAGAGCTTCATTTAATTTGATTTCAGCTTCTGAAAACATTTTTTGATCCATCAACTCTTTTCCCTGAATCACAAGCCCTTCTGCGCTATTCCATTCAAATTTTGTAGGCGTTTCTAGCGGTCTCGAAAGTGCATTAAACTTAGGATCACTTTTCCAAGTGAGTTGTTGTTTTTTTAATGAAATTGATAGATCATTTTTTCCAAAATCAATTTTAATAGAGTCGATAATTGTTTGAAGTGGCTTTGCACTGATTGCTTTTTTTACAAGTTGCTTACCATCTACATGGATTTCTAATGTATCATTAAAAAATGCTACAGGAGAGCAATACCATTTTAAAAATCCATTTTCTATTTTAACATTGAGTGCTGCAAATTCTCCTGCAACAACAATACCATTCGTTTTATTGACTGGATACCAATATTCTTTCCAAGTGTCAGTAGCATGTGGGCTAAATGATACGTGTTTAAATGGCGTAAAGCTGCTGTTTTGCGCATTTTGATTAAAGAGGCGTCCAGACTGTATTTCGGCGTACTGTCCATCACTATCTGTAAGTATTTTTTCCCATATCATACCCTGGCGCGATAGTCCCCAAATCCAAATCTTTTTTCCTGCTTTATTATCATAAGGCGCATAGCGTACCATACCATAATTATCATCATGCCAATAAGCCCCAAAAAAATCGGTTTGTTTTCCAATGACATGGTATGATTTGTACGTGCCAAAATCATTTTCTTCATAAAAATTAATACGCTTGCCATTGACTTCATTGGTGGGCCATGATGCATACTCACCGCCATGCCCGATATAATTTGTTCCAGGATAAATAAATTCTAGATTTCCTTTTGTTTTTATGCCTGCATTCATCCAGTGGTAATAGGGTTGACCAATGCTCGTATTATTATTCCATATAGAATTTGTGGTAAAGTAAGCTTTGTTTTTAGGTAAATTAATTTCAATTTGCCAATTGGTTCTGGTTAATAAATCTAATACACCAATAAAGCAACTTACACTTCCATCCACATTATTTTTAGTGCTATAATCTACGGGTGTAGCACAATTAGGTGTATGTCCAATAATACCATAGTTAGCTTCGAGGCCACCGCTGGTCCAAGGCCCGCGCATGGCGATGTCTCTAAATTTTATAACCTTATTATTGTATAAAAACTCCTTTCCAGTAGTTTTATCAATAGCGGTCCAAATTTTACCACCAATTTCTGGAAGAATTACAACTTTGATATAATCGTTTTCTAGTTCTACAACCGTCCATGATTTATTAACGGGCTTATTGGTAAAACCATCAAACCTGTAATATGGATATATGGCTGTTTGTGAAGCAATTGGATCCGGGTCCGAAAACGGATACGTCACAAACGACTTTTTGTATTCTTTAATTGAAGCGGGTGCCTGCGACCATATTTGCCCAAATGGTATAATGCTAAGTAAGATGGCAATTACTCGTAAACGCATAACAGTATTTTTTAAGTGTGCTTAAAAATACTAAATGTGGTTGATTATTCTCCTAAAGCGTCATGCTTTATTAGGTAGTTTCTTAGTAGCGTTAATAATTCGTGGCACTCCTTTTGTGTAGGCTCTATATAGTCTTTATCGGTAGATTGTCTAATTGTTTGAAGCATACCTAAAATAGCAATATAATTATCCCAGTCTAGCTGATCTTTTTTCATAATTTTTAGATTGTCAGGAATTGGGACGCTAACAACTATTTTATTGCCTTTAATTTTAAAATTATCTCCTGCTGCTCTATTAAAATTAAATTCAAAATTTTTAGTTGATATAGGATCTAACATTCTATCTATGTAACTAAATTCACGCTGTTCTCTTAATTTTAGACCACTACCTAAGCTTGCATAGCGTTGAATACCAGCTTTTAATTCGTCTGATTCTAAAAATTTTAATGTTCCAGAATTTTTTACTTCATCTAAGGCAAGTGTATTCATTTGGTATAACATTCTTCTTGTTATATGCGCATGAGCAGCATAAACCGCTGGTATTTCTTTGTCAAGCTCGTTATTGTTATAATGGGCATTAATAATTTCAAAACAGCTGTCTTGCTTATTTCTATTATTTCTAGTTTTTGCATAACCGATAGAGTCGTTGATTACGTCAACGTATAAATTTTTGGCACTAACCAATGCTTTTTTTGTTTCTACATAATGCTCCCTTACATTTTCGGCACCATATCCTAAGGTAACAGCAACAAAAATCATTAAGCCTTCTAATAGATATTCTTTCCATGGTTTTGCATGGGTTGGAATGTGCGGGTGGTGATGTACTTCCATATTAGTTATTACTTATGTTCTGATTTTAATAATTGAATTAATTTATGATTTTCAGCTTTTGCCAATTTGAGGGCTAGTTGATATACAAATATTTGATTATAATATCTTTGTATATCGTAAATAAATTTTTCAGATTGTAAAAGATTTTTTGTTTCGCTTAAGCTTAGCATAAAATTTAAATAATTGCTTGGTTTATTTAAATCATAGTTTGTTGAGTCAGTCTTAACTTTTCTAATTAATGATCCAATTCCAATTGGTAAAATTCCATTGAGTTCAGTGCCAACCTGATCAAAAAAATTATTATTACTTTCTATTCTTTTAAAAATAACTTCATAGTAATAGGACAAACTAGTTTTTAACTCCTCTTCTTCAACATAGCTAAGCAAGCCACTAGACTGCATATTTTTAAAAGAACTATTGTTAACATAAAGTGTAAATGTGGTAGCAATAATATCTGGAATAGATTTAATGGAATCCATTAATTGCGACTCATTGATGCTCTTGTTTTTTGATAGATACAATAGATTCATAATTCTATCAAATGTATTAATGGATGCCTGCTCAGTTATTAAAATACTATCTATGGTAACTGCGTCTGCTTCTAAATCTTTTAAAATAGCAACTTTATTTTGCTCAATACGGTGATTAATGATGCTATGTTCTCTAATATTTTCTGCGAAAAATCCAAGTGTTACTGCCGCAAACAGCATGATAAACTCCGTGATGTATTCTTTCCAGTTTTTAGGTTTATGCGAATGGTGATGTACTTCCATGTTATTAAATTGAGTTTAAATATAAGATTTTGCGCTTCAATTAAACTATTTGAGGGTTTAATTGTCTTATGTTCAATTTCTATTTATAACCCCCATAATGCAAAAAATATGAAACTATTTACTAATATATTAATAGCGTCAATCCTTTTTACTTCTTGTTCTAAAAGTAGTTCTACAAATACTACAACAACGCCTACTGTTAGCGCTACAGTTCCCGAAGTGTATAAGAAAATATATGGAGCAAGCAGTATTACCTCCGATGGTACTTATATTACCATCAAATCTAACGGGATGCCTGATCACAAAAGTCCTTATCATGCCACTTCAAACGCATTATATGAAACTTTTTCAGGGACTACATTTGGTGGAACTACTTTTGCAAAAAATCCCAATTCAATTTCAGAAAAAGCATATACATTTAAAATTCCAGCAGATCCAAAAGTCGCATCTTCTCATGCTGCAACGCCATTAGGACCCATAGGCGTTTCTTTAAACGGTATACCTTTTTTTAATCAATATGCGGGACCCAATCAACCACTCACCGGCGAAATTGTTTCATTTGATCGTTATTGGGGACATCCAGCTCCAACTGGTATGTATCACTATCATGTGGAGCCGCTTTATTTGACAACTGTAAAAGCAACAAAATCTTCATTATTAGGTTTTTTGTTGGATGGCTTTCCAGTTTATGGGCCTGAAGAAAATGGAGCTACGGTAGATAATATAAAATTAGATGCTTATCATGGTCACACACATGCAACAGCAGACTATCCAAGCGGCATTTATCATTACCATATTACAAATACTGATCCTTATATAAATGGTTCTGGCTACTACGGTACACCAGGTACAATTTCTCAATAGTGATTAAAAGCGGGTATATAATTTTTGTTTCAACTTTGTTATTGACACAAGCGTGCAATAGTAATAACAATATTGAAAAAAAAGAGGTATATCCTGTATCCGCTGATACAACTGTTACTGCAGCAGATGCAGCATTCGTATTTCATATAGATACCTTGTATTTAAAAGACAAAAAGTTTTGCGGAACAGTGTATGCATTATATCCAAATCTTGACACTGCATTTAAAGGACATTACCTAAACGGACTAGAAGATGGATTGCACATAAAATGGCATCCGAATAAACAATTGGCCGAATCCAGATATTATAAACAAGGAAAAAAAATTGGAAAGCATATTGGTTATTGGGAAAAAGGCAACTTAAAATTTGAATATCATTTTATCAATGGTGAACATGATGGACTCCTAAATGAATGGTACCAGAGCGGTCAGCGGTATAAAGAATTTCATTACAAGAAGGGGTATGAAGAAGGAAGTGAAAAAATGTGGTGGGAAAACGGTACTATTAGAGCAAATTATGTTGTTAAAAATGGAAGAAGATATGGCTTAATAGGTTTAAAGTTATGTATGAATCCTGTAGACTCCATAAACTAATTTTTAAAAAGAATCTATGTTTAAACTAAAAAGTCTTTTTATTCCGTTCGTTTATTTTGTGGTGTCTTGTAATTCCAACAATAGTAATGATAGCAAGCTGACTGAAGTTTCAACACTTCCATTTTTTAATAAACCAGATTGGACACCTGAGTGGATTACTGTTTCTGATTCAAACTATAAAAAAATTCATACCATTCCCTCTTTTTCATTTATAGATCAAAATGGTAATACGCTCAATGAAAAAAGTGTAGAAGGGAAAATCTACGTCTGTAACTTCTTTTTTACAAAATGCCGAGGCATTTGTCCTAAAATGACAAGTAATATGGGTTTATTACAAGCGTATTTTAAAAATGATAATGCTGTTTTATTGTTATCACATAGTGTAACACCAGAGTCAGATTCAGTTTCAATCTTAAAGGAATACAGTGATTTAAATAAGATTGATTATAATAAGTGGCGCCTTGTTACCGGCTCAAAAAAAGAAATTTATGCTTTGGCGCGCCAACAATATTTTGCGGGCGATTCAATTGGCGTAATGCAATCTGATAAAGATTTTTTACATACCGAAAACTTTATTTTAGTAGATAAACATAGACGCATTCGAGGTGTGTACAACGGCACATTGTTAGTAGAAATAAATCGAATCAAAGAAGACATTGAAATATTGAAAAACGAAAAATAGCGCTACTTATTTACTACTTTTTTCTACGTTGATATGATATTTGCTCGCAATTTCATTTTGCAATTCGTCAATTTTATTGTCTAATTCTTTCCAGTTTTTAGGTTTATGCGAATGGTGGTGTACTTCCATAAATTGATTTTTAATGATTGCTTTCCGACCCCAGGAGCGCAATTAATGCGTTATTGTTTTCTTTTACGCCGGTTAATATATTTTGGTAACCATAGTACCTAGTGATGTATACGTTTGTTTTATTTATAAATTCATCGGAGGTTAAGAGATTTCTATTTAATTTTAATTGAAGCAAAAACTTTCGATATAATTGGGGATCTTTAAAATCATTTTCGTACCCATCATAAAAAGATGCTGTCTCTGATTTTAAAAGTAATTTTCTTGATCTATTGCCTTGATTGAAAGCTAAATATTTATCAAAATAATTTATTCCCACATCGTCAAATAATTTGTTATTATCATTTATTTTTTTATATAAAACCTCATAGTAGTATGATAATTTCCCTTTTAGGTCTTTGTTAGATACATAGCTCAAGAGTCCACTTGACTGCATATTTTTAAACGAGGTATTATTGACAAATAAGGTAGTGTAACTTGGAATATAACCTACTTTATAAATACTATCAATCAACTGGCTTTCTGATAGTTCACTTTTTTTATATTGGTATAATAAGTGTGACAACTTTACCAAATTCTTTCCATTTTCGGCTTCTTTAAAAATGCTATCAATTTTCATATTGTCTTGTAATAGGTCTACTACAATTGCCTGATAGTTTTCTTGCATTCTGTGATCTATAATGGTATGTTCTCTATAGTTTTCTGCAAAAAATCCAAGGGTAACGGCAAAAAATAACATGAAAAATTCTACAAAATATTCACTTATTTTTTTCTTGTGAGCAGGGTGGTGTGCGTGGTGTACTTCCATAGTATTTAATTGCAATGAAAATAACCTTTATTTTTGAAATATCTAAATTTAAGCATAATACAAAATCCTTACATTTCTTTCAAATTTGCATAACTTTGAATGATGCAAGTAACTGTTTTGAGAATATTTAGAAAAGTGCACCGTATGATGGGTGCCGTTTTATTTATTTTCTTTTTTGTAGTTGCAATAACAGGTGTTTTACTTGGATGGAAAAAAAATACGAATGGGTGGTTATTACCAGTAACATCAAAAGGTACCTCTACCAACTTGGCTGTCTGGAAACCAATTGCAGCATTACATACCATAGCAGACAGCGTTCTGTTAAACCAAGTAGATAAAACCTTATCTACTGATTTGGACCGTATTGATATTAGAAAAGAAAAAGGGATTGTAAAATTTGTTTATGCTAAACATTATTGGGAAGTGCAATTAGATGGGGCAACAGGAAATGTCTTACAAGTGAACCTTAGAAAATCTGATTTTATAGAGGATATTCATGACGCTTCTTATTTAGATACTTATTTTAACACCAAAGGTGAGCCTATAAAACTTACGTATACCTTAATTATGGGCGTTGCCTTGTTTTTATTTTGTACAACCGGCTTTTGGCTTTGGTATGGCCCAAAATTACTTCGTAATAAAAAAAAGGGCTAATACTTAAATAGTTCGTTATTGATTATTGATAAGCTCCTTCGAATAATTCTTACATTGTGATACAATCATCTAATATGGAATTAATTGGACCCATTAGTCAATTAGTCACTTTACAGGATTTGCCACTTAAAGGGCCCATTAGTGACAGCGCCCTACCTGTAATTTCAAATGCAGGGATTGCTATTGAAAACAGTACAATAGTTGCAGTTGACAATTGGGATTTATTGGTTGCTAGATACCCAACTGCTAGTATAACTGCATTGGAAGGCGCTTATGTTGCTGTTCCAGGTTATATAGATTGTCATACCCATATATGTTTTGGTGGAAATAGAGCACGTGATTTCGCACTCCGAAATGCCGGCGTTTCTTATTTAGAAATTGCTCAATCGGGGGGTGGTATTTGGGACACTGTAACACAAACAAGAAAATGTACCGAACAGGAATTAACCCAGATTGTAATTAAAAATGCTAATAAACATTTACAATCGGGGGTAACAACCATTGAAGTAAAGAGTGGATATGGACTTTCGATAGAAGAAGAAATAAAAATGCTACGTGCCATATATAAGGGCAACAATGAAACTGCTGCTGATTTGGTGGCTACTTGTTTGGCCGCACATCTTAAACCAAAAGATTTTAACGGATCAAACGAAGCGTACTTAAATTATTTGGTTACAAATTTATTTCCAGTTTTGCGATCTGAAAATCTCACAAATCGTATCGATGCATTTGTAGAGTCTTCGGCATTTTCTGTAGATGAAATTGCGCCTTATTTACAAGCAGCAAAAGCACTTAATTTTGATATTACTATTCATGCGGATCAATTTACAACAGGAGGCTCTCAAGTAGCTGTGCAATTTGGAGCCCTTTCCGCAGATCACTTAGAAGCATCAGGAGATAAAGAAATTGAAGCATTAGCGCAGTCAAACACCATTGCTGTTGCGCTGCCGGGTGCAAGTGTAGGTCTTGGATGTTCTTTTGCGCCAGCAAGAAAAATATTAAATAAAGGAGGTGCTTTGGCTATTGCATCAGATTGGAATCCTGGATCGGCTCCTATGGGAGATTTGGTATGCCAGGCATCTATACTTGCTACTTTTGAAAAAATCACAACTGCCGAAGTGTTTTCTGGCATTACGTTTAGAGCTGCTGCTGCATTAAATCTTTTTGATCGTGGAAGATTAGTGGCAGGCAATAAAGCAGATTTTATTTTATATCCAACCACCGATTATAGAGATATACTATATTATCAAGGCTCTTTGCGCCCATCTAAAATTTGGAAATCAGGAAAATTAATTGGCGCATAATTTATTTCATTTTTAAAATGATACAACCGATGACTTTTAAGGAAATGATATTGCAGGGTATACCCAATCAATTGCCAATAAAAAAAAATAGGGATGAAAAATATGCTCATGCACCTAAGCGAAAAAATATTCTAACATCTACCGAAAAAAAATTAGCACTAGCCAATGCACTTCGTTATTTTCCTGCTTCTTGGCATACTATTTTAATTGATGAATTTGTAGAAGAGTTAAAATTATATGGTAGGATTTATATGTACCGTTTCATGCCAGATTATGAGATGCATGCTAGACCTATTCATGAATATCCTGCAGTTTCTAAGCAGGCTGCTGCTATCATGCTCATGATTCAAAATAATTTAGATCCTGCTGTTGCACAGCATCCTGAAGAATTAATTACCTATGGTGGGAACGGTGCTGTCTTTCAAAATTGGGCACAGTATCTGATTACCATGAAATACTTAGCTCAAATTACAGATACGCAAACCCTACACATGTACTCAGGACATCCCATGGGAATTTTTCCATCCTCAATTGATGCTCCACGCGTAGTTGTCACCAATGGTATGATGATTCCAAACTATTCTACACCAGAAGATTGGGAACGCTACAATTCAATGGGTGTTACACAGTATGGCCAAATGACGGCTGGTTCATATATGTATATTGGTCCGCAAGGAATTGTGCATGGTACTACTATTACCGTGATGAATGCTTTTAGAAAAAAATTAGGAGCTGGCGTAAGTCCAAATGGTAAAATATTTTTAACAGCTGGTTTAGGGGGTATGAGTGGTGCCCAACCAAAGGCTGGCAACATAGCTGGTTGTATTACTGTTTGCGCAGAAGTAAATACAGCAGCCGCTAAAAAACGTTATGCGCAAGGTTGGGTTGATGAACTCACAGAAAATATAGACGATTTAATTGTTATGGTTAAAAAAGCAGTATCGAATAAAGCCGTTGTATCAATTGCTTATGTGGGTAATGTAATTGATGTGTGGGAAAGATTTGATATCGAAAATATTAGCGTTGATTTAGGTTCCGATCAAACATCACTTCACAATCCATGGGCTGGCGGTTATTATCCTGTAGGACTTTCATTTGAAGAAGCCAATGATATGATGGCGAATAATCCAGAACAATTTAAAAATCTTGTTCAACTGTCATTACGTCGTCATGCAAATGCAATCAATAAACATACTGCCAAAGGGACTTACTTTTTTGACTACGGAAATGCTTTTTTATTAGAAGCCTCAAGAGCAAAAGCAGATGTTATGCATAGCAATAATATTGATTTTCGATACCCGAGTTATGTACAAGATATTTTAGGACCCATGTGTTTTGATTATGGGTTTGGTCCATTTAGATGGGTTTGTACATCAGGTACAGACGCTGATTTAAGGCTAACAGATCAAATTGCGGCAACTGTGTTAGAATCAATGCTAGCAGATGCTCCAGCGTCTATTGCACAGCAGTTACAGGATAATATTACCTGGATACAAGAAGCAGAAAAAAATAAATTGGTGGTAGGTTCTAAAGCTAGAATTTTATATGCCGATGCAGAAGGCAGGGCTAAAATTGCATCTGCATTTAATGAGGCTATTGAAAAAGGATTATTATCTGCACCAGTTGTTATTGGTAGAGATCATCATGATGTAAGTGGAACCGATTCGCCATACCGTGAAACAAGTAATATTTATGATGGCAGTAAATTTACTGCAGACATGTCTATTCATAATGTTATTGGAGATAGTTTTAGAGGCGCCACTTGGGTTTCTATTCATAATGGTGGTGGCGTAGGATGGGGTGAAGTAAGCAATGGGGGGTTTGGACTTGTACTAGATGGAACGGCTGCATCAAAAACGAAACTAGAAAGTATGTTGTTTTATGATGTAAACAATGGTATCGCACGTAGGGCTTGGGCTAGAAACAGTGGCTCATTAGAAGCAATTGAACGTGAAATGAAAAGAAGTCCTAATTTAACAGTGACCATACCTAATTTGGTAGATGAAAAATTGTTACAGCATATTCAATAATTTTTATGAAGCATCATATTAATCCTTCTTCTACGAATTGGTTGGGCAGACATTCAGATAGTCAATTGTATTGGCATGAACTTGTGCAATTAGTTGCTGAACTGAAAATTAAAGAGGGACAAGATCCTAAAATTGCATTGTTAGGGTACGCGGTTGATGCGGGTATTATAAGTAATGGTGGTAGAAGTGGTGCTAATGACGGACCTGATAGTATTCGGAAAATGTTGGGGCCGCTCGCCAATCATCTAAATGATAGCACATCAATTTATGATTATGGAAATATAGTTGTAGAAGATAACAATATCGATGCCGCTCAATTATTGATGCGCGATACTATTTATGCTTGTTTGCAGGAGCAGCATTTACCCGTAATTTTAGGTGGTGGGCATGACGCAGCTTATCCGCATTTTTTAGGCATTCAAAAGCACCTAGCAAATACAGGTCAAACTGTTGGTATTATTAACTTTGACGCTCATTTTGATTTGCG
>CAMDLR010000022.1 GCA_945901845.1 Sediminibacterium ginsengisoli | reverse complement strand
TCTTGTATCCTATTGATTATCAATAAAAGAAAAGGTATAGAATACCACTTTAAACCCTCATAATCAGGGGGTCCCAGGATCATGCCCTGGTGGGCCCACACAAAACAACAAAGGGTTTCAGCAATAATACTGCTGGGACCCTTTTTGTTTGGGGTAAATCATTTATCAACTAGAACAAACGCTTCTTAATTTGCTCCCAACTATAGTAATGAAAAGTTTTATCATCACTCATCACTACAAAAATACCTTGTGCAAATCCTGGTAATTTTGATGCCGATATTTCAGAACCATCTGAATTTTTTGCAGTTACTGTAAACCTACCAACCAATCGATGTTGGTGGGGATTATTATTATAGCCTTCACGACTGTATACATTAAATGCATGCGCAGATTGATCACTTACCAAAATATAACCACTGTCGTTAGTACTTTTATAAATTGAAATCCCCTCATTATCTTCCTTAAAATCATTTTGTCCAAATAGTGCTAACTCAATATTACTACTGTCAGGATGTGCATAATACTTTCGAATACCATATTGCTCATCAGAATAATATACATACCCTAATTCATGATCAACTGCAATAGATTCAATTTCTTTTTTACCAGAAAAATTTCCAAATTTTCTAACTAGTTTGGCTTTTACGAGTCCACTACTATCATATAATAAGTACTGGTATAAATAGCCATTTTTGGGGCCTGTTTTTCTTCCTACGATGGCGTATACTTTTTTATTTTCTGGATTGGTATACAAAGCAATACCCATTGGTAAGTTTAAAGTGTCATCTTTAAATACTTCTATCCCGCCGCCATCAATGTTTTGCATTTGTGGAATTGAATAAATTCGAATAGAATGCCTATCTCTTTCGGTTGCCACTGCAATTGCAATGTCTTTGCCTAAATAGCTAAAATGATTTGCAATATCAATATTATTAACACGCTTCATGTTAAATTTAGATCGCATCGAATCTATTTTTCCATGGATATCAAAAACATAGATACCTCCATTCTCACTGTCTTTATCTGTGCCAAGAATGATGGTACTATCAGGAAATTGTTCGTGCACCCATATTGCAGGATCATCACTATCTCCAAAAACAGCTTTTGTAATAACAATAGGTTGCAAAGGTTTATCTGTGGTAGTGGCACAGCTCACTAAACACAGATAAAGAAATACGATATATTTAAGGTTAGGATTATACATAAATAAAAAATGGTAGGCATAAAATTATGCCTACCATTTTACTTTAAAAATTAATTTATTTAACTAAGTCAAATTTAATACCCATATTAAAACGGGCTCCATAAAACTCAGTTTGTGCTGTGCGCTCTTTAATACCTTGATAATATCTTAAGCCTTGATTGGTGATATTATTAATTTCAGAAAAAATTCTCAACTTTCTAGTAAAGGCGTAAGATCCGTTAAAGTCTAAGAAAAATTGCTTATCGTAATACCTATCAAAAAATGGATCTGCATTATAACCTGCATCGTCACTATCATCAACATAGGACGAGGTGAAATTAGCAGAAAGTCGTAACACTAATTTCTTATTTTCATAAGATAATGATCCGTTAAACATATGTGGTGCCGTACCAGGCAAAGTAACATTTTCTCTGATCAAATCGCCAGATCCATCAAAAATACCTTTTGCCTTTGATGTTGTATAGGTATAGTTTGTATAGATACCAAATCCTTTCCAAAATCCAGGTAAAAAATCCAATTGACGCTGAAATGCAATTTCGTAACCAAATACATTCACAGAACTTCCATTTCTTCTTTGTAAAAACTGCCAATTGTCAGTTGCCAAAATTGGATTATTTGCAATTGTAGGGAAATCAGTTGCGAATTCTTGTCTATTGTACGTTTCGTCTCTATAAGTGTAGAAGAAATTATTTAAGTGTTTGTAAAAAATACCACCAGATACGATACCAATTGACTTAAAGTATTTTTCAAACATGATGTCTACATTATTAGATCTAATTGGCTTTAAGCTTGGATTACCAACACTTAATTCTTGATCACTTGTTAAAACATTAAAATACGGAACTAAATCATAATACTTTGGACGAGCAATACCGGTGGTGTATGCCAATCTCCAAATAAGATTATCACTTGCTTGGTATCTAAAATTTAAACTTGGTAGTACATCAAGGTAGTTATTCTTGTTGGTAGCCTTTCCTCTTAAACTTGTTTCATTTTCAACAATATTTCCAGTATAGTTTAAAGACGTATTTTCTAATCTGATACCAGCAACCATAGATAATTTATCGGTAAACTCCTGATTTAACTGTAAATAACCAGCTTGAATCGTTTCGTTTGCAGAAAAATTACCAGCAAGATATTCTGCAGGAGCATCTGTTTCTCTAAAGCTAGCTACATCTTTAAAATTAATAGATCCTAAAAAATTAGCATCCACGAAATTTCCAGTGTTAAATTTTGAACCTGCGTAAAAACCAGGATTAGATAAATCTGCTAACTTCAACAAAGTGATATTTGCAAAATTTGCAACATTCGAACCAATTGGTGCATATTGAAAAAAGCTATTGGCTCGTATTTTTGTTTTAGTACGTAATCTGTAACCATAT
Organism: Sediminibacterium ginsengisoli; assembly: GCA_945901845.1. GTDB lineage: Bacteria > Bacteroidota > Bacteroidia > Chitinophagales > Chitinophagaceae > Sediminibacterium > Sediminibacterium ginsengisoli_A. The sequence continues at coordinate 29,569 of CAMDLR010000022.1, read as the reverse complement.
TTCAAAATACTTTTCCCATTATCTGATAATGGCATACTAAAACCAAGTTTAGCATTTAAATCTTCTTCATACTGGTCTTGAAATTCTTCGGTAAGTTCATTCAATCTTGTATATGCATCTAAAGCAGTAGTACTTGTTAATAAGGGAAAATATGGGTCTTTCATGTCTTGAGATACCTGAATAGATCTTCTTCCCATTGAAACATATCTTTCATTGGGTCTTTTTTCTGAAGCTCTTGCATATTGCACACTCCAATCCATCTTTACCTTTCCTAATAAATGATCACCTTTAACTTGTAATGATCTTACACGCTGATCCTCTAATCTTGTTGACTCGTTTCTGTCATTATTTATACCACCCTTTGTTTGTCGTAAAACTTCACCATTGTTATAACCTGTTATATTTCCAGCTGCATCATACAATAGATTGGTTTCACCACCTCTAAAACGATGTCTTAGCCTGTATCTATTTTCTAAATCATCACGCCAATTGTATGATCCAACAACACTGATAGTACTAGAAGGTGCCAATTTAAAATCAAAAGATGCAGATAATGAACGTCTAACACGCTTTACATCATATGTTCTGATATCATGATCAGATACAAATACTTTACCAGCAGCACTTTTAGACCAAACAGCCTCTACGTTGTCAGAACCAAAGTCATTTGAATTAATTGAACCATTAATTAAATATCCTACTTTTTGATTTTTACTTCTATTTCCGATAATAAAATTACCTGTTCCTATAAATCCATCACGAATAGGATTATAACCCCCTGCTAGTGTACCTGATAAACGAAGACCGTTTGAAGGAGCCCTACTCACTAAATTAACTGATCCACCAATAGCATCGGCATCCATTTCAGGAGTCAATGTTTTATTCACTTCAATAGTTTGAATCATATCGGAAGGAATCAAATCAAGCTGAATTCTTCTATTATCACCCTCTGCCGAAGGAATCCTCTCACCATTAAAGGTAACTGAGTTTAATTCTGGTCCCATACCTCTAATGATGATGTTTCTTGCTTCTCCCTGATCGTTTTGCATAGTGATGCCGGGAATACGTTTTAATGCATCACCAATATTAGCATCAGGGAAACGACCTATCTGATCAGAAGAAACGATATTGGTAATATTTAAATTATTTTTTTGTTGACTCAGCGCTTTTGCTTGACCTTTTAAGCGGTCACCCAGTACTAATACATCTTTCATGATAGTAACACCTTCGGTCAATTGCTCAGTCAATTCATTTACACCAGCTTTGATATTGACTTTTAATTCTTTAGGTTGGTAGCCTACATATGAGATTTGTAAAGTATAATTTCCAGGTTTGATTTGCTGAAAACTAGCTACTCCAAGCTGGCTGGTAACCTTAAAATAATTTCCAGGAACCAATTTAACAGTTGCGCCTGGCATGTTTAATTTTTCGTTATCAATTACTTTTAAATTGATAATTGATTGAGCACTACAAATTTGCAGCGTAAAAAAAACAAGGATTGTAGAGAAAATCTTTGACATGATGTTAATTTAAGAGATAAAATTATTCATGCTCTATTAACAAAATGTTAGATAATTATTACTATAATATTAACTAAGATATACTAACCAAGTCTAAACCACCCTTCAAACAATTTGTCACTGCTTAATTCAAAATCTTTTTGATCGATAACTTCGTTATTTATTTTTTTAATTAGAGTGACTTTTCTTCCCTTTTGTAAAAATGTATTATTGACAAAGACCCTAAATATAATTTCCTTATGTTGTCTTAAATAAATTTCTTTTGACCAACTATTTCCCACAAACTCTTTAATCCAAGGTCTTCCATTATCATCAGTAAATTGAACCTGACCAAAGGTGTCAAAATTTATTTCTACCATTAATTCTACTTTAATTAATGGTAAAGTATCCATCATCCTGTTATCAGGTAACAGCTTGAAAAAATCTTTCAGTGAAATGATTCGTGCTGCCAATTTGGTATTGTTTAATTGAATAGCAAATTAGTGTCAGCATATTACCAACTTGTTAAATTGATATTATCTTTTTGAATTTTGAGATAGAATTTATTCCGGCCAGGTTCCGTGCCAGGTTTTCACCTAAAACGTGTTAAAAGAGGTGAAATATGAGAAATATAAATCTATTTCAATCTTGTATCCTATTGATTATCAATAAAAGAAAAGGTATAGAATACCACTAGGAACCCTCATAATCAGGGGGTCCCAGGATCATGCCCTGGTGGGCCCACAGCCGAAAGGCAACATTATCAAGGGTTTATGAAGTCATTTTCATAGACCCTTTTTGTTTGGGGTAAATCCCGGCCAAGTTTGGGCCAGGTTTTAAGTTTTTAGAGGGAAAACATGGGTGAATGGAGGTTAAGGGGTGGGATTCAATTGAAATAAACTGTAAATACAATATAATTACTTATTTTTTATTTGGAACATCATATTCCCAATAACCTTTTTTAGAATCTAGTCTTGCATTATTTTCAGTGTTAGCGATAAAATCATTCAAACCGTTACATTCCCATTTACCTTTAATTTTTCTGTTAGGGTCATTTCTACTTATATATATAAATGATTTATTTTTATAAAATTGTAATTCTCCACCTGTTGACAATTTATATGTTACACTTTCTAAACCATTGAATGTCCGAGATACTCCTTTTAAAATTTCACAATTTATCAAACATGAAAATGTTTCATTTATTTGAGAATTATTAGAAATCGGAGTATTATTTTCTGTCGAAAGTTGAATTGTATTTATACAAAAAGAGCAATCATTAGATACATCACATGCAAAATTTTTGAAAAATGACTTTTCGTCTAGATTTCCTATAAATAATTGATTTCTTAAAAGGAAATTGTACAAATTCGAAACGTTATTTTCCGAATTAAAATGAAAGTCTACCCAATCAGGATAAAGTTCCTTTGTGATAATTTTCGCATCAACAAGTGCTAGATACAATGCTACTCTATTTTCCCTAAAGTTTTTTTTATTAGTTTCAGTTGAAAGTATTTTTATATTGGAACTTCTAACCAATTTAGAAGTTCTTGATTTGAAACCTCCTGTGCCATTGCAAGCAGTGCATTTCACATAATCACTTGCTATTACTTTTCTTGTAGTGAGATAAGATCCATTGTTTTGACATTTCGGGCATTTTGCTACTGTTTTTTGCCAATTATCCCAATTTTTACAAAAGGTGCAACTAACATTAATATATGCAAATGGTTCAACACCTTTACCTTTAAACCCCATCCTTTCTGATGGTGCAAGTTTCCCTTTCCCATCACATTCTGAGCAAACTTCATAATTCAGTAAACTTTCTTTATTACTTTGGGAATAAGAACATACACTGAATACTTGACATAATACCACAGAGAGAAAAAAAATTATTTTAGACATGTATTATAATTTTGACAAATTTAATCAACTTTATATTTAAACCAATAATATTCACTATTAGATAAAAGTGAATATTACTGCTTTACAAAATTCCCGGCCAGACTCTCTGCAAGGTTTCCATCAAAAACAGGTTCAAACAGGTGACTCATAAGAAATATAAATCTATTTCAATACTTGATTATTTTTAATTAGAGCTGCACGTAATTCTGGGTAGGAAACTTCCTGTATTTGTACATTTTTATCAATGGCAATACTAGCTGCTATTGCTGCAGATTGACCTAATACCATAAACACAGGCTCCATTCGAATGGATCCATAAGCAATATGGGAGGATGAAAGGCAAACGGGTATTAACAAATTAGTTATTTCTGATTTTTTAGGAACGATCGATTTATAGCTAATTGGAAAAGGTGCATCGACATGCGCTTCTACATTACCTTCGTTTTTAACAAATCCATTTACATCTACGTACCGCTGAATGGGATGAGAATCCATCTGATATGCTCCTAGTCCTATAACATCTTGCGCAACATCCATTGCTTCACAATTTCTTTGGGTCATCACATAATCACTCACCATTCTTCTAGCTTCACGAATATATAATTGGTCAGTCCAACCGCCATCTGTAACAAATTCGTCTTTGCATGTTCCCCATTGAGAAACCACATCACGAACTTGCTTAGGAATTCTAGGATGATAAGACAAAGTCCACATTAGACCTTGTTGGTACTTTTTATGCAACGCCGCAATTTTTAACCTTTCATCATAACTCGCTTCAGGGTAACGGTAATTTTGTCCAATAAAATCTGTTGAAAAGCCCTTTTGATTATTGGTATCTGTTTTTCTGTTTGGCATTGCGGAATTTATCCAAGGCACTAAAGGATCTCCATAATTATACATATTACGAATGTCACCTTTGGCAGCTTCATAATTCCGAAACAATAATTCATAGTCTAATTCTTTGTAACCAACAGGCTTTTTGAAAGGAATACGATTTTCAGGAAGATTGGTCAAAGTCATACGATAACAATAAGCTTGAATTTTATGATCAGCCTGACCATCAATCCCAGGCTTTTCAGCACGCACAAATGGCAATAAACCACTCTTTGGATTCCCGGTAACCAAGTAAGGACTCACGCCTTCTATAAAATTGTGATGAATTGCGTTCCTGGATATTTTATTATGAAGTGTTAAACTGACATTATTTGCCTGAACACCGTTTAAAGATTCTCCATACTGACTATTTGCTTCTCTGCCCACGGTATAGCTGACACCTGATGCAGCCATCAAATCGCCTTCATAGGTGCAATCCATAAACATTTTACCCTGGTAAATTTGTCCCGATTCCATCTGAATAGATTTTATAACTTGCTTTTCCTTTTTTACACCTGTTTTCCGGTTTAATCGTTGATTATAAACAATGTGAATATTAGATTCATTTTTAACCATTTCAAGAAATACTTTTATAGCAACGGAAGGTTCAAAAGCCCACATCGCATCCTCGTTAAAAGTGTTGTAACCAACGCCCGTATAGTCCTCCCTTTTTTCCCAAATCCAATTTTCAGGGTTTAGATAATATCTTTTGATATTTTGATAAAACTCACGAGCAAGACCTCCAATCGCTTGCTTATTCCCAATATCCGTTTTGCCTAATCCTCCAGTGGTTAGTCCGCCCATTCGATTTGTAGGTTCAATTAAAATTACTTTTTTACCCATTCGAGAACATTGGATGGCAGCAGAAACACCAGCAGAAGTTCCACCATAAATAACCACATCATACGATTGAATTATTTGAGCAGAAGTATTAATTGGACACAAAATAATGAAGTAAATAAACCAAAGGGAGAAGGTATTCTTAACGATTGAAATAGGTTTTGAGAAAATCATATTTTATTAAATTAATGTATCATTAGATTCGATCAACAAAGAATATTGAAAATATGAAAAATATAAAGAAGATGCTTTTGAAAGATAAAATAGTCAAATTATATACACATTGATAAATTAATAGACCAATTTAAATTCATAATTAAAAAGAATGAAACTTACACTACATAATGTTACCTTCGCACCTGGATATAAATGAGCGAAAATAATGGTCTATAAAATACTTACTGTAATTGGTCTAGCTACTTTTGAAATTTACGCTGCAATTCCCGCTGGATTTGCCTTTAAGCTACATCCTTTAGAAATTTTCTCTTACAGTTTGCTAGGAGGCTTAATAGGTGTTTTTGTAGCAGCATACCTAGGTGATGTCATAAAAAAATGGGTAAGCAAGTATAGAAAACCAAAACCAAATAAAGTAGCAAAAGAACCAGGATTTGTCTTAAAAATTTGGGACAAATATGGCGTTATTGGACTAGGCTTATTAGGAACGATGAGTGTTGGAGCTCCTATAAGTATTGGTATTGGGGTAGGCTTTAATGTGCCTACCAATAAAATGGTATTTTGGTGCAGTTTAGGCGTTTTATTACGCTGTGCGATATTCACAGCTATCGGTTATTATAGTTTACAATTGATCTAATTAAAACCAGAAAATCTCTTTAAATTCTTAACTTTGTTAATATCCATCCTACGTAGGTACTAATAAAAATATGATAGTATGAAAAAGATTCTTTTTATTGCTTTTCTTTTTATAAATGTGTCCACCTATTCTCAAGAATTATTTGTGATGACTGAACCGGCCAGTAATATGCCAGCAAAGTCATTTGGAATAAGAAATATGAATGCTTTTATGTTTGAGGCGGATGGTAAATTGAACTACCATAATATGCCAGAAATTATGTGGGGCATTAACCAAAAATGGATGGTACATGCCCAGGGATTCATCAGTAACCGTCAAGATGGAGGGTTTGAAACAGAAGGTGGTAGCTTATATGCTAAATATCGCTTCTTTAGTAAAGATGGTGTACAAAGTCATTTCAGAATGGCGCTATATGGTCGATACAGCCTTAATAAAGCAGATATACACCAACAAGAGCTTGAAACAATGGGCCATAACACTGGCTATGAGGCAGGATTTATCGCAACTCAATTATTACATAAAGTTGCATTAAGTTCATCACTGAGTTATGAAAGAGCATTGGATAATAATCCAAACTATAAGTTTCCAATAACTGAGAGTAATAGTGCAATGAACTATACTTTGTCTGTGGGCAAATTAATGCTCCCTAAAGTCTATACAAGCTACAAACAAGTAAATGTCAATTTAATGCTAGAATTACTTGGCCAACGATTAAATGAAAATCAAAAATCTTATTTAGACATAGCCCCTTCTGTACAATTTATAATAAACAGTCAGGCTAGAATTGATTTAGCTTACAGACAAGAACTATATTCCACTATGCAGCGCACAGCGCCAAACGGAGTAATACTTAAATTTGAATATACATTTTTTAATGTTTTCAAATAACAAGATATTCTTAAGCATAAACAATTAAATAATATTATGAAAAAACTATTACTTGGCTTATTAGCGTTGATTGTTATTAATACATCTAATGCACAGGATACCACCACTAATAAAAAATTGGTATTCAACCCAAAGAGTACTACTTATGAAGTAGAAGCTACTTGCGGAACTTGTATGTATAAGATGGAAGGGAAAGGCTGTCATTTGGCAATCAAACTAAATGGCAAAAACTACTTTGTAGACGGAACTAATATTGACGACCATGGAGATGCTCATGATGCTGAGGGTTTCTGTAATGCAATTAAAAAAGCAAAACTGCAAGGAACCATCGTAAAGGATAGATTTAAAGTTACTTATTTTGAGTTAATCAAGAAACCAACTAAATAAAATAGTATTTTAGTTTATATGCAAGTAGCCATGTTTTCTCCACCATACGTTTTAAATTAGAATAAATTAGCTGCTATTCTAAATGTATTGCAATGTGCCTGTAAAATATCATTAATATCTGGAGAATAACCTCCTCCCATAGCTATAGCAATAGGAATCTTATTTTCATATGCCATTTTTAAAACCAGCTCATCTCTTCGCTTACATTCGTCTATACTAATATTAAACTTCCCAAATTTATCGGTCGACAAAATATCTACGCCTGATAAATAAAAAATAAAATCGGGGTTTACGGTTTCTAGTAACATCGGTAAAGTCTTTTCTAGAATTTCTAAATACGCATGACCGCTAATGCCGTCAGGTAGTGGGATATCTAAATCTGACTGCTCTTTATGAAATGGATAATTATTTTTTCCATGCATACTAAAAGTAAAAACTCTAGGTTCATTTTCCATTAATTTAGCGGTACCATTACCCTGATGAACATCGAGGTCTATCACTAGTATTTTTGTAACTAGCTTTTTATAAAGAAGATAATCTGCTGCAATTGCCATATCATTTAAAAGGCAAAATCCTTCTCCCCTTTCTGCAAATGCATGATGTGTTCCCCCTGCTATATTTAATGCACATCCGTATTCTAAAGCAAATAAGGCACAATCAATAGTTCCTCGCGTAATAACCAATTCACGTTCAATCAATGCTGGAGACTGAGGAAATCCAATCTTTCTTTGTTCCGAAGGGCTTAGCTGCTGATTGATCAATTTGTTATAATATTCTAAATCGTGGGTGCGCAAAATATCAATTGCACCGCACTTATTTGGTATGAATAAATTTTCTTGCGTAATTGTACCCTCATGCAGAAGTTGTTCCGGTATAAGCTCATACTTTAACATCGGAAAACGATGTCCCTCAGGAAGCTTATGATAATAGATGGGGCTAAAAGCAATTTTCACCATAAAAGAAAGTGGAATATTCAGAATTGAAAATAAAGTTAATTAATCCGATTAAATCAAAAATGACGCATAAAAATTAATTTATTCCGAATGAAAACTTTTCAGTAAGCTCTATGTTAAGAAATTGAAACTCCGATTTTCCACAATAATTTAGATGATGAATCATATAATATCTTATTTTCAACCATAATATTTAAATATGGAAGTACATCACCACAGCCACAAACCTAAAAATTGGAAAGAGTATATCACAGAGTTTATCATGCTTTTTGCCGCGGTAACGCTCGGGTTTTTTGCAGAAAATCAACGCGAGCATTTAATTGAGGGTAATCGTGAAAAACATTACATGCAAAGCCTTTTTGAAGACTTAAGAAAAGATACCACGATATTAAATAGTTTGGTAAGATATGATACCATTCAAACAGGAAAATTAGATACGTCCAATACATTACTAATCAATAATGTTTGGGATGCAAATGCAATTAAAGTTTTATACCGGTTAAATTTGAAAACAGCTGGTGGCTTGAGATGGAATTTAAGTGAGCGAACCTCTGCTCAATTAAAAAATGCAGGCGGTATGCGACTGGTTGAAAACCAAGAGCTCAGTAATAAAATTTCTGATTACTGGGTAAAATCAGAAAATCTAAAAGAGTATAGCAACTTTGTTGATGAATTAAAATTTAAAGCAAGAGAAAAATCTTACTCTATTTTTAATCAAAAATATTATTTAAACGTAACTACCGGAGAGGTGGCAGACAATGCAAAACTATTAACTACAGATCCTTTAATTCTAACTGAATTTGGCAATAGACTAAACCATATTAATAATTCACTAAAAGTAGTATTATTACCTAGTGTAGACAGGCATTACAAAAGAGCAGTAGAACTACTAGAATTATTAAAAAAAGAATACCACATCGACGAAAATACAGACGTCAATGTAGCTATATTTTAAAAATGAATGAAACCGTTGCTGACGTTTGGTTGTTGCTACTTTGCGCGTATTTGAAAATAGGATCTTTTGAATCATACATTTTAAATTCCGACCGCCACAATATTTTTGGAGAAATTTGATAGTCATAATTTATTGAAGCCCCAAATGTTTGATAACCACCTGGTGTAGCGGTAGGTATAATAATTTGCTGCTTATCGCAATAGTATTCTAGCCTTGCAGCTATTTTACTTTTTGTACTCAAATTGACTTTTGAAATAATAACTGGCGTGTACCAAACCGAAGTTTTTGTACCCACAACTTTTTGAGTACCTATGTCAAAACCAAAAATGAATGCCTGTTTTGGTGATGCATCATAGATCGCATATAAATTATGAAATGTCCTAAATGCATTGGCACCTCCCATATTGATATTACCCAAAAAGTTACTGTAATTAAGGGTTAAGCTACTACTAGGCTTATAATTCACCTGTATACCAACACTTGGCTTTGGGTTATCATCAGTAATTGCAATTTTTTGCCATCCATTAAGTATATGTAGTGCTACATATACATCTTGTTTTTTATTGGTGTAATTTAATTTGATGCCAGATTCAAAGTAAGGGGAGTTTTCGGCTAATATACTTCTTGTTAAATTCCAACAATCACTTCCAACAGCACTTTCAAAACCAATATGAGAAGGCATTACTCCAGCATCTATCCATACATCCTTTTCCTTGAGTAATTTGACACCTACATTTGCTTCAAATATCGGTTTTGCCCAATTAGGCTCTGCACTTAAATTATACATGGCATAATTACCGGTCATGAGTGCTAAATTAGATCTTAGTCGTTTTGCCTGATAGCTTGCTTTAACAAATGCCAGATTAACGTTGAGTTGATTGTGTCTTTTATAATTGTAATTATAATCAGGCTTTTCGTTATTACCAGGCCTCAAAAAGTCATAACTATAATAGGTTTCGAGGTACCCACTTAGTTTAATTAGCGTTGTGGAATCACTTTGAGCAAAGCCATGAGCAGCAATAAAAAATAAACCTAATAAAAAAGTTAAACGCATCAGTAAAAATACTACGAAAATTTAAATTTGATCAATCGAAATTGTAAAGCGGTGACATTTTTCAGAAACAGCTCCATTCTCATAATCTGTAATTGAAACCTTAACAAAGCCATAATGAATAGCAATTTCTGGATGATGGTTTTGTGAAATTGCAACTTGCATGACTTTATTGGCAAATAAAACAACATCGTCATAATTATTAAATCTGAAGGTTTTTACTAACTTATTATTTATTTCAGTCCAATCATTATCCTGCATATTTACATACCTATACTTCATTAATTCTTCCAATGAAATATAATCTAGGGTTTTAATATGCGTAGCTTCCAAAATCACAGGTGGTGCAACATTAGCTTCATAAGCTTCTATCCACCTAGACACACATAAACACCACTTATCACCTTCTAAAAGCCCTTTAAAGCCTGTTGGCGGGTAATCCATTGTTAAGTCATTGCCTTTACTTTTAGAATACTGTAAAAAAGAATTTGTAACAACTGCACAAACGGTATGGGTACCTCTATCGTTGCTACCGGTATTGCAACAGCCATCACGGTAAACCCCAGTCATTGGATTGGTACCACAAACAATTAATGGTTTATTAAAAACGTTTACAGCATTACTAATCGGATTCATAGAAAGATTTTGTTTTAATGAGGTTGATGATAAAAATAAACTTATTACTAAATATTTCAAAACCGATCTCTTTTCCAATTAACCGCAACATTAGACCCCTCAGCAATGATCACTGAATCCGGTTTTCTGGTACTAAGATTTTCAAATGCCATTCCATACATATTTCCAAAATCACAAGATATATTTGCTTCTAAAATCTTATTCACCTGCCATTTTGGGTGTCGAATTCGATATTCTTGAGTTATATTTTTATCAATTTTTGTAAAACCAAAATAACGTTCAAAAATAAATTCTTCAATGGAAGTATGCTCTATTTTATTTTTTTGAGTTTCAGAATCAATTACCATAGAATTCCAATGATCCCTCATTTTCCATTGATAACTAATTTTTTTTGTAGTATCACACTCAATTGCATGTTTAGTTGGAATTGAGATATAATGTTCTTTATATAACTTATTAGCAAGAAATGCTACTAATTTAAAAGGAACTGTTTCATTTATAAATACAACCCCTTTTTTTATTTTATTGCCATCTTTTCTTTTTACATAAAACCTCAAATTGATTTCTTCAAATGATCCAAAAAATGGAATTGGAACTCCAAATAGTTTCGTTTTTTTAAACATAAATCCAACTAAACTAACAAAGGCCTTCCCCTCGTATACATCTAATTCGACTCCATTGGGTAAATAAGGTTCAAGTACAACCGGATCAACTTCGTAATTAGCCATTACTAAATTTTCCCAATTGGCTGTCAAAAAAGTATTAAACATAAATTAGGTTTCTAGTAATGAAATTTATTTGAAGAAAAAACTTGTCCGTTGATTATTACGTATTCACATGCTTTTTTAAAATACGTTGTGCTTCTTTTTTTACTTTGCTTGTTTTTTTAAGTCCCCAAACTTGATCACTTGCATATTTTCTGGTAAGCTCAACATCCACGATAGGTGCGGGATAGTCAATGCCAATAAAAGTCTTACACAATTCTTGGTCCATTAAGCTCATTTTCCAGGGCTCATGAATAAGGGTTGAAGGTACGGCAGCTAACTCTGGGATCCACATTTTAATAAATGCACCATCCGAATCATGCTCCATAGAGTTTTTGATCGGATTGTAAATACGTATGGTATTAATTCCTGTAACACCCGACTGCATTTGCAACTGTGGATAGTGAATGCCTGGCTCGTAATCTAAAAATTGTTTGGCCAAAAAATGTAACGAACGCCAATCCTGCCATAAATTAAAAACAAAAAAAGAAACCACCATGGCGCGCATTCTAAAGTTTAAATAGCCGGTAGCAACCACGCACCGCATACATGCATCAACAATGGGTATACCCGTTTTTCCAGTTTGCCATGCCTCAATATAGGCCTGATTAACAGGCTTTACAATACTATCATAAGCGCTATTTATATTTTCAAATTCTATTCGACATTCATCTTCAAACTTTTGAATAAAATGACAATGCCAATGCAAACGTGACATAAAATTTGATAGTGCTCGTTTACTATATGATGTAGGATATACTTGCATGGTTTGCTGAAACACCATCCGCATACTAATATTTCCATAACTTAAATAGGGTGATATACGACTGCACCCTTTTCTACTCAGTAATGGCTTCGAAATATGCAATGAATAATTTTGGTGTCTATCCTGCAAAAAACTATATAAATATTTCCAAGCATAAGTTTCGCCGCCCCGCTGAAATGAAGGATGATGCGCTGCAATTTGCTGTGGAAGCTCAGGTCCTTTAATTGTTTCGTAAAGGGCTTTATCTAAGTTCAAAAATTGTGCAGTATCTAAATTTACTACTGCAGGAGCCGATTGCATTTTTTGATTCCACAATGCAGACCAATTTTTTCTGGATTTTAATTTTCGAATTACTCCGTTTTGTTGTGATTCGTGCCAATCAATTTGCTGCTCCTTAAAATATTTTTGCAAACTAATATCACGATCATAGGTTAGTTTATTGCCAATTTCTTGATACGAATAAACTGCTCTTATATTGTATTGTTTAGCTAAGGAAGTAAAAACAAATAATGCCTCTTGGTAAAATATAGCAACCTGGGTATTGTAGGGCAACAGTTTGGTTTGTAGATCCTGTAAAGATTCATACACAAAACGCCAGTGTCTATCGTCACTATCGTCATAACCCATGATGGAGGGTTCAAAACAATACACAAAAAGAATGGGTAGGTTTCGGCGCTGAGCCAACATAATGGGCTCATGGTCTATAAGTCGTAAATCCCGCTTAAACCATACGACCACAATATCTGGTCTTGTGCTATCCATATGATTCATCAGTGATCATTAATACTTGATGGCAATAAGGCGTATCATACCCAATTTGTGAAATAGCTTGATTACAGGATAAACAGGGTCGAATTCCCACCATTTAGCAGCAAAATTAGGACGCGCTCCAGCATGATGATGGTTGTTTTGAAACAGTTCGCCTAACATTAAAAAGTCTATGATTAAAGTATTTTTAGACTGGTCCTTTTCGTCCGGAAAATTCCTGTACCCATATTTATGTCCGGCCCAATTTACAATGGCCCCTTGGATAGGACCAATTAAAAAATGAATAGGGAGTAACAGAAACATCCACCACTCCGTTGCAAAAAAAGCGTAAAATGTAATATATAATCCTGCAAAAAATAATCTAGTAATGTTATGGTCTGCTATTTTATCGATAACTGGATATACTGGAAAGTTTTTATCAAACTTAGGCTCTACCTGCATGGTACCCGTGTGTACACCATTATAAATTTTTCTTTTGTGCATCATCATGGTAAACGCTTCCTTAAAAAAATGCGGTGTGTGGGGGTCAAGCTCTGTGTCACTATATGCATGATGCATTCGGTGCAGTATCGCGTAGGCTCGGGCATTTAAATAAGAGGTTCCTTGCGTTATCCAAGTATACATATACCAGAACTTCTCCCAAAACTTAGACATGGTAAACATTTTGTGTGCCGAATAACGGTGTAAATAAAATGTTTGACCAAAAAGGGATAGATACCAGTGAAGCAATAAAAAAACGATACTAGCCATCAATAAATTTTAGAGGATAAATTTAACTGATCAGCGCTTATTTATATTCTAATGTTTAATCATTCAAGAATATAGCACGACAAGTATTTACAAACCAACAAAAGAACTGCCGAGGCAATGGTCTAAATACTTGAAAAAATCTATCTATTCTATATAGAAAATGCCTAATTTGAGGCAAACAAAATCAACTAGAATGAAAAATTTACTAATTGGTATCCTTATTGTTTCAAGTTTATACGCTTGTAAATCAGAAACAAAACCAGCATTTGACTTAACCAATGCAAAAAAAGAAATTGAAGCAGCCAATCAAATTATAGTAGACTGTATGGCAAAAGGTGATTCTGTAGGTTTAGCAAATGCTTACACCAAGAATGGTTCTCTTATGTTAAGTAATATGCTACCTATTGCAGGAAAAGAAAATTTAACTGCTTTTTGGGGTGGTATGATAAATAGCGGTATTGGCGCAATAACACTTAAAACAGTTGAAGTTTGGGGTAATAATGACCTAATTACCGAAGAAGGATTACTAGAAATTATTACAAAAGATAAAGTAGTAGTAGATAAAGGAAAGTATATTGTTTTATGGAAAAAAGAAGATGGAAAATGGAAAATGCACAGAGATATTTCTAACTCAAATATTCCTGCGGTTACAAAATAAATATTGATATGGAAGTGTAACTTGGAGGTTTACCATATGATTATCGCACAACTAGAATAACCTACTTAATGACCCCCAATTCTTTACCCACGGCTGTAAAGGCTTCAATGGCCTGATCTAACTGAGCGGTGGTATGTGCCGCAGAAATTTGAACCCTAATTCTGGCCTGACCCTTTGCAACAACAGGGTAATAAAAACCAATCACGTAAATACCTTTTTCCAATAATTTTTCGGCCATTTTTTGAGACACTACTGCGTCGTACAACATAATAGGCACAATGGGATGTGTGCCTGGTTTAATATCAAAACCTGCGGCGGTAATTTTTGCTCTAAAATATTGTGTATTAGCTTCTAGTGTATCTCTTAACTCGGTGGTTTGAGACAACAAATCAAATACTGCAATAGAAGCTCCTGTAATAGATGGCGCTAGTGTATTTGAAAATAAATAGGGTCTTGAACGTTGTCTTAATATTTCAATGATTTCTTTTTTACCTGATGTAAAACCACCCGATGCACCACCTAATGCTTTGCCTAATGTGCCGGTAATGATATCTACTCTCCCCATCACTCCTTTTAATTCATGCACCCCTCTTCCAGTTTTTCCTAAAAATCCGGTAGAATGGCATTCGTCCGTCATTACCAAGGCCTCATATTTTTCAGCCAATTCAACAATTTTATCTAGTTGGGCAATGGTACCATCCATAGAAAATGCACCATCTGTTACAATTATTTTTTGAACAGCTCCGGCAGCTACTGCTTCCTTTAATTTAGCTTCCAAATCTTCCATAGAGTTGTGTTCATACCTGAAGCGCATAGACTTTGTAAGTCTTACGCCATCAATAATGGAAGCGTGATTGAGTGCATCCGAAATGATCGCATCTTTTTCACCAAACAAAGGTTCAAATACGCCACCGTTGGCATCAAAAGCAGCAGCATATAAAATGGTGTCTTCTGTTCCTAAAAATTCAGAAATCTTTTGTTCTAGTGTTTTATGAATATCCTGTGTACCACAAATAAAACGTACAGATGATAAACCAAACCCATGCGAATCAATAGCCGCTTTAGCAGCTTCAATTACTTTAGGATGAGACGATAATCCTAAGTAGTTATTGGCACAAAAATTTAATACCTCTTGTCCACCCTCTATTGTAATTTGAGCAGCTTGCGCCGACGTAATGATTCTCTCTTTTTTAAATAAGCCAGCTTCTTTTATAGATTCTATCTCGTTAACTAAGAAGGGTTTGAATTGATCGTACATAAAATTATTTGTGCTTGTTATAATTAAAATAGCTAGGCAAGTTGTCTACAATAGTTGCTGTCATTGCGTTTAAATCAAATGCGGGTTTCCAATTCCAGTCATGCTGTGCTGCACTATCATCGATACTGTTGGGCCAACTGTCTGCAATTTGTTGTCTAAAATCGGATACGTATTCTATTGTAAAATTCGGAAAATAAGGCAATAAACTTTGATAAATTTCCTGTGGTGAAAAACGCATACCCGATAAATTATAACTCGTGCGAATGGTAATATTTTCTTTAGGGGCATTCATTAATTGAATCGTTGCTTGAATCGCATCTTCCATATACATCATTGGCAAATACGTATCGGCACTTAAAAAGCAAGTAAACTTTTCTTCGTTTAACGCTTTATGGTAAATATCTACCGCATAGTCTGTGGTTCCTCCGCCCGGTAAAGACTTGTATCCAATTAAACCAGGATACCTCAGGCTTCTTACATCTACACCATATTTATTAAAATAATATTCGCACCAGTGCTCACCAGCCAATTTAGAAATACCATACACGGTGTTAGGATCTTTAAATGCCTGTTGAGGTGTTTGATCTTTAGGGGAGTTGGGGCCAAAAACAGCTATTGAACTCGGCCAAAAAACTTTATCAATAGCAAACGCGCGCGCAACCTCTAAAACATTGAGCAGGCCGCCCATATTCAAATCCCAAGCAGGTACCGGATTTTTTTCACCAAGCGCCGATAAAATAGCAGCCAAATGATACACTTGTGTAACACCCTCTTTTTCTACAATGTCGGCGAGTGCCGCCTTATCCATCACATTTAGGGTATGAAAAGTGCAGTAACCAAATTTATTTTTCACAGATTCATGAAAATCAGTTGCGATAACTGCCTCATTTCCATAGGTTTCCGCCAATACCTTTGTAAGCTCTGTACCTAATTGCCCCCCCGCACCAATAACCAAAATCTTAGCCATTAACTAATGTTTGTTTGTACGCGTGAAATTAGTTTATTTGGCTAAAAATGCAACGTTCTGTTGTAAAAAAGGGCTTAAAATCAGATTAGTCCTTAATTTTTTGGACAGTCATTTTAGAGTATATAAAATAGGTAACTATCGAAAAGGCCAATCCTATAATAATAATCAAATAATTCATGGGCTTTGCCATACTCAGCGACATACGAATAAGTATGGTGGTAATGATGAAGCTTGCATTCCTAAAAATGAGGTTAAATGAAAATTGATAGATAAATGAAATGATGAGTAAGAGTACATCAACAAAAATCATGATTGTAAAAAAGTCAGTGTAAAAGACAGTGTTAGGATTTGGAAAAGATGTTTTAAGTTCAAACGCTAGTTTAACATCTGTGAGCCAAGAAAATAAACTTATAAAACTTAAACCTACAAGAACGCCACACATGACAACCGATAATACTTTTTTAATTTTAATAAACTGATCTAAATCTACATGAGCGTCAGTTACCCCATGCTGTTTGTACATTTTATTGTAAACCAATGTAGAAAAAAGCATGATTACAGATGCGCCCAAATCATATAATATATTAATAAAGTTTGGATTATTGATTGTGGCTATGTCAGTAAAATCAATGTCTGCTATATCGTGGAAAAAGCTACGAAGTGTAATGAGAGCAATGATTTCAAACTGCTTGCCAATAAACTCAGATATGGATTTTGGAATAATAATGACCAGTAAAAATACCTCGTAGTAGAGTATAAAACTAAACGGAGTATAGATCGCTTTTAAGTAGCTATGACTACTAGGTCCAATAAAATTAAAAGTATTCTCGAAATATATAAAAGCAATATGCGCAACAAATGAAATAATAGAAACTTTTAAAATAGCAACCTCAAAAAAATGTAGCCTTTTGGGGATACTCAATGCATCATAAACACCAAGTAATTTGCTAAGTAACTTATTCATTGTACTACTTAATATTTTTATACTTCGAAAGCAATAAAAAACATCCCACTCCAAAGAGAATGGTAATTAATCCAGCAAAGTATGGAAGTATGTCTATCATATCATTCTTTGTTAGTTAGTTTAAGGAAAATACCAAAAGATAGAATTGAAGGAACCCAGAGTCCAACAAATAAGGCATGTTCTTTATTACCAGTAAACCACATGATTTCTGAAAAAACAAGAGAAAGAAGTGCTGCAACCAATAACAAAATATCGCCGCTTGTAAATTTTTTAAACATATAGTGTAAGTTTCTAGTGTAATTTAAAGAATTTTAAATCGAATGCCAATTTTAAAATAAATTGTTTAAGTAAGTGAACAATTAGTTCAAACAAACGTTATAATAAGAAAATAACAAAATGAAAATCAAAAACTTAATTCTAGCTCTAGTTGTAATAGTTGCTAGCACAATCACTGTTAACGCGCAATCTACAATTGTAGACATCGCTGTTGGATCTAAAGATCATTCAACTTTAGTTGCTGCTGTTAAAGCTGCTGACTTAGTTGCAACGCTTCAAAGTGCAGGACCTTTTACCGTTTTTGCACCAACAAATGCAGCTTTTGCAAAATTACCTGCAGGTACTGTAGCGTCTTTATTAAAGCCAGAAAACAAAGCAACCTTAGCTAAAATTTTAACGTACCACGTAGTAGCTGGTAGTTTTAATGCAGGTGCTGTTGTTAAAGCAATTAAAGATGGTGGTGGATCTGTTACTTTAAAAACAGTAAGTGGTGGCAACCTAGTTGCTTCTATCAAAGAAGGTAAAGTAATTTTAACAGACGAAAATGGTGGTGTATCAACAGTAGTTGCTACAGATTTAACTGGTTCAAACGGTTTAATCCACGTTGTGGATGCTGTAGTGTTGCCTAAGTAATTTTATAGCACACCAATATTTTAAAATAGGGTTTACGCAATAACACGCGTAAACCCTATTTTTGTAAGATGCCATTGGTGAACAAAAGAATAGGTGAGAATGATAACCATCCAATTAAAAAATGGATGGGCATCTTTTTACTTTTGTTTATCACACAAAATGTTTTAGCACAAAACAACAACGACACTAGTTCAACCAATCTTGAACCCATAAAAGTGTATTACAACCGTTGGGAAAGAAAAATAAACGAAGTACCCAACCGCATTACTAAATTTAATTTTAAGGAGCAGCGTTTACAAAATCCACAAACCATGGCCAATGCTATTGAGCTAACCGGAGAGGTGTTTGTCCAAAAAAGTCAAATGGGTGGCGGTAGCCCCATGATTAGGGGTTTTGCAACCAATCGGGTATTAATTGTTGTGGATGGTGTTAGAATGAATAATGCCATTTATAGAAGTGGCAACTTGCAAAATATAATTTCCTTTGATCCTTTAGCACTCCAAGACGCTGAAGTAATTTTTGGTCCAGGCTCATTAATGTATGGTAGTGATGCCATTGGTGGCGTTATGGATTTTCACACACTCGAACCTAAATTAGCAGCTAATAATAAAACAATCGTATTGGGTGATGCACTTGTAAGGTATGCATCTGCCAATAATGAAAAAACGGGTCACGCCAATCTAAATATTGCTGGGAAAAAATTATCCTTTCTCACCAGTTTTACAACCAGTAATTTTGGTGATTTAAAAATGGGTAAACATGGCGGTCAAGATAATTATTTGCGCAAAGAATACATCGAGCGTATCAACAACAAAGATGTAGTAGTACAAAATACCAATCCATATCTACAAAAAAATACGGGTTACCATCAAAATAACCTACTCACTAAATTAAGGTATAAACCAAGTGATCACTGGGATTTACAGTACGGGTATCATTATTCAAAAACTGGAAATATCCCTCGCTACGATAGGTTAATTGAATACGCGTCTGGTAATTTGCGTTTTGCAGAGTGGAACTATGGTCCACAATTTTGGAACATGCAAAATGTACAAATTCAACATAAAAAAAATACAACCCTTTACAACGAAGCAAAAATTGTAATTGCATACCAACAATACCAAGAAAGTAGAATAGATCGCAGACGAAACAACAACAACCAACGAACACAAAGCGAAAATGTAGATGCGAGTTCAGCAAACCTAGACTTTACAAAATCACTCAACGATAAAGAAGAAATTTTTTATGGTGCAGAATGGATAGGTAATATAGTAGGTTCAACAGCAACAAATCTAAACATTGCGAACAATGTTCAAACAAGGGTTGCAACACGCTATCCAGATGGTGCTAGCTGGAACTCCTTTGCAGTATATTCAAGCTATAAAAAAGAAATCAACGATCAACTAAATTTTTCGGGCGGGCTTCGATACAACACGGGACAAACCAAAGCGAGTTTTGACACCACATTTTTTAAATTTCCTTTTACCGAGTCCAATATACAAAACAACAGTGTTACAGGAAATATAGGCCTTGTATACAAGGCGAATGAACGCTTACAAATCAATGCACTGATTTCCACGGGATTTAGAATGCCCAACATAGATGATATTGGAAAAGTTTTTGAATCGGCACCGGGTAATGTGGTGGTTCCAAATAATATACTAAAATCTGAATATGCTTGGAATTATGAGGTAGGCCTCCAGTATAATAAATCAGAAAAAATAAATTATTACCTATCCGTTTTTACAACCACATTACAAAATGCATTAACCAATAGACCTTTTACATTTAATGGGCAAGACTCCATTTTATATGATGGAACAAAAAGCCGCGTTAACGCCATTCAAAATATTGCAAATGCAAAAGTTTGGGGTATACAACTAGGGTGGGAACTATTTTTAAATAAGCACACAAAATGGCAATCAAAATTAAACTGGATAGACGGCCATGAAACGGATGATGTAAAAAATGAACAAGTGCCGCTCAGACATGCACCTCCTTTATTTGGTAGTAGTGCTATCCAGTGGCAACAAGGTCAATTTGCATTTGAACTAAACACACAATTTAATTGTCAAATAAATAGTGCAAACTTAGCGCCAAGTGAAAAAGCAAAAACAGCTATTTATGCGGTAGACAATACCGGAAATCCATATGCACCTAGCTGGCAAACCATCAATTTCAAAGCCAGCTATACAATTGGCAAAATGCAAGTACACTTAGGATGGGAAAACATAACCAACCAGCGCTACAGGCCCTATTCATCAGGGATTGTAGCAGCTGGTAGTAATATTATATCAAGCCTCCGTTATAGCTTTTAAATCCAGTTTATTTTTCTAGATAGAGTTGGTTAAATAGCATTTTATACGTGCTATGCGTTTGTCCTCTAAATGTAATTTCAGGGCCATATACCAATAATTTCCCTTTACCAACTTTTGCTTCAAATGCGGCAACTGTTTGTTGTAAATAAGACTGTCCATAAGCCCAACCACTTCTAAGTGTTTTATCAGTTGCATACCAAGCAAGCGGTGTTACTTCACCGGTAGCCGTAGCATTTGGCAGTAAATTAAAAACAGGGCTTGCACTAAAATATACATCAGCATTAGGCTTCATACCCCAGTTTGCTTTATGCTCATTGTTTACGGCAACCTGCATCACAGATCCCGGAATATAAAATTTTTCGCCAGGTAATGCTCGCTCTTTACCATTTACCATTTCAACAAGTGCATTACGCACAGGTAATTTAAAGTGATACGCTAAATTAGCACTACTACCTATTGTTATAATGGTTCCACCAGCTTCGGTAAATTCTTTTAAAGCAGGAATAGATTTTGCTGCTGTAATTCTTCCAAGCTGTGCATGGTACATTTCAGGAATCTCTTTTTCGTTAGGCTCTCTGCCTTCATAACCTCCCATTGCATTTGATCCAGCTTCTGCACGAAACGCTGGAATCGCACCGCCAACAAATAAAATAACATCGTATTTGCTTTTTAAATTTCCTCCGTCAATTTCTTTTGCAAATACCACTGTAAATGGAAAATGATATTGCTCAAAAATCCATCTTGTCCAACCAGAAGGCATAGATCCACCATACACATCCCATAATGCAATTCTACTCGGCTTTAATGCAACAGCACCAATATTTAATTTTTGTTGTACCCCTGTAATTTTTACACCATTTTTAGCAGCTGCATTTTCTAAAATGGATACTGCTTTATCTGAAGCAGCTACATAAAAATATTCACTATTTTTTTCTACTTCAATCCCCTCTTTTAATAAGTCATTAATTAAAATATAGCTAGCATTTTCTTTGGTAGAAAAAGTGTAACCAACAGCACCTGCTAATTTTGTAAAAGAACCTTTGTGCTTTTGCTCCTCACCGTAAGGAATTGTTTCAAACGGTCCGTCAAAGGGTTCTAGTATACGGTCAAACTCTAAACCCATTGTATACGCTGGTGTCCAGCCGGCTGCATCATAAGGCCTAACTGGAGGGCCACCAGGATATTGAAAATCGTTAGGATGATCCTGTGGTTCAAACATATCAATCACATGGGGTCTAAATGCTTGATTGGTTTTTACAACATACGATCCTGCTTCATATTCTTTATCGCCAACTTTAAAATTGGCAGTTGCTTTTTCTACACGAATACCACTCTTCATTAAAATATTTACAAAATTGGTAGCAGTGGTTGTTTGTGAAATTGGAATAATATATCCACGTGCATCTCTCAGTTTTGGATTTTTGTATACTTTCTCATAGTACTGCAACGCAATGGTATCGGAACGCTGGTCTTTTTGATCCGCCTTTATTAATTCGTTCACCATTTCAACTTTATTTGGAGATAGTGTCCAATAGTCTTTGCTTCCAGCATTAATTGAATTTTTACCCATGGTATAAATATTCATGAGTAGTTCATCTTTATGACGAGATGCATAATTTAACACCGCATAATTAAGTGATACCGAATAATCTATCGAACTTTTAAAATACCATTTTTGTGGCGTAATTGGAAAAGGTGTGCCACTATTAGGTATAAGTCTTGACGGAACAAATGGAATTTTCATAGGTGTTGGATTTCCAATCATTTCCGTTAACAACCCAACAATATTATGGTAGTATGCTGTTGTTCTTAATCCTCCATTCCACCATGTCGAATAAACAGATCCGCTTTTCATGGTATAGCCTGGTTTATTTTCGGCATTCAGTCTTGTGCTCATTACTGCACCTAGTTGATCAATCCCTGTAATAAGCAGTGGATCATACACATAATTAAATGGATCTCTATACGGAGGACCTGCTACCACTGTGCCTGCAGGACCTGTCTGGTGGTGATTGTATAAAATTTGAGGCATCCATTCTACATACTGTTGCAGGCTCATATTGCGTGACTCACTCATATTGGTCATGTAAAAATCACGGTTGTTGTCATGACCAATATATTTTTGGTAGAGCCTTGGCAAATTGGCGGTATTGCGTTTTAAAGTATCGGCTTGGCGCATGTACCAATTAGATTGCAGTTCTTGGCCATCCGGATTTGCATGTACAAATAAAATGATGGTAGATTTTAAAATCCTTTTTGTTTCATCGTCGTTACGAGATAAAATTTGATATAATGTTTCAATCCACTGATGAATACCAAGTACTTCATTGGCATGCAAGCCACCATCTATCCATACCACCGCTTTCCCTTCGTTGGCAAGTTGCTGGGCCTCCGTATCAGATAAGCCTTCTGCCCTCGCCATTTGTTGTGCTATCGATTTATACTTTGCAAGCTTGGATAAATTAGCTGGGTCAGAAACAATAACCATATACTGATTACGGCCTTCTTCTGTGGTACCAATACTTTGTAGCTTCATTTTATTTGAAGCCGCAGCTAATTTTTTTAGGTACGCCTCTGTTTGGGTAAAATTGGCTAACTGATAATTATCACCAATATGAAATCCAAAATGAGATTTTGGACTTGGCACATTTTGCGCTTGGGCAAAAATAGTAACAACAAAAAAAGATAGCGATAAAATGGCTTTCCTAAGCATAGTAGAGAGTTTAGAGTACCTAAATTAACCGAACTACGTTAAAAACTAAACTTTTGTGGGACCTTTTTGCAAAAGAAGCAAATTGTGGCTATTTCATAGTAGCGTTACCGCCTCTGTGGTACTGTCCAAAATGAAAACTACTCACTTGAGCAGCCTTACCATCAGCTAATACGACTTTAAATAAATAGTCGTAATCGTCATCTGTTAATAGCGCTACAGGTCTTGCACCACCAAGCGCTTCAATGGTTTCTAATACAGTGTTTGAATGACCTACAATTAATACTGACTTGCCATTTGCTTGTTGATACAATACATCAAGTAAACCAGACAAATTTTTGGGGGCATAAATATCAAGCGAAGCCTTAAAGTGCTTTGCTGTTTGTTTTGTTCTTTTAGTATCTGTAGAAAATACTTTTACAATGTCTTCTTTCTGCAAATAAACTGCTAGGTCAAGTGCGCGCTGCTGTCCAGCAGCCGTTAAATCTGGATCCATCCGGCTAATAAAAGAAGTGTCTTTTTCTGCATGCCTAACTATCCAAACCGTTGTTTTTTGTGCGCTAATTTGTAGGCTAATTAGTAATGAAAAGGCAAGGCATTTAATTAATTTGAGCATGATGCGTGCTTTAGTGCCATTCGAATCTAGAAATAAGATTTGTTTTGACAGGTGTAAACTTTTGAAAATACAGATAGTTATCTTAGTAAACAATATACCACTTAAAAAGCATAGACCCTTTTTTAATAACACAGAATTAATTTTATATTCATAATTAGTTAACATAGCAGGTATATTTTCGTATTTAAGTTTTATTAAACTATGAAAAAGTATAGTCTTGTTTACCTATTAGTTGCTTCATTTGTTTTATTCTCTTGTACTAAAAAAGATGTTGCACAGCCATTAGAAGAAACACAAAATGAAGATTTGTCGGGATATCTAGAAATTGCATCCATTAATTTAGGGGGGGTAGGTGCCGCAGAAATAACTGCTTTTGACCCTGCAACCAATAGACTTTTTGCCGTAAACAATAGTGCAGAAAATAAAATTGATGTGATTGATATCAGCAACCCATCAAGCATATCTGTTATAAAATCTATTAGCATGTTGCCTTATGGCGGGTATGTTAACAGTGTAGCGGTGAGTAATGGAAAACTAGCCGCTGCCATTGAATCTACAGACAAGCAAGCTGCTGGTAAAGTTGTGGTATTTAATACAACCACCTATGCACTAATTAGATCAATTAATGTTGGTTCGTTACCCGACATGGTTACTTTTAGCCCAGACGGAAATTATATTTTGACAGCAAACGAGGGTGAACCAAGTGACGACTACTTAAATGATCCCGAAGGAACTGTTTCTATTATTAAAGTTTCGGACTATTCTGTTACCACTTTAAATTTTGCTTCTTTTGAAAGCCAATTGGCAAGTTTAACATCTAAAGGATTTAGAATATTCGGACCAGGTAAAAACTTTGTAAAAGATATTGAACCAGAATACATTACTATTTCAGACGATTCTAAAACAGCTTATGTAACCTTACAAGAAAACAATGCAATTGCTGAAGTTGACATTGCTAGTGCAAGTATTAAAAAAATATCGCCGCTTGGTTTTAAAGATTATTCCTTGGCTGCAAATGCAATTGATGTAAGTGATAAGGACAATAAAATTGAATTTAATACCTTTTCAAAAGTGTATGGTATTTATATGCCAGATGCCATTGCATACTTCAACCACAATGGAACGCCCTACTTATTTACAGCAAATGAAGGTGATTCTAGAGAATATAAAGGATTTGCTGAAATGAAAAGAGTAAGTGCTGTTAGTTTAGATGCAACAAATTTTCCAACCGCAACAACGCTTAAGACGGATGCTATGTTAGGAAGATTAAACGTTACCACAACTTTAGGTGATACTGATAATGATGGTGATTTTGATGCGCTATACTCACTTGGTGCAAGATCATTTAGTGTTTGGAATGCTTCTACTGGAAGCCAAGTATTTGATAGTAAAAACGAATTAGATATTAAAGCCAAAGACTTAGCTATTTATGACGATGCAAGAAGTGATGATAAATCGGTTGAGCCAGAATCTATTTGTTTAGGTAAGGTAGGGGGTAAAAATATTGTAATTGTAGGCCTAGAAAGAGCAGATGCATTTGCTATCTATGATATTACCAATCCAACAGCACCTGTATTTATTAAAATGTTTAAAACTGGTGATGCGCCAGAAGGTATTATATTTATTCCAGCATCAAAAAGTCCAATTAAGCAAAGTTTAATTGTAACAAGTAGTGAAAATGATGGGCTTGTAAAAATTTACAAAACAACTAAACTTTAAAATAGATTTTTCTACGTTCAAGTTGATTGAATATAAAGGGTTTACGACTTAAAAATCGTAGACCCTTTTCTTTTTATCTAACAATATAACATGTTTAGATAGATATTTTGGTTGATAGAATCGAGCAAATTGAAGGAGCAATGAACTTAGATTTATAAAGTTTATGCATGTTTAAAATTTAGCGCTCAGTGTTATAAAAAAAGATCTAGCATCAGCTGGCATCGCACCTGGCCCCGGATATCCACCAGCACGTCTTGTGAAATAGGTGACATTAAATAAATTATTAATTCCTGATTTACACGATAGGCCATTTGAAAATTTATAGGAGAAAGTAAGATCTGAAACAGTGTATGAAGGAATCAAGCCAACGGTTCCATTTAAAGAAGGCATTACTGTATTGTTCGCGTCACTAAATGATTCACCAACATAACTTACTTGAGCGGTACACAAAAATCCATTAACACCTGCGGTTATACCAGTTCGCAAAATATTTACAGGCGCGTTTTCAACTTGCATACCTTTTGTAGCTGCTAGCTTGTGATCTGCACTATACCTTGCGTGCGTGTATGCATAGGAACTGAAAATCAAAAAATCTAAACGATTGTCTTTTGCAAAGACTTTAATAGGATTACATTCGATATAACTTTCTATACCTCTACTCGCACTATTACCTACGTTTGTTACAAGCCTATTTAATCCATTATTCGTTGTTATCACACCTACACGGTTATTGTATTGCAATTGAAAAATACTGACATCGAACTTTACAATATCTTTTAATTTTCCTCTAAATCCAATATCAAAATTATAGCCACGTGCATCTTTTAAATTTGGATCAATAATATCTGTTCCTGGAGGTGCTTGCAAATTTGCAAATTGAATGGGCCGATACGCTTGTGTTATGTTAGCATATATTTCTGTAGACGCATGTATATGGTATTCGGCACCAATGCCTGCCATTACAAAATTTCTACTCCTGCTAATATTTTGCAATTGAGTGGAAATACCTGTATTATAAAATCCAGTACGCCCTGCAACTGCACCTTCTAAATACTCCATTCTTACACCCGGAATTACTATAAATTTATTATTGAGGCGAAAAATATTTTCTACAAATACGGCTGCATTTTTTGAATCAAAAGAAACATCGGTAGGATATTGCCCTTCAATACTAATATCATACCCAGTTCCTGTGGTGCCCTTATTCTCCGCTTGTCTATTAGTTTGCCCACTATAAGCCCTAATACCAAATGAAATATTGTGTTCCTGTTTACCTAATTGATAGGCTGTAATAAATCTACTTTCTAACCCGTAATTTCTATACTGATCTAAATTTACCACCCTGTTAGCATAATTATTTGTTGAAGGATTAACGACATCTTTTACTAGAATAGATTGCATAAAACCTACGCTATTACGGTCTCCAATGGTACCAAACAATTTAGTGTTCCACCTAGTTTGCTTATTGATTTCATAATTTAAAATAAGCGCTGGCGTAGTCCATGTAATATCAAACCAGTTTCTTCCTCTCTCACTTTGCTGCGCATTTGCTGCTATTTGTTGATCTGTTAATCCCCCCGGTTGCTTACTACGCACATGAGAATGCATGAGTTCAAAAGTAAGAGAAATATTATTTTTGAATTGATGCGTTACCGTAACATAACCTGAGTTGGTAAAATAATTACTGTTGGCTCTCCAACCATTTGCACTCCTGTGATCAAAGAATGCATAATAATGCGTGTTTCCTTTTTTTCCCCCAATAGCGTTGTAACTATTAAAAAGACCAAAGCTACCAATCGTTTGCTGCGTTTCAATGGCAATAGGTTTATCAAACTCATTACCATTGCGCAAAATATAATTGACCAAGCCACCAAATTGGGGACCATATTGTAAAGCGCCCTGGCCTCTAACAATTTCTATGCGTTGTACGGCTTGTAATTGTGGATTGTAATAGGCTTCTGGATAACCAAAAGGATCAGCTGCTATATCGTAACCATTTTGACGCACATTAAATTCCCAACTTCTATTGGGGCTAAGTCCACGCGACGCAATTCCAATTTGGATGCCACTTCCATCACTTTCCCAAATATGAATACCTGGCACTTTCGAAAGCACTTGACGCATATTATTGGTGGAGACATTTCCTTGCACATTATTTAAAATGATGAGGGAATTTTTTTTGCCCGCATAAATATTAGTGCCAACAATTTCGGGCATTTGCGCATAATCACTTTTACTGTTTTTACCGACAATTGTTACATCAGGTAAATATTTAATATGTGAACTATCGTTGGTTTGTTGCGCTGATGCTAATAACGGAAATATAAAACTCAATAATTGCCAAAATAGGATGCTCTTTGCCCACATATCACTTTATTTTTTGCAAATTTGAACCTTTTAAACCGGGTGCATTTACGGATTTAGATAAAGCGTTTATGGAATTGGAAAAAAGAAGGATAATAGGTATATTTATTGCATGACGAGCAGCAGTTTACATAAAAATATAGCCCTATTAACCAAGCTAGAAAGCTTTATTGATTTACATCAAAAACTAAATGACACAATTTCTGATGAAACCATTGGTTGGCATATAGCGCATAGTTGTCAAGTAATCAACACTATAACAAATGCTATTGTTCATTCAGATGCTTCAAAAGCAAAACCAAAATTTAGCTTCTTATACCACCTGATAATGCTAACCAATCACATTCCGAGGGGTAAAGTAAAAGCACCCAACATTGTTATTCCTAAAAATACAATTACGAAGGCCGAAATTGTGGAAGAAATCGAGCTTGCAAAAGCCAATTTGCAAACACTAGCTTCTGCTGGGCAAAATAAATATTTTACCCACCCTATTTTTGGTGATTTAGACGTGCCTAAAACACTCAAGTTTTTTGCTGTTCATAGTAATCATCATTTAAAAATTATACGCGACATCCACTAAGTAATAATAAAAAAGGCAGCTTTGGGCACTAAGAATTTGTTAACGGGTACTTTTACGAACAATATATTCTAAACACCTTGCTCCCAATCGAGCAGTGGCATTATCCTGATCGTATACAGGGTTTAATTCAACAATATCAAAACTTAATAACTTATTTGATTGAATAATTAAATCAATTGATTTAAAAACAAGTTCAGGAGAAAATCCAAGGGGTGACGGCGCAGAAACGCCTGGCGCATACGCCGAAGAAAATCCATCTAAATCTATACTTACGTATACTTTATCAACGGATTGTAAAACACGAGTGATGGTTGTTTCGACAAGTGTCCAATGGGCAAGATTAAAATGCTCAATTTCTAAATAATTACACCCAAAATTAGATGCAGTTTTAAATAGCGTTTTTGGATTGGCTGCCCTTTGAATACCAAGTACTAAATAATTAAACTGTTCTGGAAACTGATGTGCAATTTGTAAAAAAGGAGAGCCAGAATGACCTATCCCATCCAATACTGGACGCAAATCAAAATGAGCGTCAAAGTTAATAATACCAACAGTTTGACCTGTATTTGCTAGGTGCTTTTGAATGCCTAAAAAATGCGGATAAGCTGCGTCATGCCCACCACCTAAAATTACGGGTAAATGCTGCTCCTGCAAACAAGCATA
>CAMDLR010000021.1 GCA_945901845.1 Sediminibacterium ginsengisoli | reverse complement strand
AGTGGCGAAGTTATTACCTTCGCCACTTCTCATTTATACCCTCTATGAGCGACGATATTAAACACGAATGCGGCCTTGCCTTTATTCGTTTAAGAAAGCCTTTTTCTTACTACCTACAAAAGTATGGTAGCGTAACCTACGGCCTCAATAAGTTGTATTTGTTAATGGAAAAGCAGCACAATCGTGGCCAAGATGGCGCCGGAATCGCAGCTGTAAAATTAGATATCGAAGCGGGTAATCCATATTTGCACAGAATGCGCAGTAGTGCGCCACAGCCTATTGCCGATTTATTTTATACCATTGGTCAAGAAATTCAAGAATTAGAAAAGCACCAACCCGATATTAAAAATCATCCAGGTTTGATGAAAGGGCATTTGCCATTTTTAGGTGAATTATTATTAGGCCATTTGAGATATGGTACCCAAGGTAAAAATAATGTAGAGTTTTGTCATCCATTTATTAAAAGAAATATTTCTCCAGGAAAAAATTTAGCACTAGCAGGCAACTTTAATCTGGTAAACACCGACGACTTATTTACTCAAATTAATTTTGAACCTGAGGCTTTTCAAAAGCAAAGTGATTTAGCTGCTATGATGGAAGTAGTGCATCATTTTTTAGCAAAAGAGGATGATAAAAATCCAAATGCTGCAAATATTGCGAGCGTGCTAAAGCAGGCTACACCTATGTTTGATGGTGGTTACACCATAGGTGGACTGCTTGGAAATGGAAGTAGTTTTATTATGCGCGATGCGCATGGTATTAGACCGGCCTATTATTATATTTCTGATGATGTGATAGTAGCTGCTAGTGAACGTGCTGCCATTAGAACCACTTTTAATGTAGGTGAAAATGAAGTACAAGAATTAATGCCAGGTACTGCATTACTCGTAGATCCAAATGGTGATTTTAAAATCGAACAAATATTAGCACCTAAAGAAAGAAGGGCTTGTAGTTTTGAGCGTATTTATTTTTCTAGAGGTAGTGACGAAAAAATTTATCGTGAGCGTATTGCACTTGGGAGATCATTAAGTGAAACAGTGCTAAAAAGGATTGATAATGATCTAAAAAATACTATTTTCTCATATATTCCTAATACTGCCGAAGTTGCTTTTTACGGACTCGTAAAAGGCATGGAAGCCTACTTAAATAAAATTAAGGTAGAACGTATTTTAAGTTGGAATAAAGATTTTACGCCAGAGAAATTAGAAGAAATGGTGAACCGTAAAATTCGCCAAGAAAAAATAGCTATCAAAGACGTTAAGCTGCGCACTTTTATTACCCAAGATGCCAACCGAAACGAAATGGTACAACACGTGTATGATATTACGTATGGTACGGTGCGTAGTGGGGAAGATACACTTGTAGTTATTGATGATAGCATTGTGCGCGGTACTACTTTAAAGGAAAGTATTATTAGAATGCTTTCTAGACTTAATCCTAAAAAAATTATTGTTGTATCGTCGGCACCGCAAATTAGATACCCCGATTGTTACGGTATTGATATGAGTAAGCTAGGTGATTTTATAGCTTTTAAAGCAGCTGTTGCCTTACTCCATGACACCAAACAAGAACATATTTTAACGGAGGTACACGAAAAAATTAAAGTGCTGGATGCGGCTGGTGAATTACACACAGAAAACCTGGTACGACATATTTATAAACCATTTACTACGGCTCAAATTTCCAATAAAATTGCGGAGTTGATTACCCCTCCTGAAGTGGCTACACCAGTAGAAGTTATTTATCAGACCATCGAGGATTTACACACTTGTTGCCCTACAAATACAGGTGATTGGTATTTTACAGGCAACTATCCAACACCTGGTGGTAACAAAGTGGTAAATAAAGCTTTCTTAAATTATAGCGAAGGAAAAAACGAACGTGGGTATTAGTAAGGCCTTACATCCTATAACACACCGCATTGATATTCATGCCGGCTCCTACAGAAGCAAATAAAACAATGTCTCCTTTTTGAAGGCTATGATTTTCTAATTCACCGTGTTTTACCAAATCATATAAAGTAGGGATTGTAGCTACAGAGCTATTACCTAGTTTATGAATACTCATTGGCATAATATGCGCTGGTATTTCTTTGATGTCGTATAATTTAAATAGCACTTTAATAAATCCTTCATCCATTTTTTCGTTGGCTTGGTGGAGGAAAAACTGTTTCACCTCACTTACGTGTACGCCTGCTTTATCTAGGCATTCTTTCATTGCGATGGGCACATTTTTTATGGCATACTCGTATACTTTTCTGCCCTTCATTTTAATATAACGTACACTTGGATCACTATCTGGTTTATTAGATTTACCCATATACAAATAATAGGCTTCATCGTTGCAATGGCTTTGAACACTTGCTGCTAAAATACCAGCGTTAGTATCCTCTTTGCCTTCTAAAATAGTAGCACCTGCGCCATCACTAAAAATCATACTATCTCTATCATAATCATCAACCACACGGCTTAATGTTTCGGCACCAATCACCAAACACTTTTTTGCCATCCCCGATTTTATAAATGCATCCGCTTGAATCACACCTTGTATCCATCCTGGGCAACCAAATAAAATGTCGTAAGCTACGCAGTTAGGATTTTTAATACCCAAATCGTGTTTTACCCTAGATGCAAGTGCAGGTAAAACGTCTGTTTGAATGGTTTTGTCTAATACGTTTCCAAAATTATGCGCAACAATAATTTGATCTAGTGTTTCAGGATCTAACCCTGCGTCTTCAATTGCTTTTTTTGCAGCAATAGTAGCCATGTCAGATGCATTGATATCTGAACTTGTGTAACGTCTTTCCTCTATTCCTGTAATGTCTTTAAATTTTTCAACAATTTCTGACGAAGACGTTTCTATGGCTTCTCCATTTTCTGTAAAAAAAGAATGATTGGTAAAATCAGTATTTTTTTTAATGCTTGGAGGTATATAAGAGCCTGAACCTGTGATAACTGTTTTTAAATTTGACATGTATGAATATTGGGGTTATAAATATTTATCGCCTTTATTTCGTTTTACTTCAGCCACGTATTCTTTGATAGATTGTTCTTTGTCTTTTTTACAAATAAGTAAAGCATCTTCCGAATCAACTACAATAAAATCATCGAGCCCTTGTAATACTATGAGTTTATTTGCGGGTCCTGCCACCATACATTTTGTGGCATCAATAACAATCACATTATCAGAAGCTACTGCGTTACCTAAATAATCTTTTTCTAAATTATCGTAGGCGCTATTCCAAGTTCCTAAATCACTCCATCCAAACGATGATGGTATTAGATATACATTGTCTGCTTTTTCCATGATGGCCACATCAATAGAAATATTTACGCAGAGCGGATATATTGTATCAATGGCTTCTTTTTCTTGCGGGGTATTAAACTTGTCTTTTGCGGCATCAAATAGTTCAAACATTTCTGGTTGAAACAGTTCAAATGCCTTTACAATTTGTGCCACTTTCCAAACAAAAATACCTGCATTCCATAAAAAGTCGCCACTACGGATAAATGTTTTAGCTAAATTTAGATCTGGTTTTTCGGTAAATGTTTTTACTTTAAAAATCCCATCGCCAGCTTCTATGCTATCATGTTGTATATATCCATATCCGGTATTTGGATGCGTAGGCTTAATGCCTAGCGTAACAAGTGATTTGATATGATTAACAAACTCAAGTGCTTTGTTGGTGGTTTCTCTAAATTGTTCTGCATCTAAAATCATATGATCGGAAGGTGCAACAATTAAAGAAGCCTCTGGGTCTTTTTGTAGCAGCTTACAAGAAATATAGGCAATACAAGCAGCCGTATTTTTTCTGCTCGGTTCCGCTAAAATATTTTGTGCGGGAAGTTCAGGTAATTGTTCTTGAACAATGGACACATATTCGTCAGAAGTAACAATGTAAATATTTTCTAAGGGTATAAAAGCCTTATACCTTTCAAAAGTCCATTGTATCAGTGATTTTCCGGTGTGTAAAATATCCAAAAATTGTTTAGGGTATGCAGTTCTACTCATAGGCCAAAACCTACTGCCAATCCCACCGGCCATAATGGCTACGTAATGGTGTTTATTCATAACTAAATGAGTCCCTCTTTTATAAGTTCGTGGATATGCAATATGCCATAATAGCTACCTTCTTTGGTAACAATCAAATGACTTATTTCATGTTGCTTCATCTGATCAATTGCTTCTGCAGCAAGCGTTTGATGATCTATTAAATGTGGGGTATGTGACATAATTTCTGCTGCGGTAATATTTTCTATGTTTACCGTTTTTTCAAGCATGCGTCTTAAATCACCATCTGTGATAACACCTGCAATTTCATTATTATTGATAACTACTGCAACACCCAATCTATTTTTAGTGATTTCTATAATCGCATTTTTTAATGGTGTATGGGGCGCAACCGTAGGTTTTAAATCTTTATTTGTGAGGTCGGCTACTTTTAAAAACAAACGCTTTCCTAAATTACCACCTGGATGGTATTTTCCAAAATCGGCACTGGTAAAACCTTTCAATTGCATCAGGCATACTGCAATCACATCGCCCATAACAAGTTGAGCCGTTGTACTACTAGTTGGTGCTAAATTATTAGGACATGCTTCACTACTCACGGTTGTATTTAAAATATAATCCGCCGCTGCCGCTAAATAACTTGAAGTATTGCCTACAATGCCAATTAGTTTATTGCCAAAGTTTTTAATGTAAGGAACAAGGGCTTTAATTTCTGGGCTCTCTCCACTCTTACTAATTATTAAAACGATATCGTCTTTTTGCACCGTACCTAAATCACCATGAATGGCATCGGCGGCATGCATAAATAAAGAGGGCGTTCCGGTAGAATTAAGTGTTGCCACAATTTTTTGTGCAATCAGTGCACTTTTTCCGATCCCACTAAAAACCAATCGGCCTTTACAATTGTTTAGGAGTTCAATCGCTTCTACAAAAGATGCATCCAAAAATGAGGCGAGGTCTGCAATTGACTTTGCCTCTAATTGAACGGTTTGTAAAGCGGTTTCTACTATTGCGTTTTTCATGCTTTGCAAAGGTAAACTTTAACATGAAAGCACGCGTTATCAGGTCATTCTTTGTTAACTTCGCAATCCTTTCAAAAAAAGGATTAACTTAAACAAATCACAAACCCCCGTTTTAGTTGATTATGAAGGAAATACAGATGTGAAATGGCAAAAACAAGTAGTAAACCCACCAAAATAACCCCAAAATCAGCCCCTAAAAAGGCGCCGGCAAAAATAAAAGGCCCCCGACAAGCCAGCACCCTTGTAGACCCAAGTAATTTTGATATTTACGCAGGCCTCGAAAAATATTTTGGTTTTAGAGAGTTTAAAGGCACCCAAGAGCAGGCAATTACCAGTTTATTAAGCGGTAAAGACACTTTTGTTATCATGCCAACTGGCGGTGGTAAAAGTTTATGCTACCAATTACCAGCACTACTCCAAGAGGGATGCGCCATTGTGGTGTCTCCACTAATTGCACTCATGAAAAACCAGGTAGATCTGGTACGCGGATATAGTGAAAATGATGAGGTAGCACACTTTTTAAATTCTTCTTTAAATAAGGGTCAAATAAAAATAGTAAAAGATGATTTGCTAAATGGCAAAACCAAGCTATTGTATGTGGCACCCGAAACATTAACCAAGCAAGAAAACCTTGATTTTTTTAGCGACCTCAAAATTTCTTTTTTTGCCGTAGATGAAGCGCATTGTATTTCGGAATGGGGACATGATTTTAGACCCGAGTACAGACGCTTAAGAGAAATGATGGACATCATCAATCCAGCGGTGCCTGTTGTTGCTTTAACAGCAACGGCTACGCCTAAAGTGCAAAGTGATATTGTTAAAAACTTAGGTTTACGCGACGCTACTATTCTTCTTTCTTCATTTAATAGGTCTAATTTATTTTATGAAATTCAGCCTAAAATAAAAAAAGAAGATACCGTAAAGCACATTGTAAAATTTATTTCACAGCATAAAGGCAAGAGTGGAATTATTTACACCCTGAACCGAAAAACCACCGAAGAATTAGCAGAAGTACTCGTAGCAAATAATATTAAAGCAGTAGCCTACCACGCAGGCCTTGATCAAAAATTAAGGGCCGACAGGCAAGACCAGTTTTTACAAGAAGATGTACAGGTAATCGTTGCTACCATTGCGTTTGGCATGGGTATAGATAAGCCAGATATCCGTTTTGTAATTCACTTTAATATTCCAAAGTCTATCGAAAATTATTACCAAGAAACCGGTAGAGCAGGTCGCGATGGACTAGAAGGTATTTGTGTACTATACTATTCTCATAAAGACGTTTCAAAAATAGAACACCTCATGCGCGATAAGCCATTAAGCGAACGCGAAGTGGGTAATCAACTCATTGACGAAACGGTTGCTTACGCAGAAAGTGGTGTTTGTCGTAGAAAAATATTACTGCATTATTTTGGAGAAGAATGGCCTACACAAAACTGTGGCAACTGCGATAATTGTAAAAACCCAAAAGAACTCATTGAAGCCAAAGAAGAAGTTGTAAAAATATTAAAAGTTATTGCAGCACTAGATGAACGCTTTGTGGCAGATTACGTGGTGAATATGGTAAGCGGTCATTTAACGCCACAAATTTCAATGTTTAGGCATGACGTGTTACCGGTGTTTGGAATTGGAAAAGACAAAGACGCACACTTCTTTAATAGTCTTATAAGACAAATGCTTCTCGAAAATTTAATTAGAAAGGATATTGAAGAATATGGTCTTTTGAAATTAACAGATATGGGTAACAAGTTTTTAAAGAAAGCTAGCAGTTTCAAAATTGTACTCAATAATTTATTTGAAGACGCAAATGCCGATGATGAAGATGGCGATGGGGCTGCGCAAACAGGAGCCGCCGCAGATGAAAAATTATTTCAAATGCTTAAGGAGCTTCGCCAAACAGAGGGTAAGAAAAAAAGCTTGCCTCCATTTGTGATTTTCCTAGAAAGTTCGCTACAAGATATGGCTACCTTATTTCCTACGACCCTAGAAGAACTAGATAAGTGTCAGGGGGTCAGTAAAGGGAAGGCACTGAAATACGGAAAGCCTTTTGTGGATATGATTGCAGACTATGTAGAAGAGCATGATATTGTTAAGCCAGACGAATTTATCATGAAAAGTGTGGCTAACAAAGCGAATAATAAAATCTATATTATTCAAAACGTAGACAAAAAAATCCCTCTCGAAACCATTGCTAAAAACAAAGGTCTAAAACTAGACGAACTACTAGAAGAAATGGAAACCATTGCTGCAAGTGGCACTAAATTAAATTTAGATTACGCCATTGATGAGTGGCTAGATAGTTACGATCAAGAAGATATCATTGATTACTTTAAAAGTTGTGAAACCGCTTCATTAGAAGTAGCGCAACAAGAACTTAGTGAAAATGATTACAGCCTGGAGCAGCTAAAAATTATGCGTATTAAATTTTTAAGTGTCTTTGGAAATTAGTGCGCCTCGTTTTTATAAGCCTTCATTCTTTCGATTACATTTTCTCTTACGTTCACGTAATATAAATTGTAATCTCCAATATGATAGTTTGGATCTTTAACTAAAAAACTTCCAAATATTTTTGGTTTAGCGGTCCATAAAACTTTATCTGTTAATTTTGCTTCGGCAACACCTTTCGCTATTTTATTAAAATTAGTAAGCACTCCGCCTTTATTGGCATCCCAAGAGGCGTTTGGTATAGATTTAGTAAAGGTTAGCGGATTCGTAACAATCACATCAAATTTTTCTTTTTGAATAAATGGTGGTGTGTAACCTTCTTTGTATGTTCTCCAACTACATATACATCCCGTTTGCTTTGGTGTATCACATGCCTTGATAGATGAAAATATCAAAGGATTTACGGGAATACCTACTAAATAGGCGGCCACTAATTGTTTCTGAAGTGGTTTACCATCAAAAAATTCTTTTACGAGTCTAGTACCATGTGTAGTGCCTTGGCTATGTGAGGCAATAATAATGGCCCTGCCTTTATTTTCGTTGGCTAAATAATATTCAAAGGCTGCTTTTACATCTTGATAGGCGAGTTCAAAAGCGGCTATTGCAAGTATAGTATCGAATGCAGTAACAGGGTAGTATGCACTGATATGTGTTTGACGATAACGGGGTGCAAATAACCTGCCAGCTACATTAAATAAACTACCTTGGTAAAGCACCGGACTATAATCAGTTTTTGCAGCTAAAAGCGCATCCGAAATATCAGCGTTAAGGCCAAATGGTTTTTCTGTTCCCAAATAAGTTGTGGGATGAATAAAAAATACATCTACAGCAGTGTCTTGGTTGTAGGAAGCTAGCAGTGGAGCAGGCACACTGTCCGAAGGGTCATGAATAGCAGGGTGTGCAGCCCAATAGGCAACATCACTGTAGTTAGGGCCAGTTGATGCTTTATTAATTTGGTAGTTGGCCGCTAATTTTTGATAGCTATTGCTACAACTAGATGCTAATAATACCAGAACAATGATTGTGAATAGGTTTTTGGGGGTATGTTTCATCATAGGTAAGACAAAATTAAACAATTCTGGGCTGCTTTACGGCAATATCCTTTGTTAAATATGCGTTTTATACTTATAATAATCACATATTTATGTCAATACCTGTAGTAGATTTAGCGGATTTTTTAAGTGGCGACGCTGCTAAAAAAGCCTCTTTTGTAAAAGCACTTGGTGAAGCCTACGAAACAGTTGGCTTTGTGGCTGTAAAAAATCATGGAATTCCTGATCATTTAATTACTGCTCAATACGATCAGGTGCAGCAGTTTTTTTCTTTACCGCTAGAAAAAAAACTGACCTACCAAATAGAAGGTTTAGCAGGTCAACGTGGGTATACTAGTTTTGGAACTGAACATGCCAAAGGAAGTGAGGCTCCAGATTTGAAAGAATTTTTCCAGTATGGACAAACAGTTGATGCTAATCATCCATTAAAATGGGAATATCCAGACAATGTGGCTGTAGCGGAAATTCCTTCACTGAATCATACATTACATGAAGCGTACCGAAATTTTGAAAAAAGTGGAAAGGCATTACTACAAGCCATTGCTATTTATTTAGAACTCGACGAATATTTTTTTGACGCACACATAGAGGAAGGTAATTCCATTTTACGTTGTATTCATTATCCACCTATTACACATGAACCTAAATCTGCAATACGCGCAGAGCAGCATGAAGACATTAATTTGATTACGTTGTTGGTTGGCGCTTCTGCAGATGGACTTCAGATTTTAACAAAAGGAGGTGACTGGGTTGGTGTTACTTCTTTACCTGAACAAATTGTTGTGAATGTTGGTGATATGCTACAAAGGCTCACCAATAATAAATTAAAAAGTACTACACACAGAGTTGTAAATCCACCTAAAGAGCACTGGCATACCAGTCGTTTTTCGATGCCATTTTTCTTACATCCAAAAAGTGAAATGAGTTTAACTTGTTTGGATAGTTGCATTGATGCCGAGCATCCAAAAGCATACCCCGATGCAACTGCAGGTGAATATTTAGATGAAAGACTTCGCGAAATTGGTTTAAAAAAATAACGCGTGGCACTACTTCGTCATATACCATTTTTACGCGCTGTTGTTTGGCATAGCTTAACAGCTTTTGGTGGTCCGCAAGGCCACCTTGGTATGATGATGAAAACGTTTGTTCATCGCCGCAGAGATATTACAGAAGCCGAATTATTGGAGTATAATGCGGTTTGTCAACTCTTGCCCGGTGCTTCCTCTACGCAAACTTTGGCGCTCATTGGGTATAAAAGAGGAGGATACACGTTAGCGGTATTAACGCTTTTAATTTGGATAATACCTGCCTGTGCACTTATGGGGGGACTTTCATTTTTACTCAATTATTTTGACAATAAAAATGAGGTAGTTGGCGCATTTAAATTTATTAGACCTATGGCTATTGGGTTTATTGCATATTCGGCGCTAAAAATTTTAAATATTGCAGTTCATAATACCATCACGCGTATAATATTAGTAGTTGGGGCTGCTGCAACATTTTTATTTTTTAAAACACCTTGGGTATTTCCAGCTTTAATTGTAGCTGCTGGTATTGCAACAAATTTTAGTGACAAAAGAATTCCTGAAAAAGAAAAGCCGGTTAAAAAAATTAAGTGGGTTAGTTTATTTTTATTTATTGCATGCTTTGCGGTAGCAGGTTATTTGTCGGAAACCGCTACTCGAAATAATTGGGAAAACAGAAAAGTTTTTAACTTGTTTGAACATAACTATAGAAATGGAAGTTTGGTATTTGGTGGTGGCGATGTACTCATGCCGCTATTGTATGAGCAGTATGTAACAAGGCCAGCTTCAAAACGCGTTATTGATAATAAACGCGATGTATTAAAAATGAATCAAGCCGACTTTTTGACAGGATCAGGCATTGTTAGAGCAATACCTGGACCCGTATTTTCTATAGCTGCTTTTACAGGCGGTATGACCATGCAATCAGAGGGATCATCGGCACAAATTTTAGGAATCATCATAGGCGCTATTGGTATTTTTTTACCAAGTGCCTTTTTGGTGTTATTCTTTTTTCCAGTGTGGAGTTACGTGAAACGTTATGTTGTTATTTTTAGATCTTTAGAAGGCATTAATGCTGCTGTAGCCGGCATACTTTTTGGCGCCACCGCCTATTTAATGAAAGACCATTTTTCGGATCCTGCAGCATCAAGTTATTTATTGATACAATGGTTGGTAGTAGTAGGTACTATTTTGCTCTTGCGCATCAATAAAATACCCGCACCACTTATTGTTGCTTCTATATTTTTACTGGGTTTATTGCTTCACTAAAAACAAGTTAAATTATACGGTCAAATGCGGTAATCTGCGCATACTGTTATAATATTACATTTAAAACTGTTGCATTTGAAGCGAAGGCTACTCCCATTTATTATTGTTTTTTGCCTATTAGTAGGTCAAATGCCAAAAGCCAACGCGCAGTATATTACCATCGCAGGAACCGTCTATGATATAACTGCCCGCAATCCTCTAGAAGCAGTAGCAGTGCGCTCCACATCAGGAAGAGGTGGTGTTACAGATTCGACAGGAAGGTATATCGTAACTGTGTTAAAAACGGATTCTATATGGTTTTCTATGATTGGTAAAAACACGATGAAGTATCCTGTTGATACCATTTCTAATGTAGACAATTTTAATATTATGATTCACGTAAAGGCCACTGATTTGCCAGAGGTGAAAGTGCGTAATAATTATTATAGGTATGATTCTATTCAAAATCGAATGGACAATGCTAAAGGGTTTAATTTTAAAAAGCCAGGCCTTGGCTTGACCTCTAATCCCAATTACAATCCTGGTGGTTTATCTGTTGGTTTTGATTTGGAAGCCATCATCAATATGTTTAGGTTTAAGCGTAACCAGAACATGGAATTTTTACAAAAAAGACTCATCGATCAAGAGCAAGAAAAATATGTCAACTTCAGATTTAGTAAGGCTTTTGTTCGTAAAATTACACTACTTAAATCGCCGGAGTTAGATACATTTATGGTTCGGTTTAGACCTCCTTACGAACTTGTTACAAAAATGAATGATTTAGAATTCGGTTATTACATCGAAAAGCAACTTGAAATGTATAGGCGAACTAAAAATTCATATAGAGGTAGTTTGCGCAGAAGAGATGATTAATTATCTTTAAGCCTATGCGCCTTGTCATCACAGTTTTATTTTTTATGTCTTTTGTTGCAGTATCTGCACAAAACAAGACCGGTGTATGGTATGGTGCCATTGTGTTTGAGCCTGATGGTGTTAGAGAGGTAGATACGGAGCCTCGCATTCGAGTAGATGCTCAGGCTGGCCGCATCATCAATGTTCCACCTATGTATGCGGGCTCTATGTCTCTTTCTAAATCGAGAACGTATACCAAAGCTAAATTAGAAATCATCGACACTGCTGGTCAAATGATGGCAGTACTCACAACATTTAGTGCAGATCAAAAAAAATTAAGTGCTTATTTATTTTATCTATCTGCTACGCCTAGCGAGCAATATAATTACTACGCAAAAGCAGTTCGTTGTTTGATTAATGAAACAGAACATACACCTAGTTTATTTGACCTTCATGGCAATTTTATTTTCACTGATACCAGTGTTGTTTTTAGTGGCATCTGGGAGAGCCCTTTTGGAAAAAGTAGGTTGGGAAAATTTAGCTTTCAGCCAAGCATTCAATCTGTCCATGTTAATCCCGAATTACTCATTGAGTGGAATGATGCTGTGAAAGTTGTGCCTAGTGGTGTAACAGAAATTGAAAATTGGGCAGTTTCAACAAGTAATTTTGATACATTACTTACCAAATCATTTTATATCGATCTTTCAATTGTAGAAACCGGGGTCCTTGATCATGATACACTAATGGTATTGATTGATGGTGAGGTTCTAGAAGAAAACCTCGTGCTCACCGATAAAAAACATGATTTCAGGGTTAATATTACATCAAAAGACTACCATCAATTAACCATACGCACCAAAAGTGAGGGGTCCGTTAAAGGAACAGGCTATCTTTTAAGTATTACCACCAAAGAAAATGTATACAAATACAACCTCACTCAGTACAAGTATAATCAATCGGATTGGTTTTTTCATAAGGTAGGTGGTAGAGCCCGTTCTAATTAGGTTTTGCTCTATTTATTGGGCAAATAATTTACCTTTATGGTTCTTAAAATGAATACTTTGAAAAGATGTTTTCTACCCATAGTGCTCCTTTTAGCACTTGTAGCCTGTAAAGGTAAACCCGACGAAAAAAAACAAAAAGATGGTGGACCTAAAGCCGCTATCGTAGATGTTATTGTTGCT
This sequence comes from Sediminibacterium ginsengisoli, assembly GCA_945901845.1. Classification (GTDB taxonomy): domain Bacteria; phylum Bacteroidota; class Bacteroidia; order Chitinophagales; family Chitinophagaceae; genus Sediminibacterium; species Sediminibacterium ginsengisoli_A. The sequence goes on along the minus strand of CAMDLR010000021.1, from coordinate 21,732 downwards.
TCAAATAATACAATCAATAAAAAAATTGAAGTAAATGGTTCGGTTCTTCCAAACGAAATGACAACCATTCAGTCTGAAGTAAGTGGCCGTGTCACTTTTCTACAAATTCCTGAGGGCGGATCGGTCGCAGCTGGCACTGTATTAGCTCGTATCAATGATGCCGATTTAAAAGCTGCACAACTAAAAATAAATGTGCAATTAGATCTTGCACAAAAAAACGAAGCAAGACTTAAAAAATTATTGTCAATTGGCGGCATCAATCAAGTAGATTATGACGTGGTACTTAACCAAGTCAATACATTAAATGCAGACTTAGTAGTACTGCAAGCACAACTTGATAAAACAGTAATTAAGGCACCTTTTGCTGGTACGCTTGGTCTTCGCATGATTAGTATGGGAGCTTACGTTACACCCGCTACTATCATTACCACTATTCAGCAGGTGAATCAACTTAAAATAGATTTTTCCGTTCCTGAAATGTATGCGCAAAAAATAAAAAAAGGCGCTGTAGTGTATGTGCAGTCTGCAGATAATAAAACTACCGCAGACGCTGTTGTTACAGCTACAGAGCCACTTATTAATGCAACCACCAGGAATTTAAAAGTGCGTGCTGTATTAAAGGGGCAAGCATTTAATTTAGGTGCTTTTGTAAAAGTATCTATCGATGCTACTGATCCTACCAGTAGTATTTTAATACCTTCTAATTGTATTATCCCCGAATCCACTGTTAAAAAAGTTGTGGTTGTAAAAGATGGTATTGGCAAGCTTGTTGAAGTGGAAACAGGCGAAAGAAATGAAGGACTCATTCAAATTATTAAAGGCTTATCTGTTGGTGATAGTATTGCTGTGAGTGGTGTGTTGTTTGTAAAACCAAACGCACCTGTTAAAGTAAGAAGTGTAAAATTATTAAGTGACATTGCAACGCTAGACTAATTATGAATATTTCTGAACTAGCCCTCAAAAGACCCATACTTGCCACGGTGATGAATCTACTCATCATCTTATTTGGTGTTGTTGGTTATAATTTTTTATCGGTACGTGAATATCCTGCTATTGATCCGCCCGTGATTAATGTGCGTACTTCTTACGCAGGTGCCAATGCAGATATTATAGAAAGTCAAATCACAGAACCATTAGAGAAATCTATTAATGGTATCCCAGGTATTAAAACCATTAACTCATCTAGCAACAATGGTTCAAGTAATATTAGCATTGAATTTGAAGTGAACCAAGACTTGGAAGCAGCGGCTAATGATGTAAGGGATAAAGTAAGTCAGGCTACAAGAAATTTGCCACAAGATATCGATGCACCACCTGTAGTAAGTAAGTCTGATGCCAGTAGTGATTTTATTTTACTAATCGCGGTACAGAGTAAAACAAAAGGTTTAATGGAACTTAGTGAATACGCCGAAAACGTATTACAAGAAAGATTTCAAACTATTCCTGAAGTAAGTTCGGTAAGTATTTTTGGTCAAAAGCGTCCTGCCATGCGTATTTGGATTGATCCAAATAAACTGAATGCGTTTAACCTTACCTATTCTGATTTTAGAACAGCACTCAATAGAGAAAATGTAGAAATTCCATCTGGTAAATTGTATGGTAACAAAACAGAATTAACGATTAGAGCCCTGGGTAAATTACAAACCGAAGATGATTTTAAAAATTTAATCATTGTAGAAAACGAGGCTGGTATTATTCGTTTAAAAGATATTGCAAAAGTTGAAATTGGGCCAGAGCAAGAAGAGTATAGTTGGAAATTAAATGGCATCAATGGTGTTGGTGTTATTATTTCCCCTCAGCCGGGAGCCAATTATATTAAAATTGCAGATGAATTTTATAAGCGCGTCGAAGACATCAAAAAAAATGAAAAAGGTGATTTTGAGTTTACGCCACTAATTGATCAAACAAAAAATGTTAGAAGAGCGATTAAAGAAGTGGAAGAAACCCTACTAATTTCATTTACGCTCGTTGTGCTTGTGATTTTCTTTTTCTTTAGAAACTGGCTGATTGCGATTCGTCCTATCATTGATATTCCAATTTCACTCATTGCCACGTTTTTTGTGATGTACATTTTTGGGTTCTCCATAAATGTGCTTACCCTACTTGGTATTGTATTAGCCACCGGACTCGTGGTGGATGATGGTATTGTAGTAACCGAAAATATATTTAGAAAACTAGAATTAGGCTTACCTATTCGAAGAGCAGCGCTAGAGGGTAGTAAAGAAATATTTTTTGCCGTTATATCAACTTCAATTACGCTTGCTGTTGTGTTCTTACCTGTCATTTTCTTGCAAGGTTTTGTGGGTAGTTTATTTAGAGAATTTGGTATTACAGTAGCGGCCGCCGTATTAATATCTGCCTTTGTTTCATTAACTATTACGCCGGTATTAAATGTACTCTTAACTAAAAAAGGGGCTGGTCATGGTAAATTTTACGAGCAAACAGAGCCATTCTTTAGAGGTATGGAAAACGGATACAAGCGTTTATTGGCAGCCTTTGTAAGGGTTAGGTGGATCGCTTGGGTAATAGTGGTAGCGTGTTTAGGTGCTATCTATTTTGTAGGTACAAACCTGCCTTCAGAACTTGCACCCCTAGAAGATAGAAGTAGTATTCGTTTTCAAATGACAGGCCCAGAAGGCGCATCCTTTGATTATATGTCTGATGTGGCACAAGGCCTTACCGATTATTTATCAGATTCTATTCCTGAAAAATCATTTGTATTTGCTTCCATTCCAGGCTTTAGTGGAAATGGTGGTGTGAATGGTGGTACGGCAAGAATTGCGCTCGTTGATCCTGAAGATCGTAAAAAATCACAAAGTGATATTGTTAAATCAGTAACCAAAAAATTACCTCAATTTAACAATGCAAGAATTTTTCCTGTAGAGGAGCAAACAATATCTGTAGGACTAGGTTCTAGAGGTTCCCTTCCTGTTCAACTTATTTTACAAAATTTGGAGTTTGAGAAAATAAAAGCGATGATTCCAAAATTTTTAGAAGAAGCAAGAAAAGACAAAACTTTTCAGAACGTGGATGTAAACTTAAAGTTTAGTAAACCAGAGCTGCAATTAACGATTGATAGGATTAAAGCGAAGGACTTAGGTCTATCAATTTCTGATGTAGCTGATGTCGTGTCTAGTGCGTTTAGCGGCAGAAGGCTTGCCTATTTTACCATGAAAGGAAAACAGTATGATGTTATTTCTCAAGTGTCATTAAAGGATAGACAAACCCCTAGCGATATTTTAAGTTTGTATGTGCGTAATAATCGTGGCGAAATGATTCCACTTTCTGCAGTTGTAGATTTAAAAGAAAGTTCTAACCCACCAACACTTTATCACTACAACCGTTTTAGATCCGCCACCATTTCTGCATCACTCGCAGAAGGTAAAACAATTGGCGATGGTGTAAAAGCAATGGATGAGATATCTAAACGTTTATTGGATGAAAGTTTTCATACTGCCTACGGAGGTCCTTCTCGTGATTTTAAAGAGAGTTCTTCCAATACGACCTTTGCTTTTTTATTAGCACTCTTACTTATTTATCTAGTATTAGCCGGTCAATTTGAAAGTTTCAAAGATCCATTTATCATTATGATTACCGTGCCACTAGCTATAGCGGGTGCACTCATTAGCTTATGGATGTTTGATCAAACACTTAATATATTCTCTCAAATTGGTATGATTATGCTCATTGGGCTTGTTACCAAAAACGGTATTTTAATTGTAGAATTTGCCAATAACAAAAGGATTGGAGGGTTTGCAAAAAAGGAAGCCGTGTTAGAAGCTGCTTCCCAACGTTTACGTCCTATTTTGATGACGAGTTTAGCAACTGCACTTGGCGCACTTCCTATTGCTCTTAGTTTAGGCGCTGCTGCTACGTCCCGAATGCCTCTTGGAATTGTAATTGTGGGTGGTATCTTCTTCTCTTTGTTTTTAACTTTGTTTGTGGTTCCGGCTGTGTATATTTTTGTATCCGGCAAGCATGTTAAAGCAGTGGAAGAAATCGCATAAAAAAACAGTATGAATAACGCTATTGCAGATATTAGAAAAGATTATAAGTTGGCTTCACTAGAAGAAGTGGATGTTGCTGCAAATCCTTTTGATCAATTTACACGTTGGTGGAATGAGGCCGTGGCTTCACAAATTGATGAAGTAAATGCCATGACACTTGCTACTGTAAATGCTACTGGTGTTCCGGCTGCTCGCATTGTTTTATTAAAAGGATATAACCCTGATGGCTTTATATTTTTTACCAATTACGAAAGTGACAAGGGTAAAAATTTAGCCCAAAACCCGCATGCAGCACTTGTTTTTTTCTGGAAGGAATTAGAAAGACAAATTAGAATTGAAGGAACGGTAGAAAAAGTGAGTGCCGAAGAAAGTGATCGTTATTTTAATTCGCGACCTGCATCTAGTAGAATTGGTGCTTGGGCTTCACCACAAAGTGCTGTCATTGAAAACAGAACGGTGATTGAACAAAATGTAGAAAGATATAGTTCCATTTTTGCCAATGATTCTATCGAAAGACCAGACCATTGGGGTGGCTATATTGTAAAACCAACAAGTATCGAATTTTGGCAAGGCAGACCGAGTCGATTACACGACCGCATTAGATATGTACTAGAAAACAGTGCATCTTGGAAAGTTGAACGCCTAGCCCCTTAAATGAGTGGTACAATTATTTTCTTGCGATTACTTTTTCGGCAGCAGCTACAACAAATGGTGTATCCAATCCGTATTTTGTTAGAAGTTGTGTTGGGGTACCACTTTCTCCAAATGTATCATTGGTTCCAATGTATTCGATAGGAATTGGACAATGTTTAGCAGCAACCTGTGCAACACTATCACCAAGTCCTCCAATAATATTATGTTCTTCTACAGTAACAGCACATTTGGTTTTGCGAATAGAACGAGCAATCGCTTCTTCGTCAAGTGGCTTAATGGTATGTATATTAATCACTTCTACACTCAATCCTTTTTCTTCTAGTATACGTCCAGCTTCAATCGCTTTCCAAACCATATGACCGCAAGCAAAAATACTTACGTCGGTTCCTTCCGATAATTGTTGTGCTTTACCAATTACAAAATCACGACCATCAACAGCAGTAAAGTTTGGCCATTTTGGACGACCAAATCTTAAATACACAGGACCTTGATAAGCAGCAATAGCTTTAGTGGCCGCTTTGGTTTGGTTGAAATCACAAGGAACAATAACGGTCATGCCCGGAAGCATTTTCATAAGTCCAATGTCTTCTAATATCTGGTGTGTTGCGCCATCTTCACCAAGGGTAAGACCCGCATGTGATGCACAAATTTTTACATTTTTATTACTATATGCAACACTTTGTCTGATTTGATCATACACTCTACCCGTGCTAAAATTTGCAAATGTTGTCGTGTATGGAATTTTACCTCCAATAGTCATACCTGCAGCAATACCAATCATGTTGGCTTCTGCAATACCTACTTGTACAAAACGGTTTGGAAAATCTTTGATAAAGGGTCCTAGTTTTAAGGAACCTGCTAGATCCGCAGTAAGTACTACTACATTTTCATTTTCTTTTCCGATTTCGTGAATGCCTTCACCAAATCCACCACGTGTTTCTTTTTCGTTTTGTACTTGTATGTCTTGTAATTTCATAAGAAGTATTTTTTATCCTTCAAAAGTGCTATAAAAATAAGGTGTCTTTGCTTCAAACTCGGCGGCACAAGTATCTACCATTTTGTAAACCCTGGTAATACCTAATGCTTTTCTTTTTTCATACACTTGTTCGTCGGTGCAATCACCTTGTAAGATTTTAGAAATTTGCACGTCTCCAAATCCACATTTTTTGGCTTCCTTAAATAAGTTTTCAGGAAGGGTTTCTAATGTATGTGTTGCAATTTCTTTTTCGATATTGCAAATTTGTAAGATTTGATGTAAGAACCATCTGTCAATGCCCGTTGCTTGTGCAATAGACTTAACAGTAGAGCCTGCCATGAGTGCATCTTTGATTCTAAAAATACGGTCCCACTTTGGTGTTTTAATATATTCTACGAGTTCTTCACTCTTCATTAAACTCTTACCGTAGTAGCCTAAGCCAATTGCTTCATTTTCTAAACTCTGACAAGCTTTTTGAATCGCTTCTTTAAAGTTTCTTCCAATGGCCATTACTTCACCCACACTTTTCATTTGTAAACCTAATGTATCGTTAGCACCTTTGAATTTATCAAAATTCCAACGTGGTACTTTTACTATGACGTAATCAAGTGCTGGTTCAAAGTAAGCAGAAGTGGTTTGTGTAATCTGATTTTTTAATTCATCTAAACTATAACCAATCGCAAGCTTCGCTGCAATTTTTGCAATCGGGTATCCTGTTGCTTTTGATGCAAGTGCCGATGATCTACTCACACGTGGATTAATTTCAACAGCAATCAGTTCTTCGGTGGCAGGGTTAAGTGCGAATTGTACGTTACATCCACCCGAAAAATTACCAAGTGAACGCATCATCAATATGGCTTTGTTGCGCATATCTTGAAATGCAGTATCACTAAGTGTCATGGCAGGTGCAACCGTAATTGAATCACCGGTATGCACACCCATCGGGTCTAAATTTTCTACGGTACAAATGATAACAACATTATCGCTTTGATCTCGTAATAATTCAAGTTCGTATTCTTTCCATCCAAGCACTGCTTTTTCTACCAATACTTCATGTATTGGAGAAGCCTTTAAACCTCTTTCGAGCGCAGCATCTAAATCATCTTTAGAATGTACAAATCCACCACCGGTTCCACCTAAGGTAAACGACGGTCTAATAACAAGTGGGAATCCAATCTCTTGTGCAAATTCCTTTCCTTCTAAAAAACTATTGGCAACACGGCTTGGCGCCACGGCTATTCCAATTTTTACCATGAGTTGTCTAAACTTTTCACGGTCTTCTGCAGTGTCAATAGCTGCAACGTCTACACCAATCATGCGCACATTGTATTTGTTCCAGATACCAATTTCGTCGGCTTCTTTACAAAGGTTTAAAGCGGTTTGGCCACCCATGGTTGGAAGTACGGCGTCGATATCGTTTTCTTGTAAAATTTGCTCAATACTTTCGATCGTAAGTGGCAACAAGTAAACTTTATCTGCCATCATTGGGTCTGTCATGATGGTGGCCGGATTTGAATTAATCAAAATCACTTTGATGCCTTCTTCACGCAAACTTCGAGCAGCTTGAGAACCAGAATAATCAAATTCGCAGGCCTGACCAATAATAATGGGACCAGAACCAACAATAAGCACCGATTTTATGGAATTGTCTTTTGGCATAGGAACAAAAAAATAAATTGTGCAAATTTAATAAAGGGGGAGCAGAAGGAGGTATTTTTTTTAAACTAATTGAGGTTATTTTTATTATACAGCTATTACCTCCTTATTTTTAAACCTCAAAACAGCCAAATATGCTACAAGAAGGATCCAAAGCCCCCGCCTTTAAAGGACTCGACCAAAACGGCAAAACCATTGCCCTATCTAGTTTTAAGGGCCAAAAATTAGTTTTGTATTTCTACCCCCATGATATGACCCCTACCTGTACGGTGCAGGCTTGTAACCTAAGGGACAATTATACAATTTTAGCCAAAAAGGGCTACCAAGTGCTGGGTGTGAGCTCCGACGACCAAAAAAGCCACCTCAAATTCATTGCCAAGCACGAATTACCCTTTTCGCTCATTGCCGACACCGACCTCATAATTCATGAAAAATATGGGGTTTGGGCCGAAAAGAAGTTTATGGGCAAAACCTATATGGGTACTTTACGCACCACTTTTTTGATTGATGAAAATGGCGTGATTGAAAAAATTATTACAAAGCCTGATTCTAAAAATCATGGTCAAGAAATTGTAGGCCTGCCTAAAAAGAAATACAATCTATGAAACAAGTACTCGCTTTTATTTTTGTAGTTGCGCTATTACCTGTGCAAGCTCAAAAAATAAATAAAAAATTACAGCAGCAATTAGAAATCCTCATTACCGGATTTAAGGGTGATGTGGGTATGTATGTAAAAGACTTGCATACTGGAAAATTTGCAAGCATCAATGCTGATAGTATTTTTCCAACAGCGAGTATGGTAAAAGTGCCCATACTTATTGGCATCATGGATAAACTTAATAAAGGTGAATTCAAATACCATCAGGAGTTAACCTATAAAGATTCTTTGTTTTATGCAGGATCTGATTTACTCGCATCTTTAAAAAACAATGAAAAAGTAGAGCTTAGTAAAGTGATCATGCTCATGCTTACAACAAGTGATAATACCGCAAGTTTATGGTTACAGTCACTGGCTGGTACAGGAACAAGAATCAATCAAATTCTTGATAGCATTGGTTATACGGCTACTAGGGTAAATAGTAGAACGCCGGGTAGAGAAGCTGATAGAGATAAGTTTGGATGGGGACAAACATCGCCAAAAGAAATGGCTTCTTTGTTTGAAGCCTTGGCAAATAGAAGTTTAATGGATAGTGAATCTTCAGAAAAAATGCTTCGTTTGCTTGGTAGAAATTACTGGGACGAAGAAGCGCTATCACAAATTCCACCTGACGTTTTTGTGGCAAGTAAAAATGGCGCTATTAATGCGAGTAGAAGTGAAGCGATGTATGTGTACGGAAAAAATGCGCGATACGTTTTTTGTATTTGTACCAAAAATAATAAAGACAGGAGTTGGGAATTGCAAAATGAAGCTTGGGAACTTGCTCGAAAAGTTTCTAAATTATTATGGGAAACGTACAAATAATTAGGTGCCGTTAACTAAATAAAACATAGGTTAGCCAGCTCATGCCATACGCTAGGGCCGTCATATACACAAGTTGAAATGCTGGCCATTTCCAAGACTTTGTTTCTCTTTTAACAACGGCAAGCGTGCTCATACACTGCATGGCTAGTAAATAAAATATCATCAGCGAAAGCCCTGCTGCAAGGGTGTATACTTTGGTTCCGTCTGGATGCCTAGCTGCAGCTAGTTTTTGTCTTAATGAGCTGTCTTCACTGTCTTCAACACTATATAAAGTGGCCATAGTACCCACAAAAACCTCTCTGGCAGCAAAGGAAGTAATCAGTGCAATACCGATTTTCCAGTCGTAACCAAGGGGTTTAATAGCAGGCTCAATGGCTTTTCCTAAAATACCTGCATAGGAATGTTGTAATTTTTCGGCAGCATATTCTTTTTGTAAAGAGTCTTTTTTTGCAGGTAATACCTGCTCAAGTGCGGCATATTTTTGGGTGGTTTGCGCTATTTGATCACCAGGTCCGTAGCTACTTAAAAACCATAATAGTAGGCTAATAATCATAATTACTTTACCGGCATCTGTAACAAATATTTTAGCTTTTTCAATCATTGTAACACCTATGTTTTTCCAACGCGGTGCTCTATACATAGGAAGTTCTAAAATAAAAAAACTTTTCTCGCTAATGGTAATAAACCACTTTAAAACATAGCTCACTAGCATGGCCATTACAATGCCTAGTAAGTAAAGGCCCATCATCACAAGCCCTTGTAAACTTAAAAATCCAAAGTAGTAATCGTTATTAATAACCAGCGAAATTAAAATCGTAAATACAGGTAAGCGTGCACTGCAACTCATAAGTGGCGTTACTAAAATAGTTAACAACCTTTCTTTTCTATTTTCAATATTGCGCGCACTCATAATGGCAGGTACTGCACAGGCAAAACCACTTACCATGGGCATGACACTTTTTCCGTTCAGTCCCACTTTGCGCATGAGCCTGTCACTTAAAAAACTAATACGCGCCATATAACCACTGTCTTCAAGCATAGTAATAAGCCCAAATAAAATCATAATTTGTGGCACAAATACTAAAATACCACTGAGGCCAGCCACAAGTCCGTTGATTATTAAATTACTCCACCATACTTCTGGAAGCCATGCTGACAAAGAGCTTCCGCCTTTTGCAAATGCCCACTCAATACCATCCATTGGAAAACTAGCGAGCCAATACACACTTTGAAATAAAATAAATAATACCGCTAGTAATATTACATAACCCCAAACTCGGTGTAATAAAATATTGTCTAATTTATCCGAAAAAATCTTTTTTTCTAGGGGCCCTGGCTCAACCACATATTTGCGCATCACCGCTCTAATATTGCTGTAGCGCTCCAAAATCTCTTCGGCCTGCGTTTTTGTTGGGTTAAATTGATGCGTAACAACCAGCTCATCAATTTGTGTTTGTGTTTCTTTTGTTAATGGAAAATTTTCATGATTGATTAAATAATGTATCGCAGCATAATCACCCAAGCCTGTAACTATTTGATGAATTCCATCAATGGCAGCTGGAGCTAATTTTTTTGTATCAATAAATTTTTTATCAGAAGGGGCACTGGGGTTTACTGTTAATTGCTGTAACGCTTTTTTTAATTCGGTAATGCCTTTGTTTTTTCGTGGGTTCACCGCTATAATGGTGATCCCTAATTCTTTTTCGAGCCCCGCGATATCTATTTTGATGCCCATACTGGATGCAATATCATTCATGGTGAGGGCCATCACTACCGGAATTTGCAGGTCAATGATTTGACTACAAAAAAGTAAGTTTCGTTTGAGGTTGCTAGCGTCAGCTACAAGTAAAACGGCGTCTGCTTTAATGGTGTCGTCTGTAACCATGAGTACCTTGTAGGCCACCCACTCGTCAGCTCTTCTGGGGTACAAACTATAGGTGCCAGGTAAGTCTATGAGTGTGGTATTGGTGGCATCTGGTAATTGGAGCACCCCTGTTTTTTTATCTACTGTTACCCCCGGAAAATTACCAACTTGTTGATGTAGACCCGTTAGCGCGTTGAAAATGGAGCTTTTTCCGCTGTTGGGGTTACCCACTAAAGCAATATGGAGGTCTCTTTGGTTCAATTTTTATTGGATGGCACAAAAGTACTTGCAAAGAGGGGAGGGTAGTTACGAGATTGGGAACAGAATCGCTTACTTTTGTATGTAATAAAGCAGGCAAAATGGGTAAAAAATGGTTTTGGGTACTATTGTTGGTTCCCTTTTTAGGATTATCTCAAAGCAAACGAAAAATTAGAATAGAGGCAGAAAAGCAAAAAGCAGCACTCATTTCTAATTTAAAATCACATATTAACTACTTGGCAAGTGATGCTTTGGAAGGAAGAAGAACAGGAACTGCTGGCGCCGATGCGGCGATGGATTATTTGGTAAAACAATATGAGATGATGGGAATTGGTTCAAAAGGGACAAGCGGCTATTTACAAAAATTTGAAATTAACGAGGGTTTACAGATAGACGCTGCGACTCATTTTAGGGTTAATAATGCGCGTTTAAAAATCAATAAAGATTTTTTTCCATTTGCAAATAGTGCATCAATGCAAGTAACTGGAAAACCAGCCATGGCGTTACAAGAAAAAGGACAACCTTGGTTCAAGGATATCAAAGAAACACTCGAAGAAAATAAATCAAATCCTCACTTTGATGTAGACGCATGGATTAAAAAAGAAGTAACAACAGCTGCTGCAAAAGGCGCTACAGCTTTTATTGTATATAATACAGGACCTATTATTGACAATATTCAGTTTAATAAAAATGATAAATCTGCTGCATTTTCTATTCCAGTTATTTATCTTACACCAACAGGCCTACTTTATTTTGCAGATCCGTCAGCTACTTTGCAAATAGAATTAGGCGTGCGTATTGTAGAGAAAAAAAGGCTTGCAACAAATGTGGCAGCATACATTAATAATGGCGCAGCGAATACGGTTGTAATTGGCGCACACTATGATCACTTAGGTTACAACGAAGACAAAAATGCATTAGATACCGGACATATAATTCATAATGGGGCAGACGATAACGCCAGTGGTACCGCGGCTTTGCTCGAAATAGCGCGCCTCTTGCAACAAAAATCACCTGCGCATAATAATTATTTATTCCTTCATTTTTCGGGAGAAGAATTAGGACTTTTAGGAAGTAAATATTGGATAGAAAATCCAACAATGCCTGGCGCCATAAATTATATGCTTAATATGGATATGGTAGGTCGTTATGATACATCTCATAAATTAACGGTGGGTGGTTATGGCACGTCTAGTAAATGGAGTGCTATTTGGAACGCGGTATCAACCCCACTTATTGTAAAATTTGATAGCACAGGTAGTGGCCCTAGCGATCACGCTAGTTTTTATAGAGCGGTTATACCGGTTCAATTTTTCTTTACAGGAAGCCATGTAGATTACCACAAAGCCACAGATGATGCAGATAAAATTAATTACGAAGGCACTGCACAAATAGTAACCCTCGCCTATCAAATGATGGGTATCACAGATAGCTTACCCAAGTTGGATTTTATTAAAACAACAGAGCCTCAAATGGGCCGAAGTACTAAATTTACGGTGAGTTTAGGCGTTATTCCGGATTACGGATACAGTGGAACAGGTATGCGCATTGATGGAGTGAGTCCGGGTAAGCTTGCAGAAAAACTTGGATTAAAAGCAGGTGATATTTTACTACAATTAGGCGAGTATAAATTTGTAGATGTGAATAGTTATATGCAAACGCTGGGTAAGTTTAAAAAAGGAGATCAAACGGAGCTGCGCATAAAACGTGGTTCGGACGAAAAAAATATTTCCGTTTCATTTTAATGGATACCGTAAATTAATACTATGAAACTCAAACTAAATATAGACGAACTCAATGAAGATTTTTTTGATGACACTAGGTTGTTAGGCATTATTGCGCCTATCAAAAGTCATCAATTTTGTTTGCAATTAAACAATCAATTGGGGCATCAGTTTAGGCTCAATCCGGCCATCGAAATTCACCTCAAAAAAAAGGAACGTAGCTACTATTTTAGTATTTATGAATCCAAAGAGCCCAATAGTTTTTTAGTGCATTATTTATACCACAACCATTGTGACGGTGAATATTTATTACCAGAATTTAGACACATGGATTTTTTATGGCTCACAAAAGGTGATTTTGTAGATGATGAAAAATGCAACTGGATTAACCAAACCGTAAAAGCATTAGCTGGTGTTCAAATGGTAGCAGAGCTTACCAATGAGCAAATAAAAAACAAAGGGAATATGGTTTTTTAGCGGTTCGTTGTAACGCTTAGTTTTTTACCACCACTACTTTTTCACCCACCGCTTCTAATACGCCAATGGGTTCGATAAATGCCTCAAGCCCGTTTTTAGTAAACAGTTCTTGGATCAACGCCACCGCACTCGGATCTACTGCAACAAGTAAGCCTCCATTGGTTTGTGGATCTGGTAGCATACTAAAAGCTTCCATCACATTAACACCTGGATCAAAACTTGTTTTTGTGCTATAACAATTCCAGTTTCTGTACGTGGCATCTGGTACCATACGCTGTGCTAAATATTTTTTAGCAGCCTCTATCATTTTAATTTTCGAATAATAAATATGTGCAGAGAGTCCGCTTCCTTCTGCCATTTCTATCAGGTGTCCAAGTAGTCCAAACCCTGTGATATCAGTGAGTGCGTGCACTTCTGGTATGCCACCGAGTATTTCACCAATTTTATTAAGTGTTGTTAACTGATCTATAAATGGTGCAAGATCTTCCGGGTCCATGGCATCTCTTTTTTGTGCCGTTGCTAATATGCCAACACCAATTGGTTTTGTAACAAAGAGGACGTTACCCAGTTTTGCGGTATTGTTTTTTTTGAGGTTTGCAATGGGTGTAATGCCTGTAACAGCAAGTCCAAAAATAGGCTCCGTACTATCTATGCTATGTCCACCCGCAAGTGGAATGCCGGCTTCTGCACAAATGGTTCTGGCACCTTCTAACACTTCTGCTGCAAGGGCTGCAGGAAGGGCATTAACTGGCCAACCTAGTATGGCAATAGCCATGAGTGGCTTTCCGCCCATCGCATACACATCACTAATAGCATTGGCACTTGCGATTTTTCCAAATGCATGCGCATCATCTACAATGGGCGTAAAAAAATCGGTGGTGCTAATAATGGCTTGGCCATTACCCATATCATAAGCAGCAGCATCATCTTTACTTCCATAGCCTACCAACAAATTTTTATTTTCAATTTTTGGTAGTGCTGAAGCTAAAATAGTTTCTAATACTGCTGGTGCAATCTTACATCCGCATCCCGCGCCATGAGAAAACTGTGTCAATTTTATAGTTGATGACATGTTGTTGTTTTTAATTTATGATAACCACTGTATAGCACCTAGGGCATGCGATTGTTTGATTCCCTTTTCAGTTTCAATTTCTAAATATCCATTTGATAAAACCCTACAAATAGTCGCAGTTATTTTTTGACCCTCAATTTCTAAAGCTACTTGTTCCCCTTTTTTATAGAGTACATAATTGTACAGTGCAAGTAGTGCGTCAGGTCCTTTATCTTGTAATATTTGTAAAGTAGCTTCTACATGGTGACACAATTCTTTTGCCAATTCAGGTACCAGAAAGGTTTTGCCGGTAATTTGTTTGAGTGAAACTGGGTTGGTGATTTCGGTTCCAAACTCAGTTTGGTTGATATTAACCCCCATTCCTGCAATACTCCACTGCCAGTTAGCACCTCTAAAGCTGTTTTCAATTAAAATGCCTGCTGCCTTTCTGTCACGCCAATAGATATCATTGGGCCATTTGATACGTGTTTCGTCACCGGCATATGTAACAAAAAAGTTAAAACATCCAATAGCCACAAGCATACTCACCACAGATGGCTCCAATGCTAAACCATCAAAAACAAGCTTTTTTGGGTCCAAAACCACCGATAATAGAATGTTTTGACCGCTTTCTGCCGCCCAGGCCTTACCCATCTGACCCTTTCCTGCCCATTGTTTTTGGGCCAAAAATGCAGCGCCATGCACGGCCAAGTTTGTCTTAACTTGGTTCATGGCATAGATGTTGGTACTATCTACTTCAGTTAATTCTGTAAATGGTAAACCGATAGGTGTATTTAAGCCTGCTGAAGCCAAAGAATTAGTATTTTTGACGAAGTTACAAGAGCTACGTCTAAATCAAATTATTAATCACTAAATAACTGTATTGTTGGAACCTCTTTCTGTATTAAATAATCGACCAAAAAGTACGATTACACGGTTAACCAAGAGCTCAAAAATTCTAAAAACAATCATTAAAGCCATTTTAGATAAAAAAGGCGAGCATATTGTAAGTTTAGATCTACGCAAAATCGAAGAAGCCGCTGCCGATTTTTTTATTGTTTGTCAAGCATCTAGTACCACACAAGTGCGTGCTATTTGTGACCATATCGAAGATGAGGTAAAACAAGTGTGCGGTGAAAATCCATATAAACATGAAGGACGAAAAGCATTACAGTGGGTTATCATTGACTATGTCAATGTTGTGGTGCATGTAATGCATCCAGAAGCTAGAGAATTTTATAAATTAGAAGAAATGTGGAGTGATGCGGTATCACAAATCCACGAATAATTGAAAATATATGTCAGAAGAGAAGCAACCAAAATTTAATTTTCAAGACAAAGGTAAAGGGGGCAAGAAAGGTCCTAAGTTCAATATATATTGGATTTATGGCGTCGTTATTGTTGGACTATTGGCGTCTCAGTTAATGAATTTTTCGCCAGAATTAAAAAAGACGACAGAGCAGGAGTTCAAACAACAAATGCTTTTAGCAGGTGATGTTACCAAACTTGATTTTGTAAAAAACAAAGATGAAGTTCAGGTGTATATTAATGGCGACAGTCTTAAAAAAGAATTCTACGTTAAAAAATTTGGCGTGGTTTTACCTAAAGAAAAAGTAAAGGGGGCTCCTCTATTTGTTTTTGAAGTGTTGGATTGGAAATCTTTTGACGAAAATTTACAAAAATTTACAGAGCAACATCAGCTGCCAGAAGTTAAAAGAGATATTGTAAAAGTTGCAGATTGGATGGGCGGTGTACTTCAGTCTATTTTTACACTTGTCATCATTGTAGTCGTATGGTTATTGTTGATGCGTAAAATGGGCGGCGGTGCTGGCGGTGGTGCAGGTGGCGCTGGTGGTATTTTTAATATTGGAAAATCTAAGGCAACCTTATTTGATAAAGGTGCTAAAGTAAATATCAATTTTGGAGATGTTGCAGGTCTTGACGAAGCCAAGGTGGAAGTGATGGAAATTGTTGACTTCCTAAAAAATCCAAAAAAGTATACAGCACTTGGTGGTAAAATTCCAAAAGGTGCCTTACTAGTGGGCCCTCCAGGTACCGGTAAAACATTATTAGCTAAAGCAATGGCCGGCGAAGCGCAGGTTCCTTTCTTTAGTTTAAGTGGATCTGATTTTGTTGAAATGTTTGTAGGTGTGGGTGCAAGTCGTGTGCGTGATTTATTCAAGCAAGCAAGAGAAAAAGCACCTTGTATTATTTTTATTGATGAAATTGATGCGATAGGACGTGCCCGTGGTAAAAATGCCATGATGAGTAATGACGAACGTGAAAATACCTTAAACCAACTATTAGTGGAAATGGATGGTTTTGGTGGCGACACGGGTATTATTATTTTAGCCGCAACCAATAGACCAGATGTATTAGACGCTGCTCTTTTAAGACCTGGACGTTTTGATCGTCAAATTTCGATAGACAAACCAGATGTAAAAGGCAGAGAAGAAATTTTTAAAGTACACCTTGAGCCTATTAAAATTTCTGTAGCACTTGATTTACATAAACTAGCAGAACAAACACCCGGATTTGCAGGTGCTGATATCGCAAACGTTTGTAATGAAGCTGCGCTTATTGCTGCTCGAAAAGGAAAAGAATCTGTGGAGATGATTGATTTCCAAGACGCCATTGATCGTGTGATTGGTGGACTTGAAAAGAAAAATAAAATTATAGCGCCGCACGAAAAAGCAATTATTGCTTACCACGAAGCAGGTCACGCCGTTTGTGGTTGGTTTTTAGAGCACGCGTATCCGCTTTTAAAAGTTACTATTGTGCCACGTGGTACGGCTGCACTCGGTTATGCGCAGTATACCCCAACCGAACAGTACTTATACAATACCGATCAGTTAATGGATCAGATTTGTATGACACTAGGTGGTAGAGCAGCAGAAGAAATATTCTTTGGAAAAATTTCTACAGGTGCTTCCAACGACTTGCAACAAATTACACGTATCGCATATAGCATGGTTACTGCATACGGTATGAATAGTAAAGTGGGTAACGTGAGTTACTACGATCCTTCTCAAGAAAATACCTTTACCAAACCATACAGTGAAGAAACGGGTAAAATTATTGACCACGAAGTGCGCGGTATTATTGAAGATGCTTACCAGCGTACACTTCAATTACTTCGTGATAAAAAAGAAGCGGTTGAAATTTTAGCAAAAGAATTACTCGCTAAAGAAGTATTGCATAAATCAGATGTTGAAACACTTATTGGTAAAAGACCTTTTGAAGAAAAAAAGATTGTTGAAGTAGAAGTCATTCCTGAAGAGGTTGCTCCAGATGAAGCGGCCCCAGCAGTTGAATCGCTAGCACCTGAAGCGCCTGCTGCAACAGACGATCAAAAACCAACTGAGGAATCTAATTAATAGCTTAAGGATGGCAAAAAGCGCAAGAGAAAATATTTTACAAAAGATAAAACAGGCACTGGCGAAGCCAGTGCCTGTGCCATTTTCGGCGGTTGATACGGCTTCCACAACATACCCCACCACCCAAGAAGACCTTTCTGTGTTGTTTGCTGAAAATTTTTCTGGTTTGCAAGGAAAATTTGCTTTTTGTGGCAGCGAAAAAGAACTCGCTTCACAGTTAAGTATGCTTTTTATCCAGCGTAATTGGAAGCAAACCTATTGTAGAGAAAATAGTTTGGTAGACATGTTAACCAAAGCGGGGTTTGGTGGCATGCAATCAGAAGATTTAGAATATTGTGATGCAGCTATTACTAGTTGCGATTATCTAATTGCTCGAACCGGAAGTATGATACTTTCTTCTGCGCAACAAAGCGGAAGAACGGTAAGTGTGTATGCGCCTATTCATATTTGTATTGCTTACACCGATCAAGTGGTCTATGATATTTCAGATGGTTTAAAATCTGTAACAAAACATTATGGTAATCAGTTGCCTTCGCTTATAACCCTTGCCAGTGGCCCTAGTAGAACAGCGGATATTGAAAAAACACTGGTAGTAGGTGTGCATGGTCCTAAAGAAGTGTACTGCTTTTTAGTCGACAGAAATAATTAAAAGCACATGACAACTACCATTCATGCTTCTTCTAGTCGTAAAATTTATTTGCTCTCCGATTTTCATTTGGGCGCCCCTAATTCAGCTGCTAGCTTGGAGCGTGAAAAAAAAGTAGTTGCCTTTTTACATTCTATAGAGGACAGCGCAGCAGCCGTTTTTATTGTAGGCGATATTTTTGATTTTTGGTTTGAGTACGATCATGTAGTGCCTAAGGGCTTTGTGCGCCTACTTGGACAAATTGCCAAACTCACAGACAAAGGCATTCCTGTGCATGTGTTTACGGGCAATCATGACCTATGGATGCGCCATTATTTTGAAGATGAATTAGGGTGTAAAGTATACCACGGTCCACAAGTATTTAATTTTAATAATAAAACTTGTTACATAGCCCATGGCGATGGCTTAGGTCCCGGCGATGCAGGATACAAGTTTATTAAAAAAATATTTACCAATCCTATTTGCAAATGGTTGTTTAAGTGGATGCATCCGGATGCCGGGGTGGCACTTGCCAATTATTTTAGCCGAAAAAGTAGGGCTAAAACGGGTAATGCTGATGCACAATTTTTAGGGGAAGAAAATGAGTGGCTTATTTGTTACAGTAAAGAAATTTTACAATCAGCGCATTACGATTATTTGATTTTCGGGCATCGACATTTTCCCCTCGATCTTGCCATTGGTAATAGTCATTATATTAACCTAGGTGACTGGATTCAAAATTTCACTTATGCTAGTTTTGATGGCGAAGTAATTAAAATTGATACATGGAACTAAAAATATTAGATAATACGGTACAAGCTTACCTTATTGTTATAGGCACCATATTAATAACCCTCATTTTTAAAAGACTGATCTCTAAATTTTTAGCGAGCAAGCTTTTTAAACTCATTACCAACAGCAAACATAATTTACCCAAGCAGTCTTTCTTGGATTTAGTGGTGCAGCCGCTTGGCACTTATTTATTATTGACAATCTCAATGATTGCCATTGATAAATTAAAGTTTCCAGCTGCCTTTCAGTTTACTGTTTATAAAACAAATACTAGACAAATTTTAGATGCGCTCATGAATGGCGCACTTGTAGTTGTATTTATTTGGCTATGCCTTCGCGTCATAGATTTCATGGCGATGGTACTAGAAGAGCGTGCTAATGTAACCAAAGACCAACAAGACAATCAGCTCATTATATTTTTTAAAGATTTTTTTAAAGTGATCTTAATTATTATTGGTGTACTCCTGGTTTTAAAATTCTCTTTCAATAAAAATATAGGCAGTATTTTGACGGGGTTGAGTTTAGTGGGTGCCGCCGTAGCCCTTGCTACGAGAGAGAGTATGGAAAATTTAATCGCTTCTTTTATTATCTTTTTTGATAAGCCTTTTACAGTTGGCGAGCAGGTAAAAGTAAATGGATTTACAGGCACCATAGAAAAAATTGGACTGAGAAGTACACGTATTCGTACCAACGAAAAAACATATATTTCTGTTCCCAATAAACAAATGGTAGATACCATTGTAGACAATATTAGCTTGCGTACACAGCGCAAAACCGATTTACAATTAGAGCTTTCTTTAAGTGCTTCTGCGGGCACATTACAAACCTTACTAACAGCAATGCGCAGTTATTTAAGTGCTGAAAAGATTGATAGTTTCCAGGTGCATTTGCAGGATACTGGAAAACATGCACACATTGTAATTGTAGAATATTTTTCATCTGCCACCGATGAGCCCGAAGATTATTTAATGCTTCGCGAAAAAATTAATATAGCCTTAATTGAAATCTTAGAAGCCCACAAAATTGAATTAGCGGCTTCAAGTACCGACGTTGTGGTGAAGCAGTCGTAAGTCTTACAAAAGTAGTCGTACCCCTTATATTAGTGAAGCCCAGTTTTTAGTTCCAGTAAAAAGGTTTTGAACTTTGTTAAGGTTTGTACAAGCTGCGCCTGCGTATCAGCCTGCGATTTATTTTGTTTTAAATAAGTTCTAGCACCTTCTATCGAATATTTTTTTTGACGAAGTAGAAAATAAATGATTTGTAAATTTTTAATGTCTTCTACTCTAAATAAACGGTCCCCTTTTCTTGTTTTGCGCGGCTTTAATATATCAAATTCATTTTCCCAGTACCGAAGTAAAGAAGTGTTTACTTTAAACCAACTCGCTACTTCACTAATGGTATAATATAATTTTTGCGACAATACTTTTTCGTCCGGGATTTCAATTAAATCAACCTCGGTATCTATTTCACTATAGGATTTACGCCCTCTTTTGCCCGCTATCTTTTCAATTGTAATGCGGGGTTGTCTAGGTCTTTCAACATAAATTGGTTCCTCAACCACCGTTTCTTCAATAGCCGGTGTTGGAATACTAATAACAGCAGTAGGCGCAGCAGGAACTGGCGTTTCTACTATCGAAACCGGTTCAGGTATGGCCTTTGTTTTAGCCTTCTTTTTTTCTTTAACCCCGCTTACCTCTTGTATGGGGTTTCCAAATAAGTCTAACTGTTGCAGTTTAAGTGACATGTTGTAAAAGTATGATAAGTATTTAGCCCTGCAGCACACTAATGTGCCTCCGTGGAAAAGATGTAAGTATCTTTGCGTCCAATGAAAATCGCAGTCACTTTAGTGGGTATCCGTGATACCAATTTTTCGAGCGTTGGTCGTTTCATTTGGAAATGGCTAGAAGGTGAGATTCATGCCCATCCGGAACATCAATTTATGTTGCTTTCTGACACAGCACAACCAACTAGTTTTGTAGGTGCCCCTAATTGTAGTTGGATCAAAACAAGATATGACCATAGTCAATTTTTGGCAGAAAAAATCTGGTACGAAGTAACGGCGCCCAAGCTGCTTACCACTCTACAACCCGCTCTGTGGTTGCAATTGAGTGGCAGGTATTCGGCGCGCACGTCTATTCCTCAAATTTGTTTTTTTGAAGATAACTTAACCAAATTTCAAAGCTATTTTTTTAAAAAGAATATAAAAAAAGTGAAGCAGTGGCTTGTTATTGAAAATAAAGCTGCTATACGCTTGCAAGATCAATTTGGTATTCAAAAAGATAGCATCACTTCAGTCCCAATCGCACCTTCTTCCGAAATTTATCCCATCGATTATAATTTGCAGCAGATGTATAAGGGTACCCATGCTGGTGGTACCGAGTACTTTTTATCGGTAGCGTATGAAAATACAAGCAGTATTGAACTCTTGCAAGCCTTTTCACTTTTTAAAAAGTGGCAGCATAGCAATATGAAGCTCTTGTTAGTGCCAGCAAATGGAGTGCAGCGTTCATTTTTAGAAGAAAAATTACGCACTTATAGGTACAGGGCCGATGTAGTAGTTGTTCCAGCTGGCCTTACCGTGCATAATTGGTATCAGATTTTATCAAGTGCTTACGCTACCGTTTTATTAAATGATGGTGCTGCATCTTATTTGATGGCACTAGAAGCCGCTAAGGCAGGGGTATCCGTTATTGCGCCGGATTCATTTGCCATGGCATTGCACATGAAAGATATGGTTACAGCCTACCCAGAAACAACACCAGCTAGTATTGCCGAAGCCCTTTTGTTGCTATATAAAAATGAAAAAATA
>CAMDLR010000020.1 GCA_945901845.1 Sediminibacterium ginsengisoli | reverse complement strand
GGTAAAGCTCATACCAGTGTCGCCTTCTAATCTCTTTTTTACACTGTCTTTGGCCATCATGTAATTGACAGTGATATATTTGCCCGCATCTCTAATAAATGAAAGAAAATTAATTTCTTTAAACCAGTCATAGTTATTCACCATAACGGCTGCATTTTTTTTAGATGCATCAAAGTCTAAAAACCTTTCTAATTGTTTTCGAACACCTTCTTGGTTATGGAGTAAAATATCTTCTGATAATAAATTACGCTCTTCACTTTTACCTGATGGATCGCCCACCATGCCGGTAGCGCCACCCACAAGTGCATAGGGTTTATGCCCTGCATTTTGCAAATGAACAAGTAGTAAAATAGGCACAAGGCTTCCTATATGTAAACTATCTGAAGTAGGGTCAAATCCAATATAGCCAGATACCATTTCTTTTGCCAACAATTCTTCTGTACCTGGCATCATGTCTTGAATCATGCCTCTCCAACGTAGTTCTTCAATCAAAGTCATAACGGTGCGCTTAGTTGTTGCAAAAGTAAGGAATAGTTAGTAGGGTAATTACGGGAACAAGGCGTTATTTTTGCACCATGAAAAAAGTAGGAGATGGTACCCGTGTATTAAACTTTTTAATAGATACGCTACTCTATTGGATACTTGCAATTCTGCTGTACAAGTGGTGGAATTTTCATGTACTATACTGGGGCTATATGCACTTAAATTTTGGCTGGTTTTTCTTTGGGTCCCTGTTCATTTACTATTTTATTTTAGAACTCCTTTTTGCAAAAACACCCGCCAAATGGCTCACTGCTTGTAAGGTAGTATCTAGCAAAAGCACTTTAGAGACAACTATTCAAGCAAGTGTAGGTCAAATTTTTATCCGATCTCTAGCAAGGCTCATCATCATTGATCCATTTTTTATTCCGTTTCTAGGAACCACATTGCATGATTATTTGAGTGGAACTATGGTGGTAGAGTCGTAATTTTACTACCTACTTATGGCAAAGATTGGCATTAATATCGCAACTGGTAGCCTTCAAAAGGCTGAAATGATTGTGGGAATAGATTTAGGTACTACCAATAGTTTGGTGGCCATCATTCATCCCGAAACCAAGCAACCCGTTGCTTTAAAAGAGCATGATAGCTCAAGTTTGGTACCTAGTGTGGTGCACTTTGATGTTTTTGGCAATCCAGAAGTAGGACAGGGCGCTAAACAGTTTTTAGAGACAGACCCTGCTAATACCATATTTAGTGCCAAGCGCCTGATGGGTAAAAGCTATAAAGATGTTAGCCAGAGTGCCGGGTATTTTACCTACAAAGTAATTGATGACAACACCGATGCGCTCGTAAAAGTGCAGGTAGGGTCGAGTTTTTATTCACCCACTGATTTATCTTCTTTTATCCTGGCCGAATTAAAAAAACGCGCCGAACATATTTTAAAAACACCCGTAACCAAAGCGGTTATTACGGTGCCTGCTTATTTTAACGATGCCCAGCGTCAGGCCACGCGCGATGCGGGTAAATTAGCTGGACTAGATGTACTCCGGATTGTAAATGAGCCAACAGCAGCGAGTTTAGCATACGGCCTAGGTCTTCAAAAAGATGAGGAAACGACCATTGCGGTATACGATTTAGGAGGTGGTACTTTTGATATTTCTATCCTTAAAATAACCGACGGGGTATTTGATGTACTATCTACCAATGGGGATACTTATTTAGGTGGAGATGACATTGACCGTGCTATCATTGATTATTGGTTAGCACTAAAATCAATTGATATTAAAGTTTTACAAACAACTCCTAAATTATTGCAAACAATTCGATTAAGTGCAGAAGAAGCTAAAATAACTTTAAGTGGTACGGATCAGTTTGAAACAACAATTGAAGGAGAAATATATCAAATTACAAAGCCTGTTTTTGAGGGATTGATCACATCTATCATTGGTAAAACGATTGATTGTTGTAAAAATGCGCTAGCAGATGCTAAGCTAAACGCCGGTCATATAGATGCCATAGTAATGGTGGGGGGTAGTACCCGTATTCCTGCAGTTAAAGAAGCAGTGGCAACCTTTTTTGGGAAGCCTGTCAATGATAGTATCAATCCAGACGAGGTTGTTGCACTAGGTGCAGCGGTCCAAGCAGATATACTTGCGGGCAATAACAAAGACTTTTTACTACTCGATATCACACCTTTAAGCCTGGGTATTGAAACCATGGGCGGCCTTATGGAAGTACTCGTTCCACGTAACTCAAAAGTACCTATGCAGGTTGGTAGGCAATATACCACACACGTAGACGGGCAGTCGAGTATGCGTATTTCGGTGTATCAAGGGGAACGTGATTTGGTAAAAGATAACCGTAAATTAGCCGAGTTTAACCTTACCGGTATACCTGGTATGCCAGCTGGACTCCCTAAGGTTGACATCCAATTTTTATTGAACGCAGATGGTATATTAGTAGTGAAAGCCAAAGAGTTACGAAGTGGTGTTGAACAAATTATTGAAGTTAAACCTGCACTAGATTTAACCGATGACCAGGTAGAAAAGATGTTACAAGACAGTATTGAAAACGCGGCTGCCGATATGGTTTTAAGGGCCCTGGTAGAGGCAAGAACAGAAGGAGAGCAGCTTCTTGCCGTTACCGAAAAGTTTATGGTAAAACACCAATCTCTATTAAGCCCCGAAGAAGTGACCCAAACCGCGCTTGCGTTGCAAGCGCTACAACTGGCTATCACCATGGAGGACAAAAACCTAATTCAAGCTAAAATAGAAGCCCTGAACGAAACCACTAGACCATTTGCCGAGCGTGCCATGGATGAGGCGGTAAAGGGGGCATTAAAAGGCAAGTCCATCTAAATTTTAGTTTTAATAATTAGGCTTGGTTTCTAATTTGAAAATTATTTTTCTGAACCGTTTGTAAATTAATAAGCTTCCCCTATCTTTGCAGTCCTAAAAATCACCTAAGGAGGTATCATAGTATGTTAATTATCGACTCAAAAGACTGCGAAAACATCGACAAAGCGCTTAAGAAGTACAAAAAGAAGTTTGAAAAAAGCAAAACGCTTTTACAATTAAGAGGGCGTCAAGCTTTCACAAAGCCTTCTGTTGTGCGTCGTGAAGAAGTGTTAAAAGCAATCTACAAGCAACAAATAGCTAGCGGAAAAATCGAAGGGTAATTACCCTTTGTTTCCTAAATCATAGTAAGTAGCCTTAAGTATCTTAACTTTAGGCTACTTTTTTTATGCCCAAACTTTTGGTTCATGTCTGATGCGTACGCCGCCATATTGCAACCTTTTTTAGACCATCTCAAATTTGAGAAGCGTTATGCGCAGCATACTATTATTGCCTATCAAAACGATCTAGCCCAGTTTTTTGCCTACCTCACCAGTCAATTTGATGCGCCACCGCTAGCATCAATTACCGCCATGTACATTAGGTCTTGGCTCGCCGAAATGAAAGAAGAGGGGCTAACGGCCAAAAGTTTAAACCGTAAAATTTCGGCCCTCAAATCTTTTTTCAAATACCAACTCAAAACAGGGGGATTAGTAACAAGTCCAATGGCAACCATTGTCACGCCAAAAGTGCGTAAGAGGCTTCCTGCTTTTGTTGCCGAAGTTGATATGGAAACATTGTTTGCACATGTCGAGTTTCCAGACACCTGGAAGGGCCGCACCGAAAAATTAGTACTTCAATTATTTTATAGTACAGGTATGCGTTTAAGTGAGCTGGTGCATTTAAAAGCGTCACAACTAGATCCTTCATTAAAGCAGTTAAAAGTGGTCGGTAAAGGCAACAAAGAACGCTTGCTTCCACTTGGTCCAATGCTGCTGCAACAACTACAAGAATACGTTGCTAATCGTCCTACAAAATTACCTGGTATCGACAACTTATTTACCAATCAAAATGGAAAGGCGTTGCAGCCCCGCATGGTATATACTTTTGTAAAACATTATTTAAGTTTAGTAACGACGCTGCAGCAAAAAAGTCCGCACATTTTAAGGCATAGTTTTGCAACGCATTTAATGAATAATGGTGCAGACCTCAATGCAGTAAAGGAACTGCTAGGCCACAGCAGCCTTGCAGCAACACAGGTTTATACGCACAACACCATCGAAAAATTAAAAGAGGTTTTCAAAAAAGCGCATCCTAAGGCGTAGTGGTTTGCGCCCAAAATCCTAAAACGCTCAAATCCCAAACCGTAAGCGTTTAGCTTAGCAAATTCCATGTCGTTGCCGTTTAAATATTTAACTTTTTATTGTGTTATTTAAGTAGTAAATTGTAAGATACGATCGTTGGTTCTTTTCAATTATTTTAATCACCATTTAAAGAGTTGTTGTATGAACGTTTTAATTCAAACTGTGCACTTTGTTGCAGACGAAAAATTAACCCAGTGGGTTACACAAAAAACAAAAAAATTCAACCAATTTCATGACGGTATCACCAAAATGGAAATCTTCTTAAAACTTGACAATGTCGTTCACCACATCAAAGACAAAGTGGTAGAAATATGCGTGCACGTTCCCAAACATGATTTTTTTGTAAAGGATAGTGCTAAAACTTTCGAAGCAGCGTTTGATGGTGCTTTTGATGCCATGGTCGCTCAAATCAAAAAACACAAAGAAAAACTAGCGGCTTAATATATGCGGCTTAATATATGCGGCTTAATATATGCGGCTTAATTTCTGCGGGTTAATTCCGCCAAAATACTGGGTTTAGTAGTACCGGCCTCCCTAACGGGAGGCCTTTTTTGCGCCATCTTTTGCCGTTTTGTGCAGGCTTTTTGGATCCATTTAAGCGCACTAGCCCCAACACCTCAAAAAACTATTAAAAACTCTTGGAAAATTTATGGTCCAAAATTTTGCCGAATAAAGTTTTCCATTACCTTTGCCGTCCCTTAAAAGAGGTTGTTCTTTTTTTATAGAAGTATAATGCCGGAGTAGCTCAGTTGGTAGAGCAACTGATTTGTAATCAGTAGGTCGCGGGTTCGAGTCCCATCTTCGGCTCTATTTTTTATATCAAAAACTTCTAGTAGGGCAGATGGCCGAGTGGTTAAAGGCGACAGACTGTAAATCTGTTCTCTCACGAGTACGTAGGTTCGAACCCTACTCTGCCCACTTAGTTCTTTAAAATAACTGATTACAATGCGAAAGCTTTGTAAAACAAGCGGAAGTAGCTCAATTGGTAGAGCGATAGCCTTCCAAGCTATAGGTTGCGGGTTCGACCCTCGTCTTCCGCTCCATGTTCGTTTGGAGCTACTAGGCTTTAAACGAGGCTAAGCCGTTGTAGCTCAGGGGTAGAGCACTTCCTTGGTAGGGAAGAGGTCGTGAGTTCGATTCTCACTAACGGCTCTAATCTATGTTACAACGCATAATAATAGTTAAAAGCGCAAAAAATTACCTAATTTAGCGCGCCGATAACAACAAAGCAAAAAAAAGGAACACCAAAAAAGCAATTTTTCCGAAAGGAATGATTCGAAATAAATAAAGCCCAAAAGGCAATTTTTTTTAAAACACAAATAAAACCGATAAAAATGTCTAAAGAGACCTTTAAGAGGGAAAAACCTCACGTAAACGTTGGTACCATTGGTCACGTTGACCACGGTAAAACCACCTTAACTGCTGCCATCACATCGCAATTGGCTAAAAAGGGCATGGGTAACATTGCAAAAAAATATGATGAAATCGATGGTGCTCCGGAAGAAAGAGAGCGTGGTATTACCATTAATACCGCCCACGTAGAATATCAAACTGCTAATCGTCACTATGCGCACGTTGACTGTCCAGGTCACGCTGACTATGTAAAGAATATGATTACAGGTGCTGCACAAATGGATGGTGCCATCCTAGTAGTTGCTGCAACTGATGGTCCGATGCCACAAACCAAAGAGCACATCCTTTTGGCTCGTCAGGTAGGCGTACCTAGTATCGTTGTTTTCATGAACAAAGTAGACTTAGTTGATGATGTTGAATTATTAGAATTAGTTGAAATGGAAATCCGTGAGTTATTAACTTTATACGGTTTCGATGGTGACAATACACCAATTATTCAAGGTTCTGCAACTGGTGCGCTTTCTGAAGATCCACAATGGGTTGCTAAGATTGACGAATTAATGGCTGCAGTAGATTCTTATATCCCACTTCCTCCACGTCCAGTTGATATGGCGTTCTTGATGTCAGTAGAAGATGTATTCTCGATCACAGGTCGTGGTACAGTTGCTACAGGTCGTATCGAGCGTGGTATCATCAAAGTAGGTGAAGGTGTTGAAATCGTTGGTTTGATGGATGCGCCGCTTACTTCTACAGTAACTGGTGTTGAGATGTTCAAAAAATTATTAGACGAAGGTCAAGCTGGTGATAACGCAGGTTTATTATTACGTGGTATTGAGAAAAAAGATATCCGTAGAGGTATGGTAATCTGTAAGCCAGGTTCTATTACGCCGCACACTGAATTTAAGGGTGAGGTGTATGTACTATCAAAAGAAGAAGGTGGACGTCATACTCCATTCTTTAACAAATACCGTCCTCAATTCTATTTCCGTACAACAGACGTAACTGGTGAGTGTTCACTTCCAGCTGGTACAGAAATGGTTATGCCTGGTGATAACACCAACTTAACTGTTAAATTAATCCAACCAATCGCAATGGAAAAAGGTCTTAAATTTGCGATTCGTGAAGGTGGTAGAACAGTAGGTGCAGGTCAGGTAACTGAAATCATCAAATAAGCTCAAAGCGAAAGCTTTTAGCTGCAAGCAAATAGATTTTATTATATTTGCAAATAATTCTAAAAGCTGTTCCGCTACAAACGGAATAGCTTTTAGCTTTATACGGGCATGGTGCAACGGTAGCATACGGGTCTCCAAAACCTTTGATCTGGGTTCGAATCCTAGTGCCCGTGCTAATGTTTTATTTTTTTAAAAATTATTAATTTGTTCTCATGAACAAGATCACAACTTACTTCAAAGAAAGTTACAACGAGTTACTAGAAAAAGTAACCTGGCCAACTTGGAATCAGTTGCAACAAAGTACCATTATTGTACTTGTCGCTACTGTTATCATTACCGCATTTGTGTGGGTTATGGATTTCTCTAGCAACCAATTGCTGAAGTTGATTTATTCATTATTCAAGTAATCTAATCATGGAAGCATTAACAGATATTATAACTCCCGAAACCCCTGCGGTAGCTAAGCCAGAAACAAAATGGTATGTGATTCGTGTAGTGAGTGGTAAGGAGCGTAAAATTAAAGAGTATCTAGATAAAGATATTTTAAGAAGCGGTTGGCAAGATCTCATCAAACAGATCTTCTTACCGATGGAAAAAGTATACAAAGTGCAAAACGGTAAAAAAGTAATGCGCGAGAAAAACTATTTTCCAGGTTACGTAATGATTGAAGTGCTCGATGGTAAATTAAATGATGATATGGTGATGCACATAAGCAATATCACCAATGTGATGCACTTTTTAACAGATGGTAAAGGTTCTAAGGGTAACATTATTTCTTTGCGTAAAAGTGAAGTGAATAAAATGTTGGGTAAGGTGGATGAAATGAATGATATGGGTGGAAGCATTAGCGAGCCATTTATCTTGGGTGAAACCATCAAAATTATCGAAGGTCCATTTAACGACTTTAACGGTGTTATTGAAGATGTAAACGAAGAGAAGAAGAAACTAAAAGTTACCGTTAAAATCTTTGGACGTTCTACGCCAGTAGAGCTAAGCTACATGCAAGTAGAAAAAATTAGCTAACAAAGGTTCTAACGTATTGATAATGAATTTTTTAAGAGCTACCCGTTGGGTAGCCCTTATTTTTTTGAATTTCGCTTGTTTTTTTGCCATTTAATTGTACCTTTGCTGCCCCAAAAGTTCTTTTTACGAAGAATGATTGACTTTGGGAGTAGATCCATAATGGTACTACGCTATAACCAATTAAATCAAAAAAAAATGGCTAAAGAAATCACAGGCTACGTAAAGCTGCAGGTTAAAGGCGGTCAAGCCAATCCTGCACCTCCAGTAGGTCCAGCCCTTGGTTCCAAGGGTGTTAACATCATGGAGTTCTGTAAGCAGTTTAATGCTAGAACTCAAGACAAACAAGGAAAAGTTGTTCCTGTTTTAATTACGGTTTACGCAGATAAGTCTTTCGACTTTATCATCAAAACGGCACCAGCCCCAGTTCAATTAATGGAAGCTGCTAAAATCCAAAAAGGATCTAAAGAAAGCAACCGTGACAAAGTGGGTAAAGTTACTTGGGCGCAAGTAGAAGAAATCGCTAAAGACAAGATGTCTGACTTAAATGCATTTAGCCTTCACAGTGCAATGAGCATGGTGGCGGGTACTGCACGTAGTATGGGTATCACAGTAGATGGTCAAGCTCCTTGGGAAAATTAATTTATTCACCTTCAATTATTTAAAAATGTCACTTACTAAAAAAAGAAAAGTAGCAGTTACAAAGGTGGATAAAAACAAATCTTATTCCCTTAAAGAAGCGTCTACACTTGTAAAAGAAATTAACTGTACAAAATTTGATAGCTCTGTAGATTTACACATTCGTTTAGGTGTAGATCCTAAAAAAGCAGACCAACAAGTTAGAGGTACTGTATCATTACCACACGGTACTGGTAAAACAAAAAAAGTATTGGTTCTTTGTACACCTGATAAAGAAGCAGCTGCTAAAGAAGCAGGTGCCGATTATGTTGGTCTTGATGAATTCATCGCAAAGATCGAAAGCGGTTGGGTTGATATTGATGTAATCATTGCAACACCATCAGTAATGCCTAAGATTGGTAAATTAGGTAAAGTATTAGGTCCTCGTAACTTAATGCCAAACCCTAAAACAGGTACTGTTACAAACGATGTAGCAGGTGCTGTTAATGAAGTAAAAGGTGGTAAAATTGCTTTCAAGGTTGATAAAGCGGGTATCGTTCATGCTTCAATTGGACGTGTCTCTTTTGCACCAGATAAGCTTTCCGAAAATAGCACTGAATTAATCAACGCTATTATTAAGTTAAAGCCATCTTCTTCTAAAGGAACTTACATCAAAGGTGTAAGCATGGCTAGCTCCATGAGTCCTGGCATTATGTTAGACACAAAATCATTAATGAACTAATTCCTGGTGATTTCTATTTTCTAGAAAAATGACCCAGGTTTTTAAAAAAGATCAGACATGACAAAAGATCAAAAAAATGAAGTGATTGAGGTTCTTAAACAAAAGTTCACTCAATACAATAACTTCTATATTACCGATACCGAATCTTTATCTGTAGCGCAGATTTCTGCACTTCGTCGTACTTGTTTTGATAAGCAAGTAGAAATGAAAGTTGCAAAAAACACGCTTATCCGTAAAGCATTAGAAGCTATCGATGCAGAAAAATATGCTGCGATTTATCCAGCATTAAATAATGTTACTGCGTTAATGTTCTCTGAAAATCCTAAAGAACCAGCTGTTATTATCAGCGCGTTTAGAAAGGGTGGAGACAAGCCTCAATTAAAAGCGGCGTTCATCAATGGAGATGTTTACTCTGGCGATAACACACTTAAGGCGTTAACACAAATTAAAACGAAGAACGAACTTGTTGGTGAAGTTCTTGGATTATTACAATCTCCGGCTAAGCGCGTCATTGCTGCTTTATTAAACCACGCCGAGAATGGTAGTTCAAAGACAGAAGCTGAAGTTGTTGTAGCATCTGTAGAAGTTGCTGTCGAAGAAGCTGCTGCACCAGTTGTAGAAGCGGCTCCTGAAGTAGCTCCTGAAGCGCCTGCAACAGAAGCTCCAGCTGCAGAACCAGAAGCGTAAAAATATCCCAGGCCTGAGGGAAAATAAAGGCAAATTTTTTTAAACCCTCCGCCGGACTTGTAACAAAGTATGAAGGCGGAAAAAATTTAAATCAAATGGCAGACGTAAAATCATTAGCTGAACAATTAGTAAGCTTAACAGTAAAAGAAGTACAAGAATTAGCTGATGTATTAAAAGCTGATTACGGTATTGAACCAGCTGCTGCTGCAGTTGTAGTAAGCGCAGGTGACGGCGGAGCTGCTGCTGTAGAAGAGAAAACATCTTTCGATGTAATCTTAGTAAGCGGTGGTGCTAGCAAATTAGGCGTAGTTAAAATCGTAAAAGAATTAACTGGCTTAGGACTTAAAGAAGCAAAAGATCTAGTTGACGGTGCACCAAAACCAGTTAAAGAAGGTGTTTCTAAAGCAGAAGCTGACGATATCGTAGCTAAGCTTAAAGAAGCTGGTGCTGAAGTAGAAGTAAAGTAATTTACGGCTAATTCTAGTCCAATACATTCAAAAAAAAGCGGTTTCAACCTTGTTGAAACCGCTTTTTTTATGCCATCTTGCTATATTTTTCTCGAATCCAGCTCAATTTTAACAAAATTGTTATCCTAAAATTATGCTGGTAATCAACATTTTATAAAAAATTATCTAAAAAATAAGCTATTTTTCATGACAGGCTGACTTTTGCGGTAAAAATTATTGATTTTTTGGACATTTTGGTCCAGTATTTGTTTGTTTCCTGCGCCTCATTTCGTACCTTTGCCATCCTTAAATTGGGATACTTATCTCAATATTTTTTGTATTTAAACCGGTTTTATATACATGTCTACAACAACTTTAAACAACAGGGTCAACTTTGGTAAAACAAAGCACTTGGCAGAAACGCCAGACTTACTTGACATTCAGTTAGAGTCATTTAGAGAATTTTTTCAGTTAGAAACAACACCAGACCGCAGAAATGTGGAAGGCTTGTTCCGTGTGTTTAAGGAAAATTTTCCGATCACAGACACGCGTAACATTTTCGTACTAGAGTTCCTAGATTACTTTATTGATCCCCCACGTTACACACTCGACGAGTGTATGGAGCGCGGATTAACGTATGCAGTTCCATTAAAAGCTAAACTACGTTTAAGCTGTAATGACGAAGAGCACGTTGATTTCCAAACCATCGTACAGGATGTATTCCTCGGAAACATTCCTTACATGACACCGCGTGGTACGTTTGTAATTAATGGTGCTGAACGTGTTATTGTATCTCAGTTACACCGTTCACCTGGTGTATTCTTTGGTCAATCAGTTCACCCGAACGGAACAAAAATATATTCTGCTCGTGTAATTCCTTTTAAAGGTGCATGGATGGAATTTGCTACAGACATCAATAATGTAATGTATGCATATATCGATCGTAAGAAGAAGTTCCCTGTAACAACTTTATTGCGTTCTATTGGTTTTGAAACTGACAAAGACATTCTAGAATTATTTGGAATGGCTGATGAAATCAAAGCCGATAAAAAATCTTTAGCCAATCAAGTTGGTCGCAAATTAGCTGCGCGTGTTTTAAGAACATGGGTAGAAGATTTCGTTGATGAAGATACGGGTGAAGTAGTGAGCATTGAGCGTAACGAAATTGTAATGGAGCGTGACACTGTTTTAGACGAAGCTGCTATTGCAACAATCGTTGAAATGGATGTGAAGAGTGTCTTCATTCAAAAAGAAGAGTTTGGTGGTGATTATGCAATCATCTACAACACGTTAAATAAAGATACTTCTAACTCAGAATTAGAAGCGGTTCAACATATCTACCGTCAATTACGTGGTGCAGATGCGCCAGATAATGAAACAGCGCGTGGAATTATTGACAAATTATTTTTCTCTGATAAGCGTTATGATTTAGGTGAAGTAGGTCGTTATAAAATCAACCGTAAGCTTGACTTAGATTATCCATTGGAGAAAAAAGTTTTAACAAAGCAAGATATCATTGAGATTGTTAAATACTTAGTTCGTTTAACCAATGCGAAAGCGGAGATTGATGATATTGATCACCTAAGCAATCGTCGTGTACGTACCGTGGGTGAGCAATTGTATGCTCAATTTGGTGTTGGTTTAGCGCGTATGGCGCGTACGATTCGTGAGCGTATGAACGTTCGTGACAATGAGGTGTTCACACCCGTTGATCTAATCAATGCAAGAACACTTTCTAGTGTTATCAATTCATTCTTTGGTACTTCTCAGTTATCTCAATTCTTAGACCAAACAAATCCGTTATCAGAGATCACGCACAAGCGTCGTATTTCTGCACTTGGACCCGGCGGTTTAAGTAGAGAGCGTGCAGGATTTGAAGTACGTGACGTACACTATTCTCACTACGGCCGTTTATGTACCATCGAAACACCGGAAGGACCAAACATTGGTCTAATTTCTACGTTGTGTGTGCATGCTTCTATCAACGATATGGGATTCATTGAAACACCATACCGTAAAGTAGAAAATGGTAAAGTAAACATGAAGCAATTGACGTACCTCAGTGCAGAAGAAGAGGATACTGCAAAAATTGCACAGTCTAACTCACCATTAACAGATAAATTAGAATTCGCAGAAGATAAAGTTGTTTCTCGTCAAACCGGAGACTTCCCAATATTAGACAAAGAAGATGTAGAATATATGGACGTTGCACCTAACCAAATTGTTGGTTTGAGTGCGTCGTTAATTCCATTCTTAGAACATGATGATGCCAACCGTGCCCTAATGGGTTCAAACATGCAACGTCAAGCGGTTCCGTTGATTATTCCTGAAGCACCAATTGTTGGTACAGGACTAGAAGGAAAAGCTGCGCGTGATGCACGTATCCAAATCCATGCGGATGGTAATGGTGTGGTTGAGTTTGTGGATGCAAACGAAATTCATGTTCGTTATGATAGAAATGATTTAGACCGTTTGGTTTCTTTCAGTGATGATTTACAATTGTATAAACTAACTAAGTTTATCAAAACAAACCAAGCTACTTGTATCAACCTACGTCCTGCTGTTAAAAAAGGACAAAAAGTTAAAAAAGGAGATTTCTTAACCGAAGGTTATGCAACAAAAGATGGTGAGTTAGCACTAGGTCGTAACTTACAAGTGGCGTTCATGCCATGGAAAGGTTACAACTTTGAGGATGCCATTGTAATCAGTGAAAAAGTAGTACGTGAAGATTTATTTACTTCAATTCACATTGATGAATATGAATTAGAAGTGCGTGATACTAAATTAGGTGAAGAAGAATTAACACCAGATATCCCCAACGTTTCTGAAGAAGCAACCAAAGATTTAGATGAGCATGGTATCATCAGAATTGGTGCAACGATTAAAGAAGGTGATATTTTAATTGGTAAGATTACACCTAAAGGTGAATCAGATCCTACACCAGAAGAAAAGTTATTGCGTGCCATCTTTGGTGACAAAGCAGGTGATGCAAAAGATGCTTCATTAAAAGCACCAAACGGAACAGAAGGTGTAGTTATCGATAAGAAATTATTCCAACGCGCTAAAAAAGATAAGAACGGAAAAATTCGTGAAAAAGCGTTACTTGAAAAAGTAGAAAAAGTACACGAACAAAACAGAGAGCATATCAAAGAATTGTTGCTTGATAAATTACAAACACTATTAAAAGATAAGTCTTCTTCTGGTGTGAGCAACAACTTTGGCGAAATGTTGATTCCTAAAGGTTCTAAGTTCAATCAGAAAAACTTAGTAACCCTCGATTACCAAAACGTAAATCCACTTGGTTGGACTGGTGACGAAAAAACAGATCAACAAATCAATACTTTATTACACAACTATAGCATTCGTTTCAACGAAGAACTAGGTCGTTATAAGCGTGAGAAATTCAACATCTCTATTGGTGATGAATTACCAGCGGGTGTATTAAAATTAGCTAAAGTATACTTAGCCGTTAAGCGTAAGCTTAAAGTGGGAGATAAGATGGCGGGTCGTCACGGAAACAAAGGTATCGTTGCCAAAATTGTGCGTGCAGAAGACATGCCATTTATGGAAGACGGTACACCAGTCGACATCGTTCTTAACCCACTAGGGGTTCCTTCTCGTATGAACCTTGGTCAGATCTATGAAACCATTTTAGGTTGGACTGGTAAGCGTTTAGGCGTGAAATTTGCAACCCCAATTTTTGATGGTGCAAGTACCGATCAAATCGAACAATATTGTGTAGATGCGGGTATACCAAGAAATGGACACACGTATTTATATGATGGTGAAACAGGAGAGCGCTTCCACCAAAAAACATCGGTTGGTGTAATCTATATGATTAAGCTTCACCACATGGTTGATGATAAAATGCACGCCCGTTCAATCGGACCATACAGCTTAATTACCCAGCAACCGCTTGGTGGTAAGGCGCAGTTTGGTGGACAACGTTTTGGTGAGATGGAGGTTTGGGCACTTGAAGCATATGGTGCTGCTAACATCTTACAGGAATTATTAACCCTCAAATCAGATGATATCATAGGTAGAGCAAAAACCTATGAAGCCATCGTTAAAGGTGAAAACATTCCACGTCCGGGTGTACCAGAATCATTTAATGTATTAGTACATGAATTGAGAGGTTTAGGTTTAGACTTAAAATTTGAATAAGATTTTACATAAAACCAACACATCTATTAACAACAATTATCATTACAAATTTACAAACTAGATATGGCCAATAAAAGAGACAATCGACCAAGATTAACTTTCTCCGAGATCACTATCGGTCTGGCTTCTCCAGATAATATATTAGAAAGAAGTTTCGGTGAAGTATTAAAGCCTGAAACCATTAATTACCGTACATATAAGCCTGAAAGAGATGGTTTATTCTGCGAAAGAATTTTTGGTCCAGTTAAGGATTATGAGTGTGCTTGTGGTAAATATAAGCGAATCCGTTACAAGGGTATTGTGTGTGATAGATGTGGTGTAGAAGTAACAGAGAAAAAAGTACGTCGTGAGCGTATGGGTCACATTAAATTGGTGGTACCTGTCGTGCACATTTGGTACTTCAAATCTTTACCTAACAAAATTGGTTATTTATTAGGAATGAGTTCTAAGAAATTAGAAACCATTATCTATTATGAGCGTTACGTCGTACTACAAGGCGGTATCAAAGAAAACCTTAACATGGGTGATCTTTTAACCGAAGAAGAATACCTTGATTTATTGGATACGTTACCAAAAGAAAACCAATTCTTACCTGACGAAGATCCAAACAAGTTCATCGCTAAAATGGGTGCAGAAGCTGTTCACGGTTTATTGCAAAGAATTGATTTAGATGGTTTAAGTTTCTCATTGCGTAATGCAGCTGCTAACGAAACTTCTCAACAACGTAAAGCAGATGCTTTAAAGCGTTTGAGCGTAGTTGAATCTTTCCGTGATGCAAGCACACGTATTGTAAATAAGCCGGAGTGGATGGTTATGCAATACATTCCAGTTATTCCACCAGAACTTCGTCCATTAGTACCTCTAGATGGGGGTCGTTTTGCATCATCAGATCTAAACGATTTATACCGTCGTGTAATTATTCGTAACAACCGTTTAAAGCGTTTGTTAGAAATTAAAGCACCAGAAGTAATCTTACGTAATGAAAAACGTATGTTACAAGAAGCAATCGATTCTTTATTCGATAACTCTCGTAAATCTAATGCGGTTAAAGCAGAAGGAGGACGTGCTTTAAAATCTTTATCGGATGTATTAAAAGGTAAGCAAGGTCGTTTCCGTCAAAACTTATTAGGTAAGCGTGTAGACTATTCTGGTCGTTCTGTAATTGTGGTAGGACCTGAGTTAAAAATGCACGAGTGCGGATTACCAAAAGATATGGCTGCCGAATTATTTAAGCCATTTGTTATTCGTAAATTAATTGAAAGAGGTATTGTAAAAACAGTAAAGTCTGCTAAAAAATTAGTCGATAAAAAAGAAGCTGTTATTTGGGATATCTTAGAAAATATTTTAAAAGGTCACCCGGTATTATTAAACCGTGCCCCAACACTTCACCGCTTGTCTATTCAAGCTTTCCAGCCTAAGTTGGTAGAAGGTAAAGCCATTCAATTACACCCACTCGTAACGTCTTCGTTTAACGCGGATTTCGATGGTGACCAAATGGCGGTACACGTTCCACTTAGCAGTGCAGCGGTACTAGAAGCACAGTTATTAATGCTTTCTTCCCACAACATCCTTAACCCACAAAATGGTACGCCAATCACCCTTCCTTCTCAGGACATGGTACTTGGTTTATACTATATTACTAAGGGAAAGAAAACCACTGATACTGAAACCGTAAAAGGACAGGGCATGGCTTTCTACAGCATGGATGAAGTGATCATTGCGTACAATGAGAACCGTGTAGATTTACACGCAAACATCAAAGTAAAAACCAATGTGCGTGAAGGTGGTGTGATTGTTAAAAAATTAATTGAAACAACGGTTGGTCGTGTTTTATTCAACCAACACGTTCCTGCACCAGTAGGTTATATCAATGCGCTATTAACCAAGAAATCTTTAAGAGATATCATTGGTGATATCATTAAAATCACAAACGTTCCTACAACCGCTAAATTCTTAGATGATATTAAAACACTAGGATTTAGAATGGCATTCCGTGGTGGTTTATCATTTAACGTAAACGACCTTATCGTTCCTGATAAGCGTGGTGAGTTACTTGATAGTGCTAAAGCAGAAGTAGAAGAAGTTTGGGAAAACTACAACATGGGTCTTATTACCAATAACGAGCGTTACAACCAAGTTATTGATATCTGGGGTCGTGTAGATACGAGAATTACTGAAACATTGATGCATGAAATGCAAACAGACAAGCAAGGCTTTAACTCTGTTTACATGATGCTTGATTCAGGTGCTCGTGGTAGTAAAACACAGGTTAAGCAGCTAGTAGGTATCAGAGGTCTAATGGCTAAGCCACGTAAGAGTGGTAGCGCAGGATCTGAGGTAATTGAAAACCCAATCTTATCTAACTTTAAGAGTGGTCTTAATGTATTAGATTACTTTATTTCTACGCACGGTGCGCGTAAAGGTCTTGCGGATACGGCGTTAAAAACGGCCGATGCAGGTTACTTAACACGCCGTCTAGTAGACGTTTCTCAAGACGTTGTTATTGCGGATGATGACTGTGGTACTTTACGTGGTATTGCAACATCTGCATTAAAAGACAATGAAGATATTATTGAAGGATTATCGGACAGAATAGAAGGTCGTACTTCACTACATAATGTTTACCATCCGGTTACGGAGCAATTAATTATCAATGCAGGGGAAGAAATTTCATCTGATGTTGCTAAAGAAATTGATGAAGTAGGCATCGAGTCTGTAGAGATTCGTTCTGTACTTACTTGCGAAAGTAAGCGTGGTGTTTGTGTAAAATGTTATGGTAAGAACTTAGCAACTGGTTACCTCGCACAACGTGGTGATGCAGTGGGTATTATTGCAGCACAATCAATTGGTGAACCAGGTACACAGCTTACACTTCGTACATTCCACGTAGGTGGTGTGGCAGGATCTGCATCTATCGAGTCTACACTCGTAGCTAAGTTTGATGGTACGATTCAGTTTGACGGATTACGTACGGTAGAGTCTCTAAACAACGAAGGCAAAAAAGCTAAAATTGTTATTGGACGTACAGGTGAGGTAAGAATCACGGATGTTAAAAATGATCGTTTAATGATCACCAACAACGTTCCTTATGGTGCTACCTTAAATGTAAAAGATGGCCAAGAAGTGAAAAAAGGTGATGTGATTTGTACTTGGGATCCATTTAACAACGTAGTTGTTTCTGAGCAAAACGGTAAGATCAAATTTGAAAACGTTCTCGAAGGTATTACTTACCGTGATGAGGCCGATGAGCAAACAGGTCACCGCGAAAAAGTGGTTATTGAAACAAAAGATAAAACTAAAATACCTACCATCATTGTTGAAGGAAAGGATAACAAGCATTACAACTTACCAGTTGGATCTCACATCGCTGTAGAAGAAGGCGATGAAGTAAAAGCTGGTTTTGTGATGGTTAAAATTCCACGTATTTTAGGTAAGCTCCGCGATATCACAGGAGGTCTTCCACGTGTAACTGAATTGTTTGAAGCAAGAAATCCGGGTAACCCTGCGATTGTTTGTGAGATCGATGGTATAGTTGCATTTGGTAGTGTTAAGCGTGGTAACAGAGAAATCATTGTTGAATCTAAAGATGGCATGGTTAAGAAGTACTTAGTACCGCTTACACGTCAAATTCTAGTTCAAGATGGTGACTTCGTAAAAGCGGGTACGCCAATGTCTGATGGACAAACTGCACCTGCTGCGATACTTGCTATTAAAGGACCATTTGCAGTACAAGAATATGTTGTAAATGAAATCCAAGAGGTATACCGTTTACAAGGTGTAAGAATTAATGACAAGCACGTAGAAGTGATTGTACGTCAGATGATGAAGAAGGTAGAAATTGTAGATGCTGGTGATACCAAATTCTTAGAGGAGGATCTAGAAGATAGATTTGACTTTATTGAAGAAAATGACCGTATCTATGACAAAAAAGTAGTTACAGAACCTGGCGAAAGTACAAGCTACAAAGCTGGTCAAATTATAACATTGAGAGAACTACGCGAAGAGAATTCAATTCTACGCCGTTCAGACAGAAAGCTAGTAGAAGTGCGTGATGCAAAACCAGCAACCGCTACTCCAGTATTACTAGGTATTACCAAGGCGTCTCTTGGCGTAAGAAGTTGGATTTCAGCTGCTTCGTTCCAAGAAACAACTAAAGTATTAAGCCAAGCGGCAATACAAGGTAAAAAAGACTTGATGTTAGGCCTTAAAGAAAACGTAATCACAGGTCATTTGATTCCTGCAGGTACCGGACAAAAAGAGTTCGAGAATATGATTGTAGGAAGCAAAGAAGAATATGAAGTATTAGCTACCACTAGAGAAGCAATGAGCTTTGATGAGGAGGAATAATAGTTCATTATCTTAATAATTTTGTAAAAGTAGGAAGCTAACACTTTCTACTTTTACTTTTAATGTAAAAAATATATAAATTCGTTACATGAAAAATATCAATACCATTTTAAATGTTGTTCTCGGAATTGCCGTAGCAGTTTTGTTCTATTTTCAATTTAGTGGATCTAAACCTGTTGTAGCTTCTACATCTAAATCGGTTGCAGGGGGCGATTTTAGAATCGCCTATTTTGAAATTGATTCGGTAGAGTCTCAATTTGATTACTACAAAGAAGTGAGTAATTCTATTCAAGCTAAGGCTCAGAAAAACAATAACGAGCTTAATCAGTTAAAAGAATTATTTGCAGCCAAGTACCAAGCGTTACAAAAAAATGGCCAGAGCATGTCAGAAGCAGAAGTAAATGCTAAGCAGCAAGAGCTTCAACAAATGGATAAGACATTTAAGAGCAAGGAGCAAATGATGAATAATGAAATGCAGGATGAGAGTATGAAAAAATTACAAGACGTGAAGAAAAAAATTACCGATTATTTAGCGGAATATAACAAGGCTAAAGGGTATGCTTTTATTTTGGGTAATAATTCAGATATGCTTTCCATGTATTACAAAGATACTGCCTACGATATCACTACAGATCTTGTTAAGGGTTTAAATGATTTGTATAAAGCAAAAAAATAGCCATCTGATTTCTTATTTTTTTAATTATCTTGAAGTTCTG
Organism: Sediminibacterium ginsengisoli; assembly: GCA_945901845.1. Classification (GTDB taxonomy): domain Bacteria; phylum Bacteroidota; class Bacteroidia; order Chitinophagales; family Chitinophagaceae; genus Sediminibacterium; species Sediminibacterium ginsengisoli_A. Next base: position 16,529 of record CAMDLR010000020.1, on the reverse strand, counting down.
TTTTAAACAACAGAACTTTTTTTATGCGTACAACGACACCCGAATTTAAACCATCTCTTGGATTATTTGACGCTACCATGATTGTTGCAGGTAGCATGATTGGTTCTGGTATTTTTATTGTAAGTGCCGATATTACCCGCAATGTGGGTTCAGCGGGTTGGCTAGTAGCTATTTGGTTAATTACGGGCTTTATGACCCTTACAGCGGCCTTAAGTTATGGCGAGCTAAGTGCTATGTTCCCAAAGGCAGGTGGCCAGTATGTGTACCTTAAAGAGTCGTACAATCCATTGCTGGGTTTTTTATATGGTTGGAGCTTTTTTTCGGTGATTCAAACAGGTACTATAGCAGCGGTAGGTGTTGCCTTTAGTAAATTTGCTGGCTATTTTTTTCCTGCATTAGAAATGACGGATGCCAATATTATTTTTCAAGCTGGGTTTCTAAAAATATATCCCGCCCAGCTCGTTTCCATTGCCATCATTATCTTATTAACCTATATCAATACCAAAGGGGTGCAGGGTGGCAAGCTCATTCAAACCACTTTTACAGTCACAAAACTCGTTTCATTATTTGGCCTTATTGGTTTTGGTTTTTTACTTGCAGCAAAATCAGAAATTTGGAATGCCAATTGGCAAGACGCTTGGAGCATGAAAACTGTTGCTGCAGATAATAGTACCACACCGGTTATTGGCCTCGCAATTTTTGGCGCTATTGCAGCTTCTATGGTAGGTTCTATTTTTAGTAGTGATGCATGGAATAACGTAACATTTATTGCTGGGGAAATTAAAAATCCTAAACGCAACATTGGGTTAAGTTTATTTTTAGGTACGCTAATTGTTACCATTATTTATGTGTCTGCTAATTTAATGTATATCAGTGTACTTCCTTTAAATGACATTGCACATGCACCCGCAGACAGGGTAGCAGTTTCTGCATCTAATGCAATTTTTGGTAACATTGGAACCTATGTAATTGCAGTTATGATTATGATATCAACCTTTGGTTGTAACAACGGACTTATTTTAGCTGGAGCGCGTGTGTATTATACCATGGCGCAGGATGGTTTGTTTTTCAAGAAAGCTTCTACACTTAATAAAAATGCGGTACCAGAGTGGGCTTTGTGGGCTCAGTGTGTGGTAGCTGCCTTACTTTGCTTGAGTGGTAAATATGGTGACCTACTTGATATGGTTTCTTTTATTGTAGTGATCTTTTATGTTTTAACCATTATAGGCATCTTTATTTTACGCAAAAAGCGCCCTGATATCGAACGCCCTTACAAAGCGGTGGGTTACCCTGTTTTACCCGCAATTTATGTGATCATGGGAACCCTGTTTTGTGTATTATTGATCATTTATAAGCCTAATTTTACATGGCCTGGGCTTATCATTGCACTATTAGGTATTCCTTTGTATTACCTTGCAGTGCGAAGTAATAAAAAATAAACATGACAAATTTTGACCAACTTTTTAAAGACTTCAACGAACTAAAAGTTGTAATCATAGGCGATGTAATGCTTGATACCTATTGGTGGGGTCAGGTAGACCGTATATCTCCCGAAGCGCCTGTGCCGGTCGTTGCACTGCAGCGTAAAGAACACCGCGTGGGTGGTGCTGCCAATGTTGCTTTAAATACAGTAGCACTGGGTGCGCAAACAACTATTGTATCCGTAATTGGTACAGATCCTGATGGTATATTACTCCAATCACTTTTTGAGGCACAACACATCGACACCAGTTATTTATTAACGCATGATTCGCGCATTACAACCAATAAAACGCGCGTCATGAGTCGCAACCAGCAAATGATGCGACTAGATGCAGAAATTACAACACCCATTAGTAGCGATATTGAAAAGGTATTACTACAAAAATTCACTTTTTGTTTAGATGCTAAAAAACCGGATGTGGTAATTTTTGAAGATTATGACAAGGGTGTATTAACGCCAACATTTATTAAAGCGGCTATTGCTGCTTGTTTGGAGCGAAATATTGTAATGTCTGTGGATCCTAAAAAAAATAATTTTTTAGCCTACAAAGGGGTAACATTATTTAAGCCTAATTTAAAAGAAGTAAAAGAAGGATTGCAAGTTCCTATTGCTTCGGTTACACTCGAAAATTTAAGAGCGGTTCATGCAGCAATTCAAACGCATTTAGCACATCAAATATCACTCATTACTTTATCAGAAAAAGGAATGTTTTTTGATACCGGCGATACGGCAAAAATTATTCCTACACATGTTAGATCTATTGCAGATGTAAGTGGCGCAGGTGATACTGTTATTGCAGTTGCTTCACTTGTGTATGCAGCAACAAAAAATATTGAACTCGCCACCGAAATGGCCAATATTGCTGGTGGACTTGTTTGTGAAGAAGTAGGCACTGCAGCCATCAATAAAGCACATTTACTAGCAGAATGTAAACTACTATTGGATAAATAAAATAGTAAACGATGCAACAATTTTCATTGGTTATACATGGGGGAGCAGGCACTATTTTGAAAGCCGATATGTCTCCCGAATTAGAACAAGCTTACCAAAACGGATTACAAGAAGCCTTGGATGCTGGTTATTCCATTTTGCAAAATGGTGGTACGGCAGTGGATGCCATACAAGCATCTATTTTTACCTTAGAAAATAATATTTTATTCAACGCTGGAAAAGGTAGCGTATTTACTAAAAAGGGATTACAAGAAATGGATGCTGCCATTATGGATGGAGCCACCCTTGAAGCTGGCGCTATCGCTGCTGTTCGTAATGTTAAAAATCCCATTCAACTCGCTACCGAAGTAATGCGTAATAGTAATCACGTTTTTTTAAGTGGTAAAGGTGCCAATGATTTTGCGATCAAACAAGGTGTTGTGTTAGCACCTGACGAATATTTTTATTCTCAATTCAGATATGACCAGTGGAAAGCCATTCGCGATTCTGATGCCTATTCATTAGATCATACCAATCATCATTTAGAGGAATTATTAAAGGATAAAAAATTTGGTACGGTGGGCGCAGTAGCCTGTGATAGCAAAGGAAATATTGCAGGAGCAACATCTACAGGTGGTATGACCAATAAAAAATATGGACGTATTGGAGATAGTCCTATTATTGGTAGTGGAACTTATGCCAACAATAAAACCTGCGCCATTAGTTGTACGGGTCATGGTGAAATGTTTATTCGATCAGTAGCTGCATACGATGTTAGCTGCTTAATGGAATATAAAGGCCTTAGTTTGCAAGCCGCTATGGAAGTGGTGGTGCATGAAAAATTAATGGCATTAAATGGTGAGGGTGGTATGATTGGGGTGGATGCTAAAGGCAATACAGCTATGGTATTTAATAGCGCTGGAATGTATAGGGCTTTTAAAAATAGTAAAGGCGAATCGGCTACCGCTATTTATAAATAAATGACAATGAAAAAAACGGCTGTAATTGTTGCGGGTGGGTCAGGTGTAAGAATGGGTACTGCTGTGCCTAAGCAGTTTTTGCATTTGAAGGGCAAACCCATTATATGGCATACTGTTCAACAGTTCTTTTACGCCTACTACGATATTCAAATTGTGCTTGTATTGCCTGCATCCTATATTGGTGAAGCAGCTACTTATTTTGAAACAGCTCAACTTGCGCATATACAATTTGTGGAGGGTGGAGCTACTCGTTTTGAATCTGTAAAAAATGGGTTACAGACGGTTAAAGAGCCAGGCGTGATTTTTGTTCACGATGGTGTTAGGTGTTTGGTATCTAGTGATCTTATTAGAAAGTGCTACGAAGAGGCTTTGATATATGGGTCTGCAATTCCAGCAGTAACAGCTACTGATAGTATTAGGCTCGTATCCGGTGAATCGCACCAGGTAATTGACCGAAACGGGGTAAAAATCATACAAACACCACAAACATTTTTAAGCAGGGTTTTATTGCCTGCTTTCGAACAGCCCTACCAAGCTAGCTTTACCGATGAAGCAACGGTGGTGGAAGCGGCTGGACATTCGGTTCGTTTAATAGAAGGGGAGTATAGCAACCTTAAAATTACACGCCCACAAGATTTAATTGTTGCGGAATCCCTTTTTTAGAAAAAAACTGGCATTAATGCTCAATATTTCTTAAATTTGTAATCATGATTCAACTATTAAATAACAAGTGGTGGTGGCATACTAACTCCAATCGGGGATTGTAATGGCCTGTTCACTACTTTTTGAATAATTTCAAAAGCCCCGACCATTATAAGTCGGGGTTTTTTATTTGTGACCTATGAAGAAAATTGATTTACGTACAGAGAGTAAAAGAATGTTAGCGGATGTGTATACGCCCGTTAGTATTTACCTGCGTCTAAGAGACCGGTTTAGAGACACTATTTTATTGGAAAGCACCGATGCGCATGTAGCTGAAAATAGCTACTCATTTATTTGTATAGGTGCTATTGGTGGTATTGAAGTGAAGGATGCAAAAACAATCGAAATTAAGTATCCAAATCAAGATCCAATAAAGCAGCATGTAACTACGGCTCAAATTGACAATCAGTTGTGGAGCTATATGCAGGGCTATCAAGTAGTACCCCATGCGCACAAAGAAACAAGTTTCGCACAAGGCTTATTTGGTTACACTAGTTTCGATGCCATTCCATTATTTGAAACTATTTCGTTTGCTGATGCGAAAAAAACAAATGTTCCGCTCATTCGTTACCGGTTGTACCAGTACGTAATCGTATTTGATCATTATAAAGACGAACTCTTTATTTGTCAAAATTTGTTAGCGAACGAACAGGCCGACACTTCACTCATTGAATCCCTCATTCGAAATAAAGACGTACCACAATTTCCATTTACCCCTGTTGATGATGAGCGTTCAAACGTTTCAGACGAGGCATATAAGGCCATGGTTGAAAAGGGTATTCAACACTGTTTACGTGGCGATGTTTTTCAAATTGTACTTAGTAGACGTTTTGAGCAATCCTTTAAAGGGGATGAGTTTAATGTGTACAGGGCGCTTCGAAGCGTAAACCCTTCACCCTATTTATTTTTCTTTGATTATGGTGATTATAAATTGATGGGTTCTTCTCCTGAAGCGCAACTAATTGTGCGTAACAACAAAGCAGTCATGCATCCCATTGCAGGTACATTTAAAAGAACAGGGAATGATGAAGAAGATAAAGCACTTTCTGCAAAATTATTAGAAGACGCAAAAGAAAACGCCGAGCATGTGATGCTAGTGGATCTTGCCCGTAATGATTTGAGTAGGTCTTGTACTGCGGTAACAGTAAGTCAGTTCAAGCAGGTAAAATTTTATTCGCATGTGATTCATTTAGTGAGCGAAGTTGTAGGAACCTTAGGGAAGGATGCAAATCCGTTTAGTGTATTAGCGCAAACATTTCCTGCTGGCACTTTAAGTGGCGCGCCTAAATTTAAGGCATTGGAGATTATTGACGGTTTGGAATCAACGGCACGTGGCTATTATGGTGGCGCTATTGGTTTTGTAGGATTCAACGGTGATTTTAACCATGCTATCATGATTCGAAGCTTTTTAAGTAAAGACAATACGCTTTACTACCAAGCAGGCGCAGGTGTGGTGGTTTCTTCCAATCCTGAAAGTGAATTACAAGAAGTCAACAACAAATTAAATGCATTAAAACAAGCAGTGGTTTTAGCTGCTGGAATATAAAAGTAGTTGGTATGAAAATATTGGTTTTTGATAATTATGATTCATTTACGTACAACCTTGTGCACCTCGTTGAAAATATAACGAATCAAAAAGTAACGGTTGTTAGAAATGATCAAATGGATCTCGATGATGTTGCAGGGTATGATAAAATAATTTTATCTCCTGGCCCTGGTATTCCTTCTGAAGCCGGACTACTACTGCCGTTAATTAAGCAGTATGCCGCGTCTAAATCGATACTTGGTGTATGCCTTGGTCATCAAGCCATTGGTGAAGTATTTGGCGCAACCCTAGAAAATTTATCTACGGTATATCATGGTGTTGCAACCCCCATTACAATTGATAACACGAATTATTTATTTAACGGATTAGAACATTCCATCGAAGTAGGGCGGTACCATAGTTGGGTTATTTCAAATAAGAACCTGCCTGATGTGCTTAAAGTAACGGCCACCGATGAAAACGGATTGATCATGGCTATTGAGCATGCGTCTTATGATGTTTGTGGTGTTCAATTCCATCCCGAAAGTGTGTTAACGCCATGTGGCGAAACGGTTATAAAAAATTGGATACTAAAATGAAAAAGATTTTACAATATTTATTTGAGCATAAAACACTTTCTAGAGAAGCCGCTAAAGATTTACTGCTTTCTATGTCTTCGGGCGCCTACAATGATAGCGAATTAGCCTCCTTAATGACGGTGTTTTTAATGCGCAGTATTACCATTGCGGAGTTGCAAGGTTTTAGAGAGGCACTACTTGAACTTGCGGTTCCTATTCAATTAGATACATATGATTTACTCGATATTGTAGGTACAGGTGGCGACGGAAAAAATACGTTTAACATTTCTACACTTTCTTGTTTTATAGTGGCAGGTGCAGGTCAAAAAGTAGCCAAGCATGGTAACTATGGCGCAAGCACCATTAGTGGGTCATCAAATGTTATGGAGCAGTTAGGGTATGTATTTAAAAATAACGAAGACGAGTTAAAGCAAGAGTTAGATGCCGCCAATATTTGTTTTTTGCATGCACCACTTTTTCATCCAGCGCTAAAACTAGTTGGCCCTATCAGAAAAAAACTAGGCGTTCGTACTTTTTTTAATATGCTAGGACCACTTGTGAATCCGGCAAAGCCAGCGCATCAGCTCATTGGGGTGTACAGTTTAGAAATGGCCAGAATTTATCATTATTTGTTACAAGAAGAAGGTATTAATTATACGATCATACATGGACTAGATGGATACGACGAAATTTCATTAACAAGTGATACTAAAATATTTACAGCAAAAGGGGAGCGTATCGTTTCTGCGAACGAGCTTGGTAAAAGAATTGTTTTTCCAGAAGATTTAGCGGGTGGAGATACCGTAGAAGCTTCAGCCCAAATATTTTTAAAAATCATAAAAGGAGAAGGAACTATGGCGCAAAACGCCGTAGTACTTGCCAACGCAGCAGCTGCTTTATTTGCTACCCAAAAATACAGTACCTATAATGATGCCTATGCGGCGGCGGTAGAAAGTTTGGATAGTCAAAAAGCATATCAAGTTTTACAACAATTAATTGCAGTTCAATAGTATGCATATATTAGATCAAATTATTGCGCGTAAAAAAGAAGAGGTGGCTACTCAAAAAGCACTTGTTTCAGAAGCGATATTAACACAAATGCCTTTTTATAAGGCGGATGCTTTGTCTATGTCTTCTTTTGTAACAAGTCCTTTAAAAACGGGGATCATCGCCGAATTTAAAAGGAAGTCTCCAAGTAAGGGTATTATTAATAATACAGCCACTGTTACTGCGGTAACGGCTGCTTACTCTTCGTTTGGTGCTTCCGGACTATCTGTATTAACAGACCTTGATTTTTTTGGTGGCTCTTTACAAGACCTTACAGCTGCAAGGGTTCATGATACGCCTATTTTACGAAAAGATTTTATGGTTGACCCGTATCAAATTATTGAAGCAAAGGCTTATGGTGCTGATGTGATATTATTGATAGCTGCTTGCCTTACACCATTAGCTGTTAAGGAACTCGCTACTGTTGCAAAAGATATTGGACTAGAAGTGTTACTTGAAATTCATACTAAAGATGAGTTGGATCATGTATGTGATGGGATTGATATGGTAGGAATCAATAATCGCAATCTTAAAACTTTTGAAGTGGACCTTGCGCATTCTATTGCGCTTGCTAACATGTTACCGGCTCATTTACCAAAAATTGCAGAGAGCGGTATCAGTAACGTATCAACCATACTTGAACTTAAAAAGGAAGGGTTTGATGGGTTTTTAATTGGTGAAAATTTTATGAAAACACCAGATCCTGCTGCAGCATTCGAGGCTTTTGTAGCTGATTTAAAAAAACGAGAAAATGAAAGTTAAAGTTTGTGGCATTACAGATATCGATGAAGCGTTTGCTTTAAGTAAAGCGGGTGTAAATTATCTAGGGTTTATTTTTTATCCGCCTTCCAAGCGTTATGCATTACATGCATTAACCCTTGCTCAAATTAAAAGCATTCAGTTGCCAGGGGTATTAAAAGTAGGTGTATTTGTGAATGAACCCATGGACGAGGTTATTGCTACAGCTACTGCTGCGGGGCTTGATATGGTGCAGCTTCACGGTGATGAAACACCCAACTATTGTAAAGAGATGGCCAATCATTACCCAGTAATAAAAGCATTTAGAATTTCCAAAAGAGATGATGTTGCATATAAAATTTCTGAATATCTAGAAGACATAGATTATCTGTTATTTGATACTGCTTCCAGTTTGTATGGTGGATCTGGTATTTCATTTGATTGGATAAAACTAGCCAATGCTACCCGTCAAAAGCCTTACTTTTTAAGTGGTGGCATTGGACCTGATGATATCTCTAAAATTACTTCATTTGTACAATCTGAAGCGGCCGGTAATTGTATTGCTGTAGATGTAAACAGTAAGTTTGAAACGACACCAGGCCAAAAAAACATACCACTATTACAATCTTTTATTCCTACCATTAAAGCACTTTAAATATGCAACAAACATTTACAAATCCAAACGAGCATGGTTATTATGGAGATTTTGGCGGTGCCTTTATTCCAGAAATGTTATTTGCGAATGTAGCGCAACTAAAAAGCCGTTATCTAGAGATCATGGACGATGAAAATTTTAAAGAAGAGTGTAACGACCTTTTGAAAAATTATGTGGGCAGACCCACGCCCTTATTTTTAGCGAAACGTTTGAGTGAACAGTATGGAACAACGATCTATTTAAAAAGAGAAGATTTATGCCATACCGGTGCGCATAAAATTAACAATACCATTGGTCAAATTATTCTTGCTCAAAAGCTGGGTAAAACACGAATCATCGCCGAAACAGGAGCTGGACAGCACGGGGTGGCAACTGCCACAGTTTGTGCATTAAAAGGAATGGAGTGCATTGTGTATATGGGTGAAAAAGATATTGAACGGCAAGCACCCAATGTTGCTCGTATGCGTATGTTAGGGGCTACGGTAGTTCCTGCAAAAAGTGGTAGTAAAACATTAAAAGATGCCACCAATGAAGCCATAAGAGATTGGATAAATAACCCAACGGATACGCATTATATCATTGGTAGTGTGGTAGGGCCACATCCGTATCCCGATATGGTTGCCCGTTTTCAAAGTGTAATCAGTGCAGAAATTCGAACGCAATTACTAGCGCAAACTGGTACCGAACTACCAACACATGTTATTGCTTGTGTGGGTGGGGGTAGTAATGCTGCTGGCGCTTTTTATCATTTTTTAGAAGAGCCTTCGGTACAAATTGTCGCAGTGGAGGCAGCTGGTCATGGGGTTCATACAAGTATGAGTGCGGCCACTACGCAGCTTGGTACGCCCGGAATACTACATGGCAGTAAAAGTTTATTGATGCAAACGCCAGATGGTCAAGTAGAAGAGCCGCATAGTATTTCGGCAGGTCTCGATTACCCAGGTATTGGCCCCATGCATGCCAATTTATATGCTTCTGGCAGGGGTATTTTTTTGAGTGCCACAGATAATGAAGCAATGGATGCTGCATTCCATGTAAGTAAAACGGAAGGAATTATTCCTGCCTTAGAAACAGCACATGCTTTTGCAGCGCTCAATCAAATAGAGTGGAAGCCAACTGATACGGTTGTTATTTGTTTAAGTGGCCGTGGCGATAAAGATTTATCTACGTACATGCAAAAATTAGATTCATGACAAGATTAAAAAAATTATTTGAGGTAAAGCAATCTAAGGTGCTCAATGTGTATTGCACGGCAGGCTATCCAACATTAGATAGCACGCTCCCTATCATTGCTGCTTTAGAGCAAAATGGAGCAGATTTAGTAGAAATTGGCATGCCTTATTCAGATCCATTAGCAGATGGACCAGTGATTCAAGAGAGTGGTGCTAGAGCCATTGAAAATGGTATGTCTATAGAACTATTGTTTGATCAATTGAAATCATTAAGGCCTACTATTCAATTACCAGTGGTACTCATGGGTTATATGAATCCAGTATTGCAATTTGGTTTCGATAAATTTTGTGAAGCGGCAGCGGCGGTGGGGGTGGATGGACTTATTTTACCAGATATGCCTGCTTATGAGTTTGAAGCTAAATATGGTGCTATCGTAAAAAAGCACGGGTTAGATTTCATATTTTTAGTAACGCCAGAAACACCCACAGAGCGTATTGTTTATCTTGATTCGCTCAGTTCTGGATTTTTATATGCAGTGAGTGCTTCTGCAACTACAGGATCGGCACTTAATTTTGATGTTGTAGATGCTTACCTGCAAAAACTAAAGCAGATGCATTTAAACAATCCTATTTTGGTTGGGTTTGGGGTTAAAGATGCTGCATCATTTGAACTTGCTACGAGGCATACAACTGGTGCCATTATTGGATCCGCATATATCAAAGCGCTAGAAAATGGTTCAGATGTTACAGCAACAACAGCTCAATTTTTATCATCTATAATTGGTCAAAAGTAATATGAATGTTGCTATTGTAAAATATAATGCAGGAAATATATTATCAGTTACCTATGCACTAGAAAGACTTGGTGTTAGCGCAGTTCTAACAGATGATGTGGAGCTGTTACAAAAAGCAGATCGTGTTATTTTTCCGGGTGTTGGGGAGGCGAGTAATGCTATGGCCTACTTAAAGGAAAGAAATTTAGATATTGTTATTAAAACATTGGAACAGCCCGTGCTAGGCATTTGTTTAGGCATGCAATTATTATGTTCTTATTCTGAAGAAAATAATACCCCCTGTTTATCTGTATTTGATGAGCGTGTTGTGTCTTTTTTGCCCAATGGAACCGATAAAATTCCACAAGTGGGTTGGAATACGATAAGTGGATATGGTTCAACATTATTTAATGGCTTAGTCCCTGATGCCTACTGTTATTTTGTACACGGTTATTACGCAGCCCTTGGGCCAGACACCATTGCCACTACCCATTATATATTGCCTTATAGTGCAGCACTTCAAAAAAATAATTTTTATGGGGTACAATTTCATCCCGAAAAAAGTGCAGCAGTAGGAGAAAAAATTTTACAAAACTTTTTAGATATTAAATAATATGCAAATCATACCTGCAATAGATATTATTGATGGCAAATGTGTTCGGTTAACGGAGGGTGATTATGCGCAAAAAACCATTTACAACGAAAATCCATTGGAAGTGGCAAAGGGTTTTGAAGATGCCGGAATCAAAAGGCTTCATTTGGTGGATTTAGATGGTGCTAAAGCAGGTGTTGTAAAAAACTGGAAAGTATTAGAATCGATTGCACTACATACAAAATTAGTGATTGATTTTGGTGGCGGTATAAAAACGGACCAGGATGTTGCACTTGTTTTTGAGCGTGGGGCGTCCCTTGCAACCATTGGGAGTATTGCCGTTGCCAATCCCGAACTTTTTTTAAACTGGGTAAGTACCTATGGCGCACATGCATTTTTTTTAGGCGCCGATGTGAAAGGTAATCTCATTGCAGTAAATGGATGGATGAAAACGTCTGATATTTCTATCAATGATTTTATTAGCGGGTATTTAGAAAGAGGCATCACCAATATCTTTTGTACCGACGTTACAAAAGATGGCAGGTTAGAAGGGCCTTCTACGGTTCTGTATCAATCACTTTTAACGAAGTTTCCCAATTTAAAATTAGTAGCAAGTGGTGGCGTGAGTTCGCTTCAAGATCTTGAAACGCTTGCTAATATTGGTTGCGCTGGTGCCATTGTTGGCAAGGCAATTTATGAAAACCGTATTTCACTAAAAGCATTACAGCAGTTTGATGCATAATTTAAAAGTATGTTAGCAAAAAGAATTATTGCTTGTTTGGATATTAAAAATGGGAGAACCGTTAAAGGTGTCAATTTTGAAAATATTCGTGACGCAGGTGACCCTGTCGAGCTTGGTGCTTTTTATGCAGCTGCCGGCATAGACGAGCTTGTTTTTTTAGATATCACAGCCACCAATGAAAAACGCAAAACACTCGCAGATCTAGCCAAAAAAATTGCTGGGGTAATTAATATACCATTTACTGTTGGCGGTGGTGTTGCAAGCACTGAAGATGTGCGTGTACTGCTCCAAAATGGTGCCGATAAAATAGCTGTGAACTCTGCAGCATTCAAAAATCCGGAACTAGTGGCAGCTTTGGCCAAGGAATTTGGAAGTCAGTGTATTGTAGTGGCAATTGATACCAAGCAAGAAGCGGATGGTGTTTGGTACGTTTATTTAAATGGGGGAACGGTTGCTACCAAAACAACTTGCTTAGCCTGGGCTCAAGAAGCTGCAAAGCTGGGTGCTGGCGAAATTCTTTTAACATCTATGAATCATGACGGTACCAAGGCTGGCTTTGCTTTAGATATTACAAGGGCTGTTTCTAAAGCTGTTTCAATACCGGTAATTGCTTCGGGGGGAGGTGGAACTATGGCCCATTTTGAGGATGTTTTTACAACTGGGGCAGCAGATGCGGCTCTAGCTGCTAGTATCTTTCATTTTAAAGAAATTGAAGTATTCGCTTTAAAATCATTTTTATTTGATAAAGGCTTGCTAATTAGGCTTTAATTTTTACTTTTACGACCTATTATGTTAGACAAAATTGATTTTTCAAAATATGCAGATGGGCTTGTGCCGGCAATTGTTCAAGATATTGAAAGCGGAAGGGTTTTGATGCTTGGTTTTATGAATGCTACTGCTATTGAAACAACCTTGTCTACTAAAAAAGTTACTTTTTTTAGTAGGTCTAAAAATAGACTTTGGACAAAAGGAGAAGAGAGTGGTCACTTTTTGAATTACAAAGATATGTTACTCGATTGTGATGCTGATTCACTTCTTGTTAAGGCAGTACCTGTTGGACCAACTTGCCACACTGGTAGTGATACATGCTTTGGCGAAGAGAATAATTCTGCTCACTTTTTAACCTACTTGGAAACAGTTATTGCTAGCCGTAAAAACGACAGTCCTGATAGTTCTTATGTCGCTTCTTTATTTTCAAAAGGAATCAATAAAATTGCGCAAAAAGTTGGAGAAGAAGCAGTAGAGCTTGTGATAGAGTCTAAAGATGACAATGATTTATTGTTTTTAAATGAAGCCTCTGATTTACTTTTTCATTATTTAATTTTATTACAGGCAAAAGGCTACAGTTTGCAGGATGTTATTGAAATATTAAAAAATAGACACAAAAAATAGACTCAAATTTTTTTTATGCGTAAACTAATCATATACACACTTGCCCTTTTAATAGCTTTTCAATCTGCCATTGCTGCTGATTTTTCAGTGAATGGAAAAATTAAGGGATTGACAAATGGCAGTACCGCAACTTTAAAAAATGTTTTTAATGGTCAGGCGCTTGCTACGGGTAATATTGCAGATGGGGCATTTGTTTTGAAGGGAACTGTAAATGAAGGTATGCTTTTACAACTTTCGTTTTCAGCGGCACCACAAATTAATATCGAAATGTTTATTGGCAATGAAGCTGTTGTTATAGAAGGTGATTTAGCTGCTCCAGATCAAATTAAATTAACTGGATCGGTATTACACCAGACTTACGAGAAATTTAGAGTTCAGTTTGCCCCTTTAAAAGACAAGCTCAATGCCATTGTGCCGCTTATTCAGGCAGAAACGGCACAAACACCAAAACGTGATTCACTCATTAATTTATATAATAGCTATAAGCAAGTGCTTTTAAATGAAACGATAGGATTTGCAAATGCTAACCCTGCTTCTGTTATAAGTTCATTTGCACTTTTTGCTGTTGGGCCTTTATTTTCAGGACCGCAAGAATTAGAATCTACATATAATACACTAGAGCCTGCTGCTAAAAAAGGCTATTTTTCTGAAATGATTGTAAAGTCTGTGGGGGATGCTAAAATTGGACAAATAGGTTCGATGGCAATAGAATTCACACAAAATGATCAAAATGGCAAGCCTATAAAGTTGTCTTCACTTAAAGGTAAGTATGTACTCATTGATTTTTGGGCTAGTTGGTGCAGACCTTGCAGGCAAGAAAATCCTAATGTTGTTGCAGCATATAACAAGTATAAGTTAAAAAATTTTACGGTACTTGGTGTTTCTTTAGATCAGGATAAAAACAGTTGGATTCAGGCTATTGCAGCAGACAAACTCACATGGACGCATGTAAGTGATTTAAAATACTGGAATAACGAAGTGGCACAACTATACCGTATTCAAAGCATTCCAGCTAATTTGTTAATTGATCCTACAGGAAAAATTATTGGGAAAGATTTAAGAGGTGAAGACCTCTTACAAAAATTAGCGGCTATTTTAAAATAGTCTTGCGTATGTTTCTAGGTCAAAACCAATGGCTATAATTTTACCCTTCTTTGTAACGATGGGTCTTTTGATTAAGCTCGTGTTTTCTTGTAATACGGCAACAGCAGTAGCTGCTTTTGCGCATTTTGCTTGATCTTCTGGGCTTAATTTCTTGTAGGTAGCAGATTTTGTATTTACAATCAGTGTAAAATCTTGTTGAGACATCCAATCTTTGAGTAAGGTAGCTGTTACCCCTTCTTTTTTGTAGTTATGAAACACATATTCAATTTTGTATTTTGTAAACCAGTCTAAACTCTTTTTTACAGTGTCACAATTGGGTATGCCGTAGATCGTTAACATGGTGGCCGATTATTTCTATAAAATTAACCAATTAGCCCTTATTATTTCTCATCTTGCTAATAAAGATTTATTTTGTAATCGATACTATGAAGTCTTTTTTATGCATAATGAGTGCCTTGTTTTTTTGTATACAAGGCTATTGTCAAAAACCGTCTCCAGTGGCCAGTCGATCGATGGGGCTTATTATTGGCAATGTGTTAGACGCAACTTCCAACAAGCCTTTATCATTTGCTAGTATCCAATTAAAAAAAATGTCAGATACGCTTGTGGCATTTCAGGTAGTATCTGATAAAAACGGCGCTTTTGAGTGTTTGAATTTGCCATTTGGATATTACAAGCTAAAAGCAACGATGGTGGGTTATGCCGATCTTCAAATTGATAGTATTTATTTAAGGGAGGAGCGATACGATTTCAATTTGGGCGATGTTAAATTAAACGTTTCTGGCGCGGCTAGTTCAGAAGTTATTGTGTATGCCGAAAAGCCACTCATAGAAAACAAGGACGATAAAATCATCTTTAATGTGGGTGAAAGCGCTTTGAGTGGAGGTGCCACTACTGCCGAACTATTAAAAAATATGCCGCTTATTAACAATGACCCTACTGGAAAAATTTTACTAAAGGGTAGAGAGCCTCGAATTCTCATTGACGATAACCCCACCGATCTAAATGCGCAACAACTTCAAGATTTGTTAGAGAGTTTGCCAGGAAATAGTATTGATAGAATTGAGGTTATGACAACCCCTCCGCCTCAATACGCTACTGAAACGGGAGGCGTCATTAATATTGTTACTAAAAAAGGGAAAATTGGATGGGTTGGAAGGGTAAATGTGAGTGCTGGAACAAGGGGTGAATCATCAACATCTGCAAATGGCAGTTACCGCAATCAAAAACTTGTATTAAACTTAAATGGAGGCGTTGGTGTAAGTACCATTACCGGTAATGGCTATTCGAAAAGAGAAAATATGTATAGAGATTCTGTAAATTATTTTAATACACAAAATAGGTTCACTAATTTTTCATCGAGGCCTAATTTTCGAGCACAAGCCGATTATGAAATTGATAAACAGCATGTTTTATCACTGACCTATCAGCTAAACCCAAATTCTTTTGACAATAATTCTAGTAATACATTTACCAATATCAATAACCAGCAACAAATTTACCGGTTAAGCAATCGTAACAACCACAGTATAGGTGGTGGCTTCAATCAAGCATTGTCGGGAAGTTATAATATCAAACAAAAAACAGGACCGGGGTACCTACGCTTTATTGCAAATGCTAATTTATCAAATACCCATAACAATAGAACATTTTTTCAGCAGTTTCTATTTCCCGATAAAACACCAACTGGGGTTGATTCTACCCAACGTCAACTCTTTAATACTGACAATAATTCAGCGTCCTTACGTATAGATTTTTTACGACCTTTAAAAACCAAGCAACATAATTTTAATGCGGGGTTTTCTGTTTTAAATTCTTGGTACCACGGACGTGTTAACACACAATTTTTTCGAAAGCAAGACCAAATCTTTGCTACCAATGATTTACTAAGTAATGATTTTACCAATAACCAACTCGTGGCAACAGCAAGAGCAGGGTTGTCCTACAATTTTAAAAGTAAATACCGCTTATCATTTGGAGTTCAAGCCGAGTATACCAATTTGCAGTTTGTTTTTCTAAAAGGGAATGCCAGTGATGTAGACAATGGATATTGGAATGTGCTACCCAATTTCACACTTCGTAAAGAGTTTTCCAAGGAAATGAATACAACCCTTGT